>NZ_LXSD01000047.1:0-2922 GCF_017168095.1 Lysobacter enzymogenes | reverse complement strand
CGTCGCGCGCGCAGCGCAGCGCGCGCCGGCTTCGAACCGCCGCGGCCATCCGCCGCCTGCGCTCAAGCCGCCGCTTCGTACGGCATCGCCTCGCGCGCCGCGCGCAACGCCAGCGCCCACCAGCGCAGCCGCGCCAGCGCCACGTCCATCGCCCGATGCGTGGCCTGCGGCTCGCGCAGTTCGCCGTCGGCGCCGAACTGGCGCCCGGCATGGACCAGGCAGACGCAGTCGCGCAAGGTCGCCGCGTGCAGTTCGCCGAACACCTGGCGCAGTTGTTCGATCGCGCGCAGCCCGCCGGAACTGGCGCCGTAGCTGACGAACGCGACCGGCTTGGCCCGCCACGGTTCGTAGCAGGCATCGATCAGCGCCTTCAGCGGCGCCGGATAGCCGTGGTTGTACTCGGGCGTGGCGATCAGGAACGCATCGGCCGCGTGCAGGCGCTGGCGCAGCGAGTGCAGCGGCGCCGCGTCGGCGCGGCCCGACAGCGGCCATTGCGCCGGATCGATGAGGTCGGTGTCGAACCCGCCGTGGGCGGCGACGCGGCGCTGCGCCCAGGCGCCGACCACGTCGCAGAAGCGGCCTTCGCGCGCGCTGCCGTAGACCAGCGCGAGACGGAGATTGGAAGCCATGAACGCAAATCCTGCTGGAAACTGCCGGCAGGCTAAGACCTGAACTTTAGTTCAGGTCAAGCGCGATCCATCCGAAGGCTCTATGTAGGAGCGACGCGAGTCGCGACCGCGACACCGCGCCTGCGACGAAAGCGGATTTCCCGATCGCGGCTTGCGCCGCTCCTACAGGACAGCGGCTGCGACCTTTGCCGCGATCAGGCGAGGTTTCGCGGTCGCGACTTGCGTCGCTCCTACAGCTAGCGGCCGCGACCTTCGCCGCGATCAGGCGGCCGCGTCCGCTTCCGGCGTGCGCCGCAGCTTGTAGATCGCCGCGCCCACCAGCAGCGCGATCGCCGCGGCGATCAGGTTCTGCGCGCTGGCGCTGGCCAGCAGCCCCAGCGACAGCACGATCGCGGCGATCGGAATCAGCGGCCCGCCGGGCAGGTGCAGCGCGCCCTCGCGGCCGTGGTGGCGCTTTTGCAGCACCAGCACCGACACCGCGGTGCCGATGTAGGTGCACAGCCGCGCCACCACCGACAGCAGCGCGAGCTGCTGGAACGAGCCGGTCAGCGCCAGCACCAGCGCGATCGCGCCGAGGAACAGCACCGCCCGCGCCGGCGTGTGGAAGCGCGGATGGATCGCGCCGAGCGCGCGCGGCCCGTAGCCGTCGCGCGACAGCGCCAGCAGATAGCGCGGCCCCATCATCACCGTGTTGCTGTTGGTGCCCAGGATCGAGATCGCCGCGCCGACCGTCAGCACCAACGCCAGGCCGGTGCCGCTGAAGTGGGCGGCGGCTTCGGCCAGCGGGCTGGTCGAGGCGGCGATGCCCGGCAGGGTGCCCAGCGCGACCAACTGCACGGTGAAATAGATGATCGTCACCAGCACGATCATGGTCAGCAGCGCGAACGGCACGTCGCGGCGCGGATTGCGGTATTCGCCCGCGGCCGCCGGCAGGTTCTCGAAGCCGGCGTAGGCGAACAGCAGCAGCAGCGCGGCTTCGCCGAGGTGGTCCATCGGCAGCGGCGCATCGCTGCGCAGCAGCGAGGGATCGAAGTAGAACGCGCCGATCGCCACGAACAGCACCAGCGGCACCAGCTTGCCGATCGCCAGCGCCACGCCGGCGCGCGCGGCGGTGCGCACGCCCAGCACGTTGATCAGCACCAGCAGGCCGAGCGAGCCGGCGACGATGAACACGCGCGCCGGCCCGGCCTTGGCCGCCGGCCAGAACAGCGCCACCGCCTCGGCCAGGCCGTTGCTGAGCGAGGCGGCGGTGGAGATGCGGGTCACCAGCAGCATCCAGCCGACCTCGAAACCGGCGAACGGCCCGAACGCTTCGCGCGCATACAGATAGCCGCCGCCGGGCTGATCGAAATAGCTCGCCGCCTGCGCGTAGCACAGCACCAGCAGGGCGACGGCGAAGCCGGCCAGCAGCACCGCCCACAGGCTCGCCGGGCCGAGCAGCATCGCCGCGGTCGCCGGCAGCAGGTAGATGCCGCTGCCGATCACGTCGTTGATCGACAGGCCGACGATCTGCCAGCGGCTGACCGCGCGGACGGTGCCGGAGTCGCCGGCGTCTGGGCCGGATGGGGAAGCGGAAGGGGAGATGACAGGTGCGCGGACGGAAGTCGGCTCGCTCGACGGCTGGCTCAAAACGATGGTCCCCTCGCTCGGTGGCGGGCGGCGCGCGCGGGCGGCCGCAATCGGGCCACCTTAGAGCCAGCGCGGCGCGCACTGCAATGCGCACTGCGGCATGTGCGGCGCCGCCATCGTCATGAGCCGGTCCGGACCCAGGCGCGGCGCGCTGAATCGGCGGCGTTCGTAAACGTTTTGTTGCGTTCAGCCGCGGCGCCGGCGCGCGGCGTGCGAATAGCGATTAAGCGATCACGCTTTGCGCCGCGATCCGGTCGCGGCCTAACGCAGCGCTGTCGCGGGTTGGTTAAAAAAACGTAGCGGCGCCGTGCGCGCCACCGGGTTCGTTCATCGCGATGACGGCAGTGTGCAGCCCGTGCCGTCCCACTTCCCCTGCGGCACGTGCAGCCGGCCGCGGCTGCGGCGGTCCCCCGGTGTTCCCCCGCACCGCGCCGCAGCCGCGGCCGTGGCCCATCCGGCCGCGCCGCGACCCCGAGGCCGGCCGAAAACCATCCGAGGTGCATGCTTCCATGAAGATCGATCTGCGAATCGCCGCTTATGCCGCCATCGTGCTCGGCGCGCTGTCGCTCGCCGCTTGCAAGAGCAAGGGCGAAACCACGCCGGACGCGCCGGCCGCGTCCACGGCCCCGGCGAGCGCGCCGGCCGACGCGGCCGCCGCGCCGCC
>NZ_LXSD01000046.1:0-3006 GCF_017168095.1 Lysobacter enzymogenes | reverse complement strand
GCGCGGCCGTCGCCTTCGCCTTCGCCGCGCGGCTGCTCGCGCCGCGGGCGCAGGGACGCCGGCGCCACCGCGCGCAGCAGATCGAGAATCCGTGCCTTCAACGCCCGCGCCGCCTTACCCATTGCGGCCGTCCCGCGCGGCGCCCGCCGGCGCGCCGGCTTCGCGCGTCTGCGCGCCGGCCGCCTGCACCTTGCTGCCGGCGCGCAGCTTGCCGGTGCCGTCGACGACGATGGTGTCGCCGATCGCCAGGCCGTCGAGCACTTCCGCCAGGCCTTCGCGGCGCGCGCCGATGCGCACGTCGGCGCGCTCGACCGTGGCGTCGGGCTTGAGCCGGTACACGTAAGAATCGTTGCCGACCTGCACCACCGAGATTTCCGGCACCAGCAGCGCCTGCCGCTGCGGCTGCAGCAAGGTCACCTGCACCAGCATGCCCGGGCGCAGCAGGTGGCCGGGGTTGGCGAAGTCGGCGCGCACGGTGACCGCGCGGGTGGCCGGGTCGACCCGCGCATCGACGGTGGCGACCGCGCCCTCGAAACGCTTGCCGGCATACGCGGCGCTGGTGCCGCTGACGCTCTGGCCCTTGGCCACGCGCGCGAGCAGGGTTTCGGGCACCGGGAAATCGATGTAGACGCGCTCGGTGTCGTCGAGCGTGGCGATCGCCGTGCCCGGCGTCACCAGCGCGCCGGGGCTGACCTGGCGGATGCCGAGCACGCCGGCGAACGGCGCGCGCACCTGGCGGTCGCCGATGTCGGCCTTCATCTGTTCGACCCGCGCCCGGGTCGCGTCGCGGGTGGCGCGCTGGGTGTCCAGGGCCGAGCGCGCGATCAGCTGCTGCGCGGCCAGTTCGGTCTGGCGCTGGTAGAGCTGCTCGGCCTCCTTCGCGGTCGCCTCGGCCTGGGCCAGCGCGGCCTGCTGGGCCTTGCCGCTGAGGGTGACCAGCGACTGCCCGGCGGCGACGTGGTCGCCGCTGTCGAAGTGCACGCTCTGCACGATCTCGCTGACCTTGGCGGTGACGGTGATCGACTCGCGCGCCTTGACGTTGCCGAGCGCCTGCACCGTGTCGTTCCAGGCGCGCAGGCGCACCTGTTCGGTGGTCACCGGGGTCGGCCGGTCGCCCTGGCCGCCGCCGGGGCCGCCCTGGCCGGCCTGCGGCTTGCCGCCCTTGCCGCACCCGGCCAGGGCCAGGGCGAACGCGAATAGGCAGCCGTAACGAAAGGCGGAACGTGGTCGCATGCGGTTCTCTGAACGGGGCGGGCCGGGGTGCTGGCGTATGGAAGCGAGGGCGCGGATCGGATGGCGTAGCGGCCTCCCTCTCCCCGAGGGCGCCGCGCGAGCCGTCGCAGGCGGACGGCGAAGCCGCGCGATTCTAGCGGTCGCGTATGAACGTGCGCGTGGGCCATTGGTTGACCGGCGTCGCCTCGAATTCGGCAAAGTGTCCGGCCAAGTGCCCGAAAATCTGCGCGCAGCGCGCCTGCAATCCGCTTGCAACGTGCCTGCCGAAGCCGTCGGCGCGCCGCGTTGCCCGCCCGCAACCTGCAGCGACGCCGCCGCGACGCGACCCCGGGGGCATACTCCAGGCTCCTCCCACGGAGCCGCCCCCCATGATCTACGACAGCATCCTGCAGACCATCGGCCGCACCCCGGTGGTGCGCCTGCACCGGCTCGGGCCGGGCCACGTCAGCCTCTACGCCAAGGTCGAGGCGTTCAATCCCGGCGGCTCGGTCAAGGACCGCCTGGCCCTGGCGATCGTGCTCGACGCCGAGGCGCGCGGCCTGCTCAAGCCCGGCGACACCGTGATCGAGGCGACCTCGGGCAACACCGGCGTGGCCCTGGCGATGGTGTGCGCGGCGCGCGGCTACCGCTTCGTCGCGGTGATGACCGAGACCTTCTCGATCGAGCGGCGCAAGCTGATGCGCGCCTACGGCGCCAAGGTGATCCTGAGCCCGGCCGCCGAGCGCGGCAGCGGCATGGTCCGGCGCGCGGCCGAACTGGCGGAAAAGCACGGCTGGTTCCTGGCGCGCCAGTTCGAGAACCCGGCCAACCCGGCGTTCCACCGCAACACCACCGCGGCCGAGATCCTGCAGGACTTCGCCGGCCGCCGGCTCGACCACTTCGTCACCGGCTGGGGCACCGGCGGCACCCTGACCGGGGTGGCGCAGATGCTGCGGCTGGCGCGGCCGGAGGTGCGCGTCACCGCCAGCGAGCCGGCCGGCGCGGCGCTGCTGAGCGGCAAGGACTGGGCGCCGCACAAGATCCAGGGCTGGACCCCGGACTTCATCCCCGCGGTGCTCGACCGCGAGGCCGCCGACGAGATCGTGCCGGTCGACGACGTGCTCGCGCGCGACACCGCGCGCCGGCTGGCGGCCGAGGAAGGCCTGTTCGTCGGCATTTCCGCCGGCGCGACCCTGGCCGCGGCCTTGCAGGTGGCGCAGTCGGCGGAGCCGGGCGCGGTGGTGCTGGCGATGCTGCCGGACACCGGCGAGCGTTATCTGTCGACGTTCCTGTTCGAGGGCGTGAACGAGGGCAGCGACGAGGAGTGGCTGGCGTCGTTGGGGTGAGGCGGGGCGGGATTACCGCGGCTGCGATGGTTTCGCCGTAATCGCGGTGGCGCGGTCGCAGCTCGCGCCGCTCCTGCATGGGCTGCCTGTAGGAGCGGCGCGAGCCGCGACCGCGACCTCGCACCCACGACGAAACCCACGCGACCGTCGCCGCCCCGTCACCACACGAACCACCACACCACCACCGCCGCGATCGCCACCAGCAACGCCCACAGCATCATCCGGCCGTTGTCGTCGCCGGCCGCAACGGTCGCACCCGCACCGCCGCCACGCCCACGCTGCTTGCGCGCGATCTCGTACTCGGCGATGCGCCGCAAGGCCTGCGCCGACGTCGCCCCGTATTTGCGCTCCAGCAACTGCCAGGCCGCGCCGCGGTCGCCGGCGCGCACCAGCGCGACCACGTCCGCGGGCAGATCGCCGGTGGCGGCGGCGGGCTCGTGCGGCGCCG
>NZ_LXSD01000045.1:0-11032 GCF_017168095.1 Lysobacter enzymogenes | reverse complement strand
GCCGCCGCGGCGCCCGCCGCCGGCGCTGCGGCGACGCCGGCGACGGCGTGCCCGTCGCAGGACTTCGACGCGTTCCTGGCCGCGTTCGCCGACGACATCCAGGTGCAGCGCGCCTTCACCCAGCGTCCGTTGCGCAGCGAAACCGTCGACGCGAACGCCGACCCGGAACCCAAGCCGGTGACCGCGATGCTCGACGGCGACGCGCTCAAGTTCCCGCTGATGGCCAGCCGCGCCAGACAGCAGGCCGAGGGATTGGTGCTGAGCCAGACCGAACTCAACGGCGACAAGCAAGTGATGCTGGCCAAGCCCGACACCGACTACCAGCTCTCGTTCTTCTTCCGCAAGGGCGAATGCTGGACGTTGTACCGCATGCGCGACGATTCGCTTTAACCGCCCGCGCGGGCGCGAACGACTTTATTTTCAGGAGCCGACATGTCCTACCAAGACGTCATGAACACCATCCTGCCGCCGCAGCAGGGGCGTTCGCCGCACATCACCGGCCACTACGGCGAACACCGCGGCAACGGCCCGCACGGCGGCTCGGATTTCAATTACGTCGGCGGCCAGGCCGGGGTCAACCTGACCCATCCGACCCTGCACTCGCCGGTCACCGGCACGGTGGAATTCGTCGGCGGCCGCTACGGCACCGTCACCATCGTCGACGGCGAAGGCAACCGCCACCAGCTGCTGCACACGCAGAGCCAGTCGGTGGTGGTCGGCCAGCGGGTCGAACCCGGCACGCCGATCGGCACGATGGGCGGGCGCGGCCCCAACGGCGAGGCGCAATACGCCCAGCACGTGCACTATCAGATGAAGGACGCGAACGGCAACAGCGTCAATCCGGAAACGTTCTGGAACCAGCGCGAACACGGCGGCCGCAGCGCCGCCGCCGCGCCGGCCGCGGCCGGCGCCGACGGCGTGCTGCGCCAGGGCGAGCGCGGACAGGAGGTGCGCGCGCTGCAGGAAACCCTCAACCGCCTGGGCTATCGCGACGATCAGGGCCGGCCGCTGGCCGCCGACGGCGACTTCGGCGAACGCAGCCGCCAGGCGGTGGCGCGCTTCCAGCGCGAGAACGGCCTGCACGAGGACGGCATCGCCGGACGCGACACGCTCAAGGCGCTCGGCGAGGCCGCGCCGCGCCGCGAAGGCGGCGACCGCGCGCTGATCTCCGATCCGGGCCATCCGAACAACGGCATGTACCGGCAGGCGCTGGCCGGGCTGGAGCGGCTCGGCCCCGAGGCCGGCTTCCGCAGTGCGCAGGACCGCGAGCGCGCCGCCGCGACCTTGACCTACGAAGCGGCGGTCAGCGGCATGAACCGCATCGACCACGTCGTGCAGAACGTCAACGGCAACGGCGTGTTCGCGGTCCAGGGCGGCTTGAACGATCCGGCCCACCACCGCGTGTTCGCCAATACCCAGCAGGCGGTGAGCCAGAGCGTGGAGCAGTCGAGCCAGCGCCTGGCCCAGGACGCGCCGGCGCAGCAGGCCACGCAGCAGCAGAGCCAGCAGCAGAACCAGCAACAGCAGCCCCCGCGCATGAGCCTGGGCTGAGGTCGATGGCAACCGCGGCGCAGGACGCGCCGCGGCTACAGGAAGCAGGCGCCGGCCGGCAGGGAAGCCGCGGCGGCGCCGCAGTTCGATCGGCACCGGCCGCCGCGCCGTCGGTGGAGGCGGCGGACCGGCGCCGATCGAGGAACCCCGCAGGCCAGGGACGGCATCGAAGTCTCTGCGGGGTTCGCGACAGGGATGTCCCGGCTTCGTCCGCGAGGGCGGGGCAGGCACGGCAGGCTCGATCGCTAGGGAGATCGAGCCTGCCGCTGCCGCTTGCCCGCACGGCGTTCCGGTTCGACCGGGCCGGCCGCACGGGGTAGGCTGCGGTGGTACGGCGGCCAAGGAACGCGACCGGACCCGCTCCGGCCAGGAGACGACGATGAATTCGCAATCGCAGGAACAGACGCTGCAGGCCGGCACCGAAGCCGGTTCGCAAACCCTCGACGAGGTGCGCCGGGCGCAGCAGCGCAACCTGCTCAGCAGCGCCAGCCATCCCCAGCACGAGCAGTTCGCCCATGTGCGGGTGTGCCTGGACCGCAGCGAGGCCGCGCGCCAGTTCAGCCCGGGCGAGCGCGACAACCTCGCCGGAGCCTTGTTGCTGGAAGCCACCCGCGAGCGCCAGCGCGTGGACAGCGTGGCCTTCAGCCAGGACGGCAAGCGCGCGTTCGCGGTCGAACAGGCCGATTCGCCGGCGCGGCGGATCTGCTACGTCGAGACCGAACAGGCGGCGCAGCAATCGCTGCAGCGCAGCAGCGAACAGATGGCGCAGCAGGTGCGCGAGCGCGACCTGCGCGAGCAGCAGCGCCAGGCCGAACGCGAGCGCGAAACCCAGCGCGAGAACGAGCGCGACCGCAACAACCCCGAACGCGGCGACGAGCAGCGGCAGCAGCCGTCGGCCGCGGCGCGCGCGCTGACCCGCGAGCGCGACTGAGCGCGCCGCCGGCGCGCAGCAGGCCCAGGAGGACCGAATGAGCGTGACCAACGAGTTCCAGCACCACATCCGCACCAAGGGCAAGTTCCAGATCGTCGCCCTGACCCACGACGCCGATTTCGACCAGCACCAGGTCTATGCCTACGCGGTGGTGTCCTCCGACGGGCTCAAGATGCGTCAGGAACTGACGCTGAGCGCCGCCCAGCGCTGGCTCGACGACGAGATCCTGCGGGAATTGTTGTCCAAAGGCAGCCTTTCGCCGGATATGATGGCGCAATCGCGCCCGGCGGAGCGTTCCGGGCTCCGGACAGGCCGGAAGCGACGCTGACCGACAGCGGGTTCGGGGATCAAGCAGGAAGTAAAACGTGAAAGGGAAGGCGATTGGCGCCATCGTGGCGCTGCTGGTGACCGCGTTCGCGGGTTTGTATCTGTCCGGCTACATGACGGTGCTGTTGCTCAAGCTCGACGTGCCGGTGGCCTGGAACACCTATCTTCAGTACATCCAGTCGATCGATCTGCCGCAGGTCAAGCCCTACGCGGGCCGGATCAAGGCCGGCGGCCTGCTCGGCTTCGGCTTCCCGACGCTGCTGTACCTGGGCCTGCTGTACCTGATCTTCAAGCCCAAGAAGCAGTCCATGCACGGCGACGCGCGCTTCGCCACCGCCGGCGACCTGGACAAGAAGGACATGTTCAAGTCGACCCCGACCTCGGTCGTGGTCGGCAAGTTCAACGGCAAGCTGGTCCAGCTCAGCGGCCAGCAGTTCGTGATCCTGGCCGCGCCGACCCGCTCGGGCAAGGGCGTGGGCATCGTCATTCCGAACCTGCTGAACTACCAGGGGTCGATGGTGGTGCTGGACATCAAGCAGGAAAACTTCGACCTCACCAGCGGCTGGCGCTCGGGGCAGGGACAGGAGATCTACCTGTTCAACCCCTTCGCCGAAGACCGCCGCACCCACCGCTGGAACCCGCTGACCTACGTGTCCAGCGACCCGGCGTTCCGCGTCTCGGACCTGATGAGCATCGCCGCGATGCTGTATCCGGACGGCTCGGACGACCAGAAGTTCTGGATCAGCCAGGCGCGCAACGCGTTCATGGCCTTCACCCTGTATTTGTTCGAGGCCTACGACGACGCGCAGAAGGTCGGCTTCCCGTTCGCGACCCAGCCGACCATCGGCGCGGTCTACCGGCTGTCCTCCGGCGACGGCAAGAGCGAGCTCAAGCCCTTCCTCAAGGGCCTGTCGGAGCGTCCGTTCCTCAGCGCCAACGCCAAGTCGGCGTTCGCCAACATGCTCTCTCAGGCCGACGAGACCTTCGCCTCGATCCTGGGCACGTTCAAGGAACCGCTGAACCCCTGGATCAATCCGGTGCTCGACGCGGCCACCGCGGCCGACGACTTCCTGCTGACCGACCTGCGCAAGAAGAAGATGACGATCTACGTCGGCATCCAGCCGAACAAGCTGGCCGAGAGCCGGCTGATCGTGAACCTGTTCTTCAGCCAGATCATCAACCTCAACACCCGCGAGCTGCCGCAGAACAACAAGGAGCTCAAGCACCAGTGCCTGTTGCTGATGGACGAGTTCACCTCCATCGGCAAGGTCGACATCATCGCCTCGGCGGTGTCGTACATGGCCGGCTACAACATCCGCCTGCTGCCGATCATCCAGAGCATGTCGCAGCTCGACGCGACCTACGGCAAGGACGTCTCGCGCACGATCATCACCAACCACGCGCTGCAGATCATCTACGCCCCGCGCGAGCAGCAGGACGCCAACGACTACTCCGAGATGCTCGGCTACACCACGGTGCGCAAGACCAACGTCACCCGCGGCAAGGACATCTCGCGCAGCGAATCCGAAGAGCGCCGCGCGCTGATGCTGCCGCAGGAGCTCAAGGCGATGGGCTTCGACAACGAGGTGTTCCTGTACGAGGGCATCCCGCATCCGGTGAAGTGCGACAAGATCAAGTACTACCAGGACAAGATGTTCACCCAGCGCCTGTTGCCGAAGGTGACGGTGCCGATGCTCGACATCAAGGTCGGCTGATCGCGGCGGCACGTCGCCATCCGCGAAAACGCCGCCATGTTCCGGCGGCGTTTTCGTTTGGCGGCCATGGCGGGGAAGGGCGATGACCAGGCAACTGCTCAACTCGGTGCGGTATCAGGGGCGCGTGTGGCAGCAGATCGCGCTGCACGGGCAGGATGGGTTCGAGCCGCATCGGCACGGGTTCGCGGCGCGCGGCAACTGCACCGCGCTCCAACGCGGCTGGTACGCCGAGTTTTCGGCCGAGCCGCGGCTGCGCCTGCAGGAACTGCACGTCAACCACTGGGTCGAGGGCTTGCTGCCCGTGCTGCAGCGGCGCGTGTCGGGCCCCATGTTCAACGGCGTATCGGCGGTGCCGGGCTCCCGATATCGATGCAACAGCCTTTATCGCGAGCTGGAACTCTCGATCCCGTTCAGCGGCGGCTTGTTGCTGGCCCGGGACTACTATGTCTCGTTGGGCGGCCGCTATGGAAACGCGTTCTGGATGTATGCGCAGGTCTGCGAATTGATCTACCGGCGCGGCCGTCTGGTCGAGGCGATCGATCACGCGCAGACCATCGCGCTGGCGCGCGGATCGGCTCGCAAGCCGGCGGGGCCGGCGCTGGCCGGCTCGGTGCCCGCAGACCTCGATCCTGCGGCGCGCGAGCGCCTGGCCCCGCGCTTTCGCTATCCCTACTGAAAGCGGTCGCGACGGCTATGTCGCCGCGTCGCGGCGCGAGCGGCTGCGCGGCGCCGCGCAAGACCGGCGCGAGGCGTTTTCTTATGACGACGGGTTTTGCGACTAGGCCGTCGCGGGCGTGGTTTTTCGACCCGCGCCGCGCCCCGCGTCCGCGGCGGCGGGTCATAATGGGCACTGCACGCATATCCGACCGACCCTCATGAACGATCTGCGCATCACCCTGATCCAAGGCGCCACCCGCTGGCACGACCCTGCCGGCAACCGTGACTACTACGGCGAGCTGATCGGCCAGGCTCAGGGCATCACCGACCTGGTGCTGCTGCCGGAGACCTTCACCAGCGGCTTCAGCAACGAGGCCATCGGCAACGCCGAGACCATGGACGGGCCGACCGTGGCCTGGATCCGCGAGCAGGCCGCCCGGCTCGGCGCCGCGGTCTGCGGCAGCGTGCAACTGCGCACCGACGAGGGCGTGTTCAACCGCCTGCTGTTCGCCACGCCCGACGGCGCGTTGCAGACCTACGACAAGCGCCACCTGTTCCGTTACGCCAAGGAACACGAACGCTACGCGGCCGGGCGCGAGCGGCTGACGGTGGAGTGGAAGGGCTGGCGGATCTGTCCGCTGGTCTGCTACGACCTGCGTTTTCCGGTGTTCTCGCGCAACCGTTTCGACGTCGAGCGCCCCGGCGCGCTGGATTACGACCTGCTGCTGTACGTGGCCAACTGGCCTTCGGCGCGCGCGTATCCGTGGAAGACCCTGCTGCGCGCGCGCGCGATCGAAAACCTGTGCTACGTCGCCGGGCTCAACCGCGTCGGCAACGACGGCAACGGCCTGCATTATTCCGGCGACAGCGCGGTGATCGATTTCCTCGGCCAGCCGATCAGCGAATGCACCGACGAGGAAGTGGTGGTCACCACGACCTTGCAGGCGGCCGAGCTGGCGGCGCATCGCGAGCGGTTTCCGGCGATGCTGGATGGGGATCGGTTCGAGCTGGCGTAAGCGCGTGCAGGCGATGCGGAAAACCCGTGCCGGGCTCGCTTCGGCTTTCGACGGACTGGCCGAGTCGATGGATCGCGGCTCGCGCGTCGACACAACTGCGATGAAATCTTCGCAATGGCTGCGTGTTCGCGGTCGCGACTCGCGTCGCTCCTGCAGCGGCTGCGGCAAGTCCGGTGTCCCGCTGTAGGAGCGACGCGAGTCGCGACCGCGAATACGCAACTGCGACAAACTTCACTTGAGCCCGTGAGTGGCGCTCGACAACAAGCGAAGATCAATCGCTTGCGTAGCGACAGCGAGTTCAACGCCAATCTCGGCTTCGCCCGGTGCGACGGTTTGCAGGGCAGGGCGCGTGTGCTCCGAGCCCGTGCCGATGAACCCGCTATAGCTCAGTAATGCTCCGATGCCCGCGAGCGCGCCGTCGCGCTTTCGATCTCGTCCTCGCCGACGCCGCGCTTGTGGAAGTACACCTGCTCGGCCGCCCAGCGCAGCGGCGTGGAGTTCAGCAGCAGGTCGAACGGCCAGTCGAACTGGAAGCGGTCGAACGCCCAGCGCAGCGCGCGTTTGCGGCGGAAGCGCGGGGCCGCGTCTTCGGCGATGGATTCCGGCGCCGGGCCGATGCCGCGCGCGTGCAGGGCGATGGCCTGGCCCAGGGTTTCGCCGTGCGCCCAGGCCGAATGGATGCCGCCGGCGGTGACCGGCGAGACGATGCCGGCGGCGTCGCCGGTCAGCATCGCGCCGTTGCGCGCCAGCGGGAACACCGGGCCGCCGCACGGAATCAGGCCGGCGCGGGTATGCGCCGGCTGCAGGCCCTCGGGCAGGCCGACCGCGCCGCGCACGCGCGCCAGGAAGCCGTCGATGTCGGGCACGCGCGCGCGTTCGGCGTCGTGGCGCAAGGCCAGGCCGGCCTGCACGCCGGTCGGGTTCTGCGCGACCCAGCCGATGTAGCCCGGCGCGTAGCGCTTGCTGACGAAGCAGTGCAAGGCGCCGGATTCGGGCAGCGCCGCGCCGGGGAACTCGTACTCGATGCCGTACAGGAACTCCTGAGTGCGGCCCAGCCCGGTGCGTTCGGCGACGCGCGACTTGGCGCCGTCGGCGCCGACCAGGAAGCGCGCGCGGCCGACGCCTTCGATCCGCCAGCCATCTTCCTCGCGCTCGGCCTGGGTGAACGAGGCGCCCAGGCGCAGGTCGACGCCGTGGCGCTGCAGCTCCTGCGCCAGCCAGCGCATCAGTCGCGGCGTGTCGGTGGTGAGGAAGTAGTAGCCCGGCGCGCTCAACGCCATGCTGCGCAGGTTCGGCGAATACAGCCGCACCCGTTCGACCCGATGCGTGCAGCTCTGCGGCGCGCGGCTGAGCCAGGTGTGCTCGGCCGCTTCCTTGACCACGATGCCGGTGGTGCGCAGCTTGTCGCCGGGGTCGCGCTTGCGCTCCAGCACCACCACGCGCAGGCCGGCGCGCACCGCCGCGAGCGCGCAGGCGGCGCCGGCGAAACTGGCGCCGACCACGACCAGATCGCAATCGAAACGCTCGCAGTTCGGAAGCATGGCGCGGACCTCGGCTGGGGAGTGCGCTGCAGTGTGTCCGCCGAAGGCGAAGCGCGTATGGGGCCTGTGTGAAGTGTCGGGCTGAGTCACGCGCAAAGCGCTTACGCGGTCGGCGCAAGCGCTAAAAGATCGTAAATCCGCGTTCGCGCACGCCAGCGCGGAGGCGAGGCGGCGGGCCTTCAGGGCAGACTGTCGCGAGTGCGCGCGGTCCGCGCGGCGCGACGGATCAGCGCGCGCGTTTCGGTGCCGGCGCGCTGACGGGTGCGTCGACGGATGCCTCCACGATCGCGCGCAGCGCCGCCAAGGCATCGTCCGGCGAGCCGTCGCATGCCGCGCGCACGATCGCGCCGTCGACCGCGACCGCCAACGCGCGTGCGCGCGCCTCGCGTGCGGGCGCGTCGGGCAACAGGTCGGCGATGCGCGCCTGCATCGCGCGCTTGTGCGCGCGCGCGCGGTCGACCGCCTCGGGCAGGGCGGGGCCGAGCTCGGCGACGGTGTTGACGAAGGCGCAGCCGCGGAACTGCGGATGCGCGAACCATTCGCGCAGGACCGGCGCCAGCGCCGCGGCATCGTCGCCGTGGCGGCGCAGGGCTGCGTCGAACCAGGCCATCCAGCGTTCGTGGCGGTAATCCAGGAACGCCAGGACCAGGTCGTTCTTGCTCGGGTAGTGCCGGTACAGCGTCACCTTGGTCACGCCGGATTCGGCGATGACCCGGTCGACGCCGGTGGCGCGCACGCCTTCCAGATAGAACAGGTCGTGCGCGGTCTGCAGGATGCGCTCGCGCGCGCTCGGGGGCGGGGCGGTCTTGCCGGTCATGGCGCGATGGTAGACCGGTTCGTCTACCCATGCCAGCGGTGTAGACAGATCGGTCTACTCGGCGTAGCGTTGTGTGTAGACCGATCTGTCTACATCAATCGGATTCAACCTCAACCAGGAGTGCCCATGGACGCCCGCCCGCCGCTGCCCCCGTTCGACCGCGACACCGCCGCACACAAGGTCCGCCTTGCCGAAGACGCCTGGAACAGCCGCGATCCCGAGCGCATCGCCCAGGCCTATACCGCCGACACGCGCTGGCGCAACCGCGCCGAGTTCGTCGAGGGGCGCCAGGACGTGGTCGCGTTCCTGCAGCGCAAGTGGATCCGCGAACTCGACTACCGCCTGATCAAGGAACTGTGGGCGCACGACGGCCACCGCATCGCGGTGCGCTTCGCCTACGAATGGCGCGACGACTCGGGCCAGTGGTACCGCAGCTACGGCAACGAGAACTGGGAATTCGCCGACGACGGGCGCATGGCGCGGCGCATCGCCAGCATCAACGACAAGCCGATCGCCGAGAGCGAGCGCAAGTTCCATTGGCCGCACGGGCGGCGGCCGGACGATCATCCGGGGCTGAGCGAATTGGGCCTGTAGTTGCGGTTCGCGCTGCGGGCCTTCGCGGTCGACCGATCGTCGCGGTCGCGCCTCGCGTCGCTCCTACAGTCGGCGATGCCGCAACGCCGCCGCTGTAGGAGCGGCGCAAGCCGCGACCGCGACCCCGCGCCTGCGTCGCAAGCCGCCTATCGCCGCCGCAGTCAGCGCGGTTCCCACACTCGGCGATGCCGCAACGCAGCCGCTGTAGGAGCGGCGCAAGCCGCGACCGCGACACCGCACCTGCGTCGCAAGCCGCCTATCGCGACGCCGCCCGCACGACTCCAGCTGAAGCTCGCGCGCGAAGGTCAGGCTCCGCGCCGTCGCTCACCCGCCATCCAGCCCCGCATACACCGCATCGCGCAGTTCGCGCACGAACTGCCCGTCCATGCCTTCCAGCGCCGTATTGGTCAGCGCGACCACGCTCAGCCCGCGCTGCGGGTCGAGGAACCACGAATGCCCGTACACGCCGCCCCAGGCCAGGGTGCCGCGCGATTGCGGGGTGGCCGCGGCGACCGGGTCGACCAGCACGGCGGCGCCGTAGCCGTAGCCCCAGCCCGGATCCAGGCCTTCGACCGTCTGCAACGGCGTATGCAGTTGCAGCAAGGTCGCCACGCTGGCCGGCGCGAGCGCGCCGTCGCCGCCGCGCCGCAACGCTTCCAGCAGACGCAGCACGTCGCCGGCGGTGCCGGCCATGCCGGCGCCACCGGAGGGATAGGAGCCGGCCTTTTCGATCCGGCCCGGCGCATAGCGCAGCACGCCGTCGTAGAACGGCAGCTCGCTGCCGTCGTGCATGCGCAGCGGCCGGAGCGAGCCGTCGGCGGCGACGCCGTTGCCGTAATGCGCGGCCAGGCGCTTGTAGTCGGCGACCTGGAAGCCGGTGTCGGCCATCGCCAGCGGCGCCAGGATCAGCTCGTCGATCAACTGCGGCAGCGGCGTATCGGTAGCGCGCGCCATCGCCTCGCCGAGCACGTCCAGGCCGAGCGAATAGCGAAAGCCGGCGCCGGGCGCGAAGCGCAGCCGGGTCTGGCCGAGACGGCGCAGGTTTTCCTCGATCGACAGGCCCGGCTGGTCGAAGCCGTCGGAGACATCGAAGGTGTCGTAGTCGTTGCCGGCGGGCTCGCCGAAGCGGTAGCTCAGGCCCGAGGTGTGGGCGAGCAGGTGGCGCAGGCGGATCTCCGGCGCGCTGCCGTCGGCCAGACGCGGGCGGAACTGCGGCAGCCAGCGGGTCACCGGCGCGTCCAGGTCGAGGCGGCCGCGTTCGGCCAGCTCGACCGCGGCCGCGGCGACGATGGGTTTGGTCACCGAGGCCAGCAGGAAGATCGCGTCCTCGCGCATCAGGCGGTCGGACTCGCGGTCGGCCTGGCCGGCGGCGCGGCGGTAGACCGCCTCGCCGTCATGGGCGACCAGCACCACAGCGCCGACCAGGCGGCGTTCGGCCAGGGCGCGGTCGAGGGCGTCGTCGACGCGGTCGCGCAGGGACAGGGCCGCGGCGGGCGCGACGGAGACGGCAAGGTTCATGGCAGGCGCTCCTGCGGGAATGACGTGTGGAACATGGCAGGAATTGTGCAATGCACAAGTGACCGTGGCGAAACACTGCGGTGTCGCTGGCCGGATTGCGCGCCGGGGCGCATCGGCGCAGGCGATGGGCGCCGTTTGCCGGATGTTGCCGGTAAATTTGCCGAGGTTGCGCAAGCGCTGCACGCAAGCGCCCGGGCCTGGCGAGCCCGCCGCAGCGGCGAGGCGCCTGGGCGCGGAGAGATTCGGAAGATTTGCGCCGCGGAAACGACGAAGGGCGCTCGCGCGCCCTCCGTCGGAACCTCATTGGCTGACGCCGATCAGCCGCGCGGGCCGCGGCCGCCGCCGGGACGGCCGCCGCCGCGCGG
>NZ_LXSD01000044.1:0-334 GCF_017168095.1 Lysobacter enzymogenes | reverse complement strand
GGCGCGGCCGCGACGCGCGCCGGTTCGCCCGAACCGCCCGCCCCGGCCGCGGCCGGATCGCGCGCCCACTCGCAAACGCGCGTCACCTGCGCGAACAGCACCGGATCGGCCTGCAGCTCGTAGCGCTGCGCCGGGTCGCCATCGGCGCGACGGACCGCGATCGACCCGGCGCGCGCGCCGTCCTCGAAACTCAGGTCGGCGGCCTCGCCCGGCTCGACCAGCGTGTGCCGCAACGCGCGCAGGTAATGCCGCAGCGCATCGGCGCGACGCGCATCGGCCAACGCCACCGCCACCCGCAGCGGCGTCGCCGCCGGCGCGTCCGCGCCCGCCACCG
>NZ_LXSD01000043.1:0-212 GCF_017168095.1 Lysobacter enzymogenes | reverse complement strand
TTCGCTCCTCAGCGTCAGTAACGGCCCAGAGACCTGCCTTCGCCATTGGTGTTCTTCCCGATATCTACACATTCCACCGTTACACCGGGAATTCCAGTCTCCCCTACCGCACTCAAGCCCGCCCGTACCCGGCGCGGATCCACCGTTAAGCGATGGACTTTCACACCGGACGCGACGAACCGCCTACGAGCCCTTTACGCCCAATAAATCCG
>NZ_LXSD01000042.1:0-4184 GCF_017168095.1 Lysobacter enzymogenes | reverse complement strand
CCGCGCAGCCCGACGCCGTCGCCGCGCCGCCGGCCGGCGAAACCGCCTGCGCGTTCGGCGCGTTCGTCGCCGAAACCGATCCGGCCGGCCTCAACGTGCGCGCCGGGCCGGGCACCGCCCACGCGGTGCTGGGCACGCTGCCGCCGATCCGGCGCAGCCATGACGATCCGCCGATCCAGGCGATGGTCGGAGTGCGCGTGGTCGCCGGGCGCGATGGCTGGTTCAAGATCGAAGGCGCGCAGGACAACGACGCCTTGATCGAGGGCCCGCAGCGGCCGATGTTCAAGGGCACGGGCTGGGTCAGCGGACGCAAGCTCGCGGTCAAGTCGCAGGCCGCGGTCGGCCGGCAGCGTCCGGACGCGAAGGCGCCGGCGGTGTTGATCGGCCGCGACGGGGTCGTGTTCGACAGCGATGCGTTCCTCGCGTCGGGCCGTCTGGCGGGCTGTTCCGGACGCTGGGCGCTGGTCGAATACGCTCCGATCGAGCGCGACGGCGACGCCGGGCTGGAGGTGAAACCCGCCGCCAAGGCCGGCCTCGCCGGCGGCCGCTTCCGCGCCTGGGTCGACCGGATCTGCGCGCTGCAGGAAACCAGTTGCGACGGCGGGTGAGGCCCGGAATTCCTTTCGCTGCGGCAGGGCCTTCAGGCCCGATGCGCTTGACGCCGGTCGCCGCACCGCCCGGGATCGGAAAGCATCGGGCCTGAAGGCCTTCCCGCAGGCTCGCCCGTCTTGAGAGGACTACCGCCCACTAGATACGCGGCGCACCTCGTGTGTCCAGCAGGCACGCACCTGCAACGGACGTTTCGATCCGCGCCTCAGATCGCGTTATCGGCTTGATAGAGTCGGCAGAAACACGCTTGATGCCGCAAGCCGGGCTGCGCATCGTTGGCGGCAGTCGCGGCTCAGGCAATCGCGCAGGCGAAGGGAAGGAGCGCACGTGACACACAAACCCATCGCCCCGACGCAGGCGGATTCGGCCCGAATCCGAACGCGCGCACTGCGGCCGTTGCTGACATTGACCTTGGCCGGGCTGACCGCCTGTGCCCAACCCATCGCCGAACCGGCGAATCCCGCGCCCGAGAGTTCGCGCGCCATCGCCACGTCCGTCGACGCTGCGGCCAAGGGCCAGCAACCGGTCGGTTACGACGTGCAGGAGCTCGAGCGACGGGTGGTGAACTTGCTGGTGACGTTGGACGGCTTCGACGACGTGCAACCGCGATCGGTGGCGAAAGCGTTCGGTCTGAAGTTGCGGCCGAGAGTGAAGCAGCCGCTCAGTCTGGAGGGCGTCGGGAGGCTGTCCAACGGCTGGGTGTTCGACGTATGGGCTTGGCAAAGCGAGCCCGATGCACCACCACAAGCGCCTCTGCAGGTTTTTTTCTACCCGGGCGGTGCCATCGACCCTGGCCTATGGGTCGATTCTCCATGCTTCGTGGACATCGCTGGGATCCTCGCTCAGCTTCGGGCCGCGGGCTACGCGAAGACGGGAGAATTTTCCAATTTCCCAATCCATTCTTTCGAACTTGTACGAACCGCCCCCAAGGCGGAATTCACCGTGCGCGTGGGCGACTACCGAATGCTGCGTGGTCCTTTGGAGGGCACACGGTGCCTAAGCGACCTCACCGTATCGGCTAGACCTCCATCTCAGCCGCAGTGATGCCCTGGAAGCAACGGGACAAGGAGAACTGCGATGCGCGATCTGCCCCCTGAACTCGCTGCGATATTAAACGGCCTTCCGCCAGCCGCCAGAGCCGACGTGCAGGCCGCAATCGAAAGTTCTCCTTACTTGTCTTCGACCCTGATGGACTCAGCTCGAAAGAAGCGCGTCGACCATATTGAGATCGCGACCGTCCCCCACCAAAGAGGACACTACGACGTCACGGAAAGAACCATCTTCATCAGCGGGAATCTATTAACAGAGAAGAACGCTGTTGCGCGCATCGACAACATCACCGCGACGCTGGGGCACGAAGCCAGCCACGCCTATTTCAGTGACCACCTCGAGCGGGCGCTCAGAAGGCTTGACGTCGAAACAGCCGGCGCTATTCGCGCCGCAGGGACCGGCGGACATGTCGACCTGACCGCCCCATTCGAGCGTTACCTGCTGGCCGCGCGCGAAGGCGAAGCGCTGGCCGAGATCGGCGGCATGAACGCGCTCGCCAGCCGGGTGCGCGAACAAAACGGCGGCGCGTTCGACCGCAAGGATTTTCTTGCGCGCGCGGACGCCACCACTCACTGCATCAACCCCGGCAACGGCGGCGCCCCGGCCTTCGCCCGCGACATCCGCATGAGCGACGACGGGCTTATCTATGCGGGCAGCATCCCGCTCGTAGCGGACAAGCACAATCCGAACCCTAACCGCGAAGCCGTGGCCCTGTGTCATTTCGACTTGTCTGCGAAAGCGGCCGACCTGGGCCGCGCAGGCGGTTCGGACTATCAGAACTACTACGCGTCCCGTGCCGTCACCTCCGCATCGAACATGCTCAGGGGCTGGGAAAACCCCGCGCAAGTGTCGCTCGACCTGGAACGCCTGAAGCTCGACCCCGCATTGATCGAACGCAACGGCCTGAACCTCGGCGGCCCCGGAAAGATCTTCAGCTTCATCGACACGAGCAAAGGGGGCATGGAGTGGAAGACCCTGCACAACACCAAGACCGAATCCTCGCCCCTCACTCCCGATGTAGCGCCTGAACCCCGCGCCTTGCGCGCAGACTGCCCTGGCCACCCCGACCACGCCACCTTCGAGATGTTCCACCGCGCCGTCCAGGCCGAAGGCCGCTGGAGCCAAGCCGAAACCCGCAACCTCGCTGCCGCCGGCCTGGCCGCGGCGAAGGCCGACCCGATCCTAGGCAATCAACTCACCGGCGCGGTGGTCGGCGCTGCGGATGCCTCGGGCAACGTCCATGTCTTCGGCTACTCGTCCCCGCACGGCACGCAAGGGCCGCACCATCACGTCGGCATCGATGCCTGCGTTGCCGCACAGATCCCCGCCGAGCGCAGTCTCGATCGGGTGGAACAGCTGAACCATCAGGCTCAGCAACAACAGGTCCCGCAACTCGAGGCCCCGCAGCCCGGCCTCGGCAACCCCACGCCACGGCAATGACGCCCCTCTTCGTCCGCGAACGACGGGCTTCGGCTACCGCTAGCCAAAGCACAGGAACGGCAAAGCCGGCGCGCTCGCGCCGCCCCGGCGCCATGCCGGCCGGCATTGAGCGCGCCCGGCCCCACAGCGCCCCGCCGCCGATCGCCGCAGCGGCGCCATGGCGGGGACGCCGGCCGCTTACACTGGGGCCATGCGTGCCGACACCCCGCCCCTGCTGTTGCTGACCACCTGCCCCGACCCGGCCAGCGCCGACGCCATCGCCCAGGCCCTGGTCGAAGAAGGCCTGGCCGCCTGCGTCACCCAGATTCCCGGCGCGACTTCGGTCTACCGCTGGCAGGGACGGATCGAACGCGCGACCGAAATCCAACTGCTGATCAAGACCCGCGTCACGGTTCACGACGCGACGATGGCGCGATTGGCGCAACTGCACCCGTATGAACTGCCGGAGATGATCGTGGTCGAACCGCGCGACGTCTCCGAGCCGTATCTGCGATGGGTAAACGAACAGACTCCCGACCGATGACCTTTCTCTCCGCGTTCCGCGGCCGGCGCCCGTTGCGCGCCGGCGCCGCCCTGGTCTTGACCGCGCTCGCCCTGGCCGCCGCCGCGCCCGCGCTGGCGGTGGACGAAAAGGATCTGCTGCCGGTCGACGAGGCCTTCGCCGTCAGCGCGCAGTCGCCGGCGCCGGACCGCATCGCGATCTCATGGAAGGTGGCCAAGGGCTATTACCTCTACCGCCACCGCATCTCGGTCAAGAGCGACGCCGGCTTCGCCGCGCAGGCGCTGCAACTGCCCAAGGGCAAGGCCTACCGCGACCAGTTCTTCGGCGACGTGGAGACCTACCACCAGGACGTGGCGGCGACCCTGCCCGGCCAGGCCCGGGCCGCGCGCACCCGGCTCACGATCAAGTACCAGGGCTGCGCCGACGCCGGCGTGTGCTATCCGCCGCAGACGCGCACGCTCGATGTCGCGCTGGCCGCGCCGGCCGGCGGCGGCGGATTGAACTCGAGCCTCGGCGCCAACGCCGCGCCGGCGATGGATCCGGCGCCGGCCGCGGCCGCGCCGCTGGCCAGCTTCGGCGCGCG
>NZ_LXSD01000041.1:0-211 GCF_017168095.1 Lysobacter enzymogenes | reverse complement strand
TTCGAGCCTCAGCGTCAGTAACGGACCAGTATGTCGCCTTCGCCACTGGTGTTCTTCCGAATATCTACGAATTTCACCTCTACACTCGGAGTTCCACATACCTCTTCCGTACTCAAGACTGCCAGTATCAAAGGCAATTCCAAGGTTGAGCCCTGGGCTTTCACCTCTAACTTAACAGTCCGCCTACGCTCCCTTTACGCCCAGTAATTCC
>NZ_LXSD01000040.1:0-3234 GCF_017168095.1 Lysobacter enzymogenes | reverse complement strand
CGCCGCCGGCGCCGGACAGAATCCGGCCAGCGGCGCGGGCGGCAACGGTGCGGGTGGCGGCGCGGGCAGCGGCGGCGGCAGTGGTGGCGGTACGGGCGCCGGCGGCAGCGGTTCGGGTGGCAGCGGCGCAAGCGGCAACGGCACCGACAACAGCGCCAACAACAGCACGCCGAAATCCCCGCTCGCCGCCGCGCGCGCGCTCGCCGTCGCGCGCAACGCCGCGGCCGCGCCGGCGACCGGCGCCTTGAACCAGCAGATCGTGCAGGCGGTGCAGTTCAGCAACGCCGAGACCGCGTCCTACGCGCCGGCGCAGATCGCCACCACCGCCGACATGCTGATCAGCCAGGCCGCCGGCCTGGTGGCGCAGTCGGCCGCGGTCTACTTCGACGGCGTCACCAAGATCGCGCTGGCCAGCCAGGGCGTGCTGATGAAGCAGATGACCGAGGACATCGTCGCCGACCAGCCCAAGAAGGCGGCCGAGGACGCGCTCGGCATCCTCGCCACCGACGTGTTCATGGCGGTGGCCGCCGCGGTCGCGGCCGGCGCCGGCGCGATGGAGGCCGAGTCGGCCAAGTTCGCGATCGACAGCATCGACCAGAGCATCGCCAAGTACGCCTCCGTGCTGCAGAACAGCGGCGGCAGTCCGTAAACCGCGCCGGCGCGCCGAACCCGCGCCGGCTCCCTTTTCCGTCGTAGCGCGCACCCGCCTGCTCGGCGTGCGCCGTCGCGCGCGGCCGAAATCCGAGGAATCCCGACGTGGCCTACTTCAGCATCCCGCACCTGAGCGCCAGCGCCTATCGCTTCGAATACCACAGCCATTTCAACGGCATCCTGCCGGTGAAAGGCGACGCGATCTCGGGCGTGCAGTTCGACCCGGCCGGCAAAGGCCCGGTCGTCGCCGCCGACCAGCCGCTGTCGCTGGTGGGGCTGTACGGGCTTGACGCGGGCCGGCTCGCGCCGGGCTGGCAGCGCCGCGGCACCGTCTCGCTGCTGCTCAAGGCGCTGCGGCTGATGGAAGAGCGCAATCCGCTGCAGGCGGTCGCGCAGCAGCCGCGCGACCGCCAAGCCTACCAGCGCGGCGAATGCGTCGGCGAGAACATCTACATCGCCGCGGTGTGGCTGGCCGACCGGCTCAAGCTGAGCGCCTGCTTCGACCTGGCGGCGACCGACCCGGCGCTGTACGCCGGCGTGCGCGCGCGCCTGGAGCAGCTGCAGCTGGCCTGGCGCGAGCGCGGCGCGCCGAAGGAAGCCGGCGACGAGATCGAAGCGATGCTGCCGATGCTGGAGCACTTCAACGCCAAGTTCTACAGCGCCAGCAAGTACACCCCGTTCGACGACGCCTACTTCGCCCGTTCGTTCGCGCTCAAGCAGCTGGCGGTCGAGCAGAAGGATTCCGATCCGGTCCGGCGGCTGATCTACACGACCCTGATGTACCTGCAGCAGCAAGGCGTGACCAACGCCCAGCTGGCGCTGGGGCCGGACGAGGCCGGGCTGCACGATGCCTGCGTGGAAACCTACAACAACGCCCGCGATACCCATTACAAGTTGCTGCTGCACAGCTCGCACGTCTACAGCAGCGACGAGAAATTCCTCGCCGACCTCGACAAGCTCAAGGCCTGCCTGGCCGATCCGGATCTGCGCAACGTGGTCGGCTTCGACCTGCTCGGCGCCGAGAACAAGGTTGGCGCGTATCTGACCTACTTCGAATTCCTCAACAGCAACCGCGCCGAGCTGACCGCGCGTTTCGGCGCGCAGACCTCGCCGCCGAGCTATCCGCTCAAGCTGGCGCTGAAGTTCAGCAACCACATCCACTGCGGCGAAGGCATGGGCGTGGCGATGGACAACCGTTCGGCGATCGGCTACGCCCTGACCTATCTGGGCGCGCCGCTGTCGGCGTCGTTCTATCGCGCGTTCTGGCGCTACGTGCTGACCGGCATCGACGCCGCGCGCAGCCGCGAGGCCGAGCACTGGCGCGGCACCGACGGCACGCCGGACGCGCCGCGCCTGCCCGGCGAGCACGTCTCGGGCCTGTTCGACGAATTGTTCCGCAACGATTCGCTGACCATCGACGGCCTGACGCTGCGCCGCTACGACGGCAACAGCGCGCGCACGCGGCAACTGGTGGCCTACACCGGCAAGCGCAACATGATGGCGATCAGCGAGGCCTTCGACACGGTGCCGAAGACGCCGGCGCTGCCTGGCGAGAAGGGCGAGAACTACTACCAGGTGCTGGCCCAGGGCGACCGGCCGATGGTGTTCCGGCTCGGCCACGCCTACTACTACCGCAGCTACGTCGGCGCGCGCTATCCCTACGTGGCCTTCGACACCAACCTGGGCAGCAACGCGATCACCGGCGCCTCGGGCCTGTTCGATTCCAGCGAGAGCTACCGCCTCAACCGCGGCCTGCGCCATCTGCAGGGCTACATCGACACCAATGCGATCCAGGAACTGAGCGACCGGGTGATGTACGCAGGCGTGCGCTCGCTCGATCGCAGCGACGTGCAGGCGCTGCTGGAGCTGAGCCGAACCTGCAGGGACGGCGTCGACTTCATGGACCAGGTCGGCGCGGCGCTGCCGACGCTGCTCGGCAAGGCCATGGCGCCGATCTACGGCGCGCGCGACGCCAACGAATGGAGGGACTGCTTCGGCGTGCTGCTGGAGGCGATGATCGGCCTCAGCACGTCGCGCGCGATCTGGTTCGATGCGGCGACGCGGGTGCTGTCCTTGTTCGCCAACTGGCGCAGCTACCTGCTCGGCTGCGACGGCCAGGGCGTGGAGCACACCGACAGCCGCGCCGAATACCTGCGCTGCGTGTTGTTGATGGCCTACAGCCTGATGCCGCTTTCGCCCGCCGCGGGCCGACAGGCGCCTGCCGGCGCGGACATCGAGGCGGTGGAGATCCCCGATGCCGATCAGGTCGCCGTGCAGTTGCAGACGCTGATCGACACCGTTTCCGGCGCCTACTGGAGCGTCACCGTCGGCCCGCCGTCGCCGCTGGCGGCGGCGCCGACGACGCTCCAGGTGACGGTCAACGGCTATAAGGCGCCCGATTCGGTGGTGACGGTGTTCGCATCTGCAACGGCATCGTCGGCCTGATCGGCGCCCTCATTGCGTATCGCATCACGTGTAAGACCGGAGTTCGCGATGGACGAGAATCTCGAATACCTGCTGCATGACGAACTGGAAGGCCTGTTCGCCGCGCCGGCCGCGGCCCGCGCGGGCGGGCGCGCCGCG
>NZ_LXSD01000039.1:0-19459 GCF_017168095.1 Lysobacter enzymogenes | reverse complement strand
CAGGCCGCGCAGGCGGCGCTCGCGCTGGCCATCGCCGCAAGCCAGCGCCACGGCTGCGACGACCGCCGCGCGCATGTCGGCTATTTCCTGCTCGACCGCGGCGTCGGCGAGCTCGCCGGCGCGCTCGGCGCGCCGCTGGACGCACGCGAACGGATCCGGCTGGCGCCGACCGCGCGCAAGCTGACGCTGTACTACGCCGCGTTCTTCTCGGTCTGCCTGCTGTACGGCCTGCTCTCGGTGCGCCTGTTCGCGTTCCGGCTGCCGCCGTTCGGGCACGCGCTGATGGTGGCGCTGGCCGCGCTGTACCTGTGCCCGATCCTGCAGAGCTGGATCAACATGGCGATGCCGCGGGTGCTGCGCTCGCGGCGATTGCCGCGGCTGGATTTCGCCGCCGGCCTGCCCGCCCGCGCGCAGACCCTGGTCGCGGTGCCGTGCCTGCTGACCTCGCGCGAAAGCGCGCACAGGCTCGCGCGCGCGCTGGAGACGCTGTACCTGGACAACCGCGACGCCGGCGCCGGTTACGCGTTGCTGTCGGACTTCGTCGACGCTCCCGGCGAACACGCGCCCGGCGAAGACGCCTTGCTGCAGGAAGCCTGCGCGCAGATTTCGGCCTTGAACGAGCGTTACGGCGGCGGCTTCGCCCTGCTCCACCGCCCGCGCCGCTGGAATCCGAACGAAGGCGTATGGATGGGCTGGGAGCGCAAGCGCGGCAAGATCGAAGAACTCAACGCCTATCTGGTCGGCGGCCCTTCGCCGTTCCGGGTCGAGCACGGCGACCTGTCAAAATTGACGGGGACCAAGTACGTGTTCGTGCTCGACGAGGACAATTCCGACCTCACCGCTGGCGCAGTGCAGCAATTGGCCGCGGTGCTGGAGCATCCGCTGCAACGCCCGGCGTTCGCCGCCGACGGCATCACCGTCGAGGCGGGTTACGTGCTGGTGCAGCCGCGCGCGACCGTGGTGCTGTCCAGGGACTCGCGGCCCAGCCGCCTGGAAATCCTGGTCCAGTCGATGATCCGGATCGAGACCGGCAAGCCGCACGACGACGGCCTGCCGCCGGTGGACGCCAACCTGGAACTGTTCGGACAGGTGCCTTACGTCGGCAAAGGCTTGTACGACGTCGCCCATTTCCACCGCATCATGCACGGCCGGGTCGCCGAAAACAGCACGCTCAACCACGACGTGCTCGAAGGCGGCACGGTGCGCGCGGCGGTGGTCGGCGACATCGTGCTGCGCGACACCTTCACCCCGAGCTTCTATTCGGCGGTCAACCGCATCCATCGCTGGATGCGCGGCGACTGGCAACTGCTGCCGTGGCTGCTGCCGCGCGTGCGCAACGCCGCCGGCGAGCGGATCGTCAACGCGCTGTCGCCGTTCGCGCGCTGGCAGATCTTCTACAACGCGGTGCGCATGCTGTTTCCCAGCGCGTCGCTGCTGTGTTTCGCGGTCGGCTGGGCGAGCTCGCCGACGCCGGGCGCATGGACGCTGTACCTGCTCGCGGTGGCCTGGGTGCCGGCGCTGGTGGAACTGGCGCCGAAACTGCTGCGCACCCTGCGCGCGTCCAGGCTGCGCGCCACCGCCGGCGGCGCCTGGGCCTGGCTGTGCCTGCGCTCGGCGAGCTTCCTGTTCGGCGTCGATCAGGCCCACAACAGCCTGGACGCGGCGCTGCGCTGCAGCTATCGGATGCTGGTGTCGCACCGGCGCCTGCTGGAATGGACCGCCTCCAGCGTCGTGTCCGCGCGCGATCCGGGCCTGGCCCAGTACCTGCGCATGATGTGGAGCTCGCCGGCCGTCGCCATCGCCGTCGCCGGCGTGGTGGCCTGGACCAATCCGGCCGCGCTGAGCAGCGCGCTGCCGTTCGCGACGATGTGGTTCTTCGCCCCGTTCATCGCTTGGTGGTGGAGCCAGAAGCCCGACCGACAGGTCTATCCGGCGATTCAGTCCGCGCCGCCGTAAGTGCGACTGCGAGCGCGATCGCGCCCGATTCATGGAACGCGGCCAGGTTGACGCTGTGTGTGGATTTATGGAGTATTCGATGAAGAAGTATCCAGCGTCTCAAGTGCACTAATGTGTCTCGCGCGAAATCCTCGCCGAGCAGGCATCTGGGGAGATCGTGGGTGGACTTGGACGTTGTGGCAGGGGGCGCTGCCGGGCTCGAGGACGGTGTCGACGCGGTTCTTCGCGACGACCCGATCGGCGCCTACCCGCACATGGACGCGCTGTCGCGCGAAGACTACCGGGCCCGGGTGCAGACGTGGGCGGCGCGCGCACGGCGCGATCCGGTCCAGACCGCGCGGATCGCGCTCGAACTCGCGCAGCAGGCCGGCCGGCGTCATGGCCTGGCCGACCGCCGCGCCCACATCGGCTACTACCTCACCGACGCCGGCCTGGCCGACTTCGCCGCCCGGCTCGGCGCGCGGCTGAACTGGCGCGAGCGGCTGCGGCTGCGATCCACTTCGAGCCTGGTGCTGGCCTATTGCGCGGTCGTGTATTCGGTCTGCGCGGCGTTCGGGATCGTCTCGGTGCGGATGTTCGAGATCGCCCTGCCCTGGTACGGCCAGGCGCTGCTGGCCGCGGCGGCCGCGCTGTACGCCAACTACATCGTGCAGAGCTGGATCAACCTGCATCTGCCGCAGCTGCTGCTGCCGCGGCGGATGCCGCGCATGGATTTCAGCGCCGGCATTCCGGACTCGGCCAAGACCCTGGTCGCGGTGCCTTGCCTGCTGACCTCGGCCGACGGCGCGGACAAGCTGGCGCGCACGCTGGAGCGGCTGTATCTGGCCAACCGCGCTGCCGGCGCGGGTTATGCGTTGCTGTCGGATTTCGTCGACGCGCCGACCCAGCACCGCGACGACGACGAAACGCTGCTGCAGGCGGCCTGCGCGCAGATCTCGCTGCTCAATGAGCGCTATGGCGGCGGCTTCGTCCTGCTGCACCGGCCGCGGCGCTGGAACGCCAGCGAGAACCTGTGGATCGGCTGGGAGCGCAAGCGCGGCAAGGTGGAGGAGCTCAACGCCTACCTGCTCGGCGGGCCGTCGCCGTTCCAGGCCGCGCACGGCGATCTGGCCAGGGTCGCCGGAACCCGTTACGTGGTCGTGCTCGACGAGGACAACGACGAGCTCACCGCCGGCGCGGTGGCGGAACTGGCCGCGGCCATTGCGCATCCGCTCAATCGCGCGACGACCGGCGCCGATGGCCGCGAGGTCGAAGCCGGTTACGTGGTGCTGCAGCCGCGCGCGACGATCGCGCTGTCCCAGGACGCCGCGCCCAGCCGCCTGGAGCTGATGATCCACGCAATGGTCGAGATCGAAACCAGCAAGGATTTCCGCGCCGACAAGCCCGCGGTGCACATCGACCAGGACCTGTTCGGCCAGGCCGCCTACGGCGGCAAGGGCATTTACGACGTGGCCATGTTCCACCGTCTGACCCACGGCCGCATCCCCGAGAACACCATCCTCAGCCACGACGTGCTCGAGGGCGGCATGGTCCGCGCCGGCGTGGTCAGCGACGTGGTGCTGCGCGAGAACTTCGTGCCCACCTTCTACGCCGCCATGCGCCGCAGCCATCGCTGGATGCGCGGCGACTGGCAGTTGCTGCCGTGGCTGTTGCCGACGGTGCGCACCGCCGCCGGCGTGCGCGAGCGCAACACCTTGTCGCTGTTCGGGCGCTGGAAGATCTTCCACAACGCGCTGCGGATGGTCCTGCCGATCGCCTCGCTGCTGTGCTTCGTGCTCGGCTGGGCCGTGTCGGCCGAGCCCGGGCTGTGGACGCTGAACCTGCTGGCGATCGCCTGGGTGCCGGCGGCGATCGGGCTGGCGATCGGCCTGGCGCGCAATCTGCTGGCCGGCAGCCTGCGTTCGGTCGTGCGCGGCCTGTGGTCGTGGCTGTCGCTGCGCTCGGCGAGCTTCATCTTCGGGGTCGATCAGGCCCAGACCGCGTTCGACGCCGCCGCGCGCGCGAGCTTTCGCATGTGGATCTCGCGGCGCAAGCTGCTGGAGTGGACCGCATCGAGCGTGATGGCCGCGCGGCGCGATCCGGGTCTGGGCCAGTACCTGCGGATGATGTGGTTTTCGCCGGCGTTCGCCGTCGCCGTGGTGTGGATGATCGCGCGGGTCAATCCGCCGGCGCTGTCCAGCGCGGTGCCGTTCGCCACCCTGTGGAGTTCGGCGCCGGTGGTGGCGTGGTGGTGGAGCCAGAAACCGCAGCCGCGCGATCGCAGCGCCCCGCCCTCGCCGGCCTGACGGCGTCGCCGCGCGGCGCACCGCGCATCCCGCCGCCGCAATACCGCGCAATTCCCAGCTTCGGTCGCGTCTCAAGCAAGGAAACGGAATCGGCACATGTTGATACTTGGTTTTTACGGCGGCCCCGGCACCGAGTTCGAAACCGATTCGCCGACCCAGACCCACGACGGCGCCGCGGTGCTGCTCAAGGACGGCGAAGTGGTCGCGGCGATCGAGGAGGAGCGGCTCAACCGGATCAAGCATTCCTACGCCGCGCCGTTGCGCGCGGCGCGTTTCGTGATGGAGCAGGCCGGAGTCGGGCTGGCCGACATCGACCGCATCGCGGTTCCCTTCCAGGCCGGCTCGGCCGACCGGCTGCTGCGCCGGCTGTATCTGGCCGATCCGTCGGCGACCCATCCGCTCGACGTCGCCGATGCGCTGCGCGCGCAGTGGCGGCGCTACCTCGGCGCCGACGTGCCGCGCGAGAAGATCCGTTTCGTCCCCCACCACATCGCCCACGCCACCGCGACCTTCGAGATGTCGGGCTTCGACCAGGCCCTGGTCATGACCATCGACGGCCAGGGCGACAGCGAGTCCGGCCTGACCCTGAAAGGCAGCGCCGCCGGACTGGAACTGCTGCAGCGGGTTCCGATCCCCGAATCGCTGGGGCACTTCTACATGCAGGCGATCGGCTTCCTCGGCTACCGCCTGTTCGACGAATACAAGGTCATGGGGCTGGCGCCTTACGGCGATCCCGAGCGTTTCCGCGCGCCGTTCGAGGCGATGTGCGAACTGCTGCCGCAAGGCCGCTGGCGTCTGCGCATGGATCTGCTCGACGGCATGTATGCGCAGCTGATGCCGCGGCGCAAGGGCGATCCGATCGAGCAGATCCACAAGGACTTCGCCGCCGCGCTGCAGCAGACCCTGGAGCGCGCGGTGTTCCATGCGCTGACCTATTTCCGCCAAACCACCGGGCTGAGCAAGCTGTGCCTCGGCGGCGGGGTCGCCCACAACTGCACCATGAACGGCAACATCCTGCGTTCGGGTCTGTTCGAGCAGGTGTTCGTGCACCCGGCCGCGCACGACGGCGGCAACGCGCTCGGCGCCGCGCTGAGCGTGCACCGCGAGCAAGCCCGGCACCAGCCGCGGCGGTTGCGCAACGTCTATTGGGGCAGCGCGATCGGCGAGCCGGCGTCGGTGGAGCGCCGGCTGCGCGCGTGGTCGGACTTCGTCGACATCGCGCACAGCGCCGAGGTCGAGGAAACCGCGGCCGAGCTGATCGCCGCCGGCAAGGTGATCGGCTGGGTCCAGGGCCGCTCGGAGTTCGGCCCGCGCGCGCTCGGCAACCGCAGCATCCTCGCCGATCCGCGTCCGGCCGAGTACAAGGGGCTGATCAACCGGATGGTCAAGACCCGCGAGTCGTTCCGGCCGTTCGCGCCGGCGGTGCTCGAGGAGCAGGCCGCGGAGTATTTCGAACTGCCCGCCGGCGCGACCCGGTTCCCGTTCATGACCTTCGTGCTGAACGTGCAGCCGGACAAGCGCGACCTGCTCGGCGCGGTCACCCACGTCGACGGCACCGCGCGGGTGCAGACCGTCTCGCGCGACGAGAGCCCGCGCTTCTGGCGGGTGATCGACGCGTTCCGCCGCCGCACCGGCGTGCCGGTGCTGCTCAACACCTCGTTCAACAACAACGTCGAACCGATCGTCGATTCGATCGAGGACGCGCTCGCCTGCTTCCTGACCACCGGGCTGCAGGCGCTGGTGGTCGGCGATTTCGTGCTGACCAAGAAGGACGGCGCGCCGCGCGCGGCGCTGGTGCCGCAGCTGCCCAACCATGTGCGCCTGCACGAGCGCCGCCAGCGCGACGCCGACGGCGAAGTGCGCGACCTGTTCGAACTGCGCCGCGCGGTGTGGAACGGCGAGGCCCGCAAGACCCTGTCCGGCCCGATCTTCGGCCTGCTCAAGCGCGCCGGCGAGGCGCCGATCGCCGAACTCGCGCGCCAGGCCGGACTGCCGCTCGAGCAGGTGATGCCGGCGATGGAAGAACTCTGGGCGGAACGCTGCCTGGTCATGCGGCCGCAAGCCGCGCAACCCAATCCCATTGAGCCGACCCTGGAGAGGGCATGTCCTTGATCGCGTCCCCGCCGCAACCGACCCTCGCCGACGACGTCGCGCTGAACCCGAACGCGCGTTACGCCTGGCACGAACTCGAAGGCCCGGGCGGGCTGCCGATGCTGGTGATCGACGACGCGCTCGAGGATCCGCACCGCGCGCGCGCCGCCGCGTGGAATTCGCGCTTCCACCTGCCCGGCCCCAACGAGTACTACCCCGGCTGGCAGGCGACCGCGCAGATGTCGGGCGAAAAGCGCCTGATCCAGGACCTGGCCAAGCTGTTCCTCGACCGGCTGTGGTCGCGCGGCTGGCCGCCGCCGCTGCGGGTGACCGACCTCAAGCCGCATTCGACCTTCTCGGTGTTCGGCATGGACCACGAGGTGGCGCGCCGCAACGGCTACATCGACCAGCACGTGGACACGTTCTCGTGGATCGCGGTGGTCACCTATCTGTTCGAGCACGACGAGCGCTCCGGCGTCGACCGCGGCACCGCGTTCTGGAAGCACCGGCCGACCGACCTGAAGACGTTCTTCCTCGGCGACCTGCTGCAGGCCGCGCAGATCGAGCACCTGTTCGGGCTCAACTTCATCGATCCGTTCCGCAAGGCCAGCCTGCGTCTGCGCGCGGCCAGCATGGCCGACGCGCAGAAGCAGATCCTGGAGAACCCGTCCTCGACCCGGCGCCTGTTCTCGCTGGAAGAGGACCATCAGTGGAGCCTGCTCAAGTTCGTGCCGGCGCGCTTCAACCGCATGGTCGCCTACCCGACGTGGCAGTTCCATTCCATCGTCGACACCTCGCCGCCGCAGGCGCTGTCGACCCGCAACGCCCGGCTGACCTACAACACCTTCATCCCCTACCCCGTGCCCGCGGACCTGGGGCCGCAACCGAAGTACCAGGGCGGCGGCTACGCCGCGATCGATGGCATGCGCGTGGAATGAACCGCGCGGCCGCGCCGCCCCGCGACCCAATGCAGTTTTCAGGAGAGTGACCGCAATGAAGCCATACACCTTGATTTCCGTCGACGGCCACGCCGGCCTGCCGACCGCGCAGTACCGCGATTACCTGGAGCGCAAATACCACGCCGCGTTCGACGACGAGATCGAACAACTCGCGGCGTTGCGCAAGGGTTTCCTCAACGCGGGCAAGAACGCGACCAAGACGCCGTTGATGTACGAGGCGCACATGCACCGCTATTCCGATCCGGACAACCACGAGATGCAGGAGCGCATCCGCGGCGCCTGGGACCTGGACGTGCGGCTCAGGGAACTCGACGCCGAAGGGGTGATCGGCGAGGTGCTGTTCCCCGACGGCCAGGGCTTCAATTCGTTCCCGTTCGGCGGTTTCTTCGGCGAGCATCCGGTGCCGATCCGCGATCCGGAGCTGCGCGCGGCCGGCGCGCGCGCGCACAACCGCTGGCTGGCCGAGTTCTGCGGCGCCAGCGGCGGGCGCCTGCAGGGCGTGGCGATGATCATGCCGTTCGACATCTGGCAGGCGGTGGCCGACGTGCGCTGGGCCTATTCGGCCGGCCTGCGCGGCATCGTGCTGCCGCCGCCGGACGAGACCTACCCGCCCTACCACGAGGCCGTGTTCGATCCGCTGTGGGCGGTCTGCGCCGAACTGGGCATGGCGGTGCACTCGCACGGCGGCGATCCGCCGAAGATCTACGGCCAGAGCATCGCCTCGCAGACCCTGGCGATCCTCGAACTGGGCTTCTTCCGCCGCCGCGTGCTGGCCCAGCTGATGCTCGGCGGCGTGTTCGTGCGCCATCCGAACCTGCGCTTCGTCTACACCGAAGTCGGCATCGACTGGCTGCCCAACTTCATCGACCTGCTCGAGCACGTCTATCACAACGACTGGCTGCGCATGGGCCAGCCGCCCAAGCGCTGGCTGTCGCTGTCGCCCAAGGACGCCTGGGCGCGCAACTGCGCCGCCGCGGCCACCGCCGCGACCTTCGACGAGATCCAGCAGGCGCGCCGGCTCGGCTTCGAGACGGTGATGTGGGGCGCCGACTATCCGCACGTGGAAGGCGGCTGGCCGCATTCGTGGCAGGAGATCCGCCAGGCCTTCGCGACCGTGGACGATCGGGAGCGGCGGCAGATGGTCGGCGAGAACGCGGCGCGTTTCTACCGTTTCGATCCGCAGCTGATCGAGTCGCTGGTGGCGCGGATCGGCCCGCCGGCCGGCACCTTCATCAGCGACGAGGTGCCCGAGCGGCCGGAGTTCAGCGTGCACGACTTCACCAACGGCTGGGTCAACAGCTACGGCGGCTTCGCCCGCAACATGCGCTGGTCGCTGGACAACACCGAGGGCTATCCGGACTCGCGGCCGAACGCCAAGCCCAACGCCTGAGCGCGTCGGGCGTGGTCTTCGACCCAAGCGATCTGCGACCGGCCGCCTCGTGCGGCCGCGTCGTTTGCGGCCGGCGCCGCCGCGACCGAAGCGCGCCGTCTTACAGCGCGTCTTCCAGATTGATGCCCGGCGCGCCGTAGATCGTCGGCGGCTGTCCGCCGGCGACCATCATCAGGATGCTCAGCTGGCCGCGATGGTGCGCCTCGTGGCGCAGCATCAGGTTCAGCAGTTCCATGCGCGTCCACGGATTGCCGTAGAAATCGATGGCTTCGTCGATCCAGGCCTCGTCCTTGGACGCCACCGCCTGCACCAGCGCGGCGTGCGAGCGGCGGAACGCGGCGGTCATGCCCGCCACCGTGTCCGGCCAGGCGTCGGACGGCACCGGGTTGTCGCCTTCGGGGGTGGCGCCCATCACGTCGGCGCAGAACCAGCGTTCGCTGATGCAGATGTGCCAGACCAGGCCGGCCAGGGTCCAGCCCTTGTCCGGCACCACGGTCTGTTCGTTATGCCCTTCCGGCACCGTCGCGAACACTTCCAGGGTGGTTTCGTTCTCGCGTTCCCAGGTCTTCAGCACGCTCTGGATATCGGCTCGCATGTCGGCTCGCATGGATGTTTGGAGGGTTCGGTGGATGAGGGCGCGGCGGCGCGGTCAGCGCAAGGCGCCGCCGGGCGATCGCATGTAGACCATGAACTGCACCGCCTCGGTCTTGCTCAGCGCGTCCAGGTCGGATTTGCCGAGCCGGTTCCACAGCAGGTGTTCGAGCAGTTCGTCGGAATAGCCCAGGCGCGCGGCGGTGTTGCGGATGGTCTGCTTCTGCACCGGGCTGATCGGCCCGGTCGGGCGCGACTTGGCGGTCAGCTCGGGGTCGAGGTAGCGCGCGGTCTGGCCGATGTCGGCGATGATCTTGTCCAGCTCCTGCTGCTCGAGCTGGGGCGGGCAGAAGCGCGCGGGCTCGGTCTGCGGCAAGGCCTGTTCGCAGGCGCGGCGCAGCGCGGCGCGCATGCCGCTGACCTTGTCGCGCAGGCTCGCCGCCGGGCGCAGGTACTCGGCCTCGATCTGCGGCATCGCCTCGGTCAGGGCCGGGTTGTCGCCGTCGCTGGCCAGGTGCGAGCCCAGGTTCTGCACGTAGGAGTCGCGGTGGATGTTGTCCACGCACAGGAACCGCCCGTAGCGGTTGCGCTTGAAGCGCAGGTTGAACGACATCGCATCGTCGATGTAGCCCAGGTAATGCCAGATCAGCGCCGGCATGTAGATCGTCTCGCCGGGCTCCAATACCGCGTGGTAGCCGCCGACTTCGGCGATGAAGTCCAGTTGCTCGGCGGTCGACATGCGCTCCAGGTAGACGCCCGACGACCACGGCGCGCCCGAGGTGGTGCGCAGGTCGACGCAGGCCTCGGGCTGGAACAGCAGCACCTGCTTGCGTCCGAACATCTGGTGCAGCAGCACCTGGCGATGGTCGCCGTCGAAATGCAGATGGGCGCGGTTGCCGGCGTTGGCGACGAAGATGTTCGAGCACAGGTCGTGGTCGCCGTACTTGCGCGGCATGTCCAGCACTTCGGGCCGGTCCAGGTCGTCGGCGAGGCAGAAATCCGGCAGGCGGAACATCCGCATGATGTTGGCCGGGATTTCGTACTCGGTGCACAGCAGCGCGGTGTCCGGATGGGCGCGCACGTGCGCCCAGTATTCGTCGAAGGTCATGGTCGTCTCGACCGCGCTCTCCGGCGCGCTGGCGGCGACGGCGTACTCGGTCTGCACGTGCATCGGCACGTTGCCGAACGCGGCGCTGGCGTCCTCGATCGTGCGGATCGCGTCGATCGGCTGGCCCGCGAACAGGTCGGTGATGATGACCGGCGTGCGCGTGCGCACGTAGTCGCGCAGGAACCGCTCAGGGTCGGGCCTGGAGATTCTTGCGATTTCCTTCGCTGCCATGTTCGTCCCTCGTTGCTTGGTTCTGGATGGAAAAGATTGGGATCCGCGGCGGGCGGCGCGCGCCCGGATCGCGGTCGGATCGCGGTCATATGGCGCGCAAGTCGTCGACCACCTGGCTGCGCACCGCGCGCAGCGCCGGAATCAGCCCGCCGAGCGCGCCGATCGCCAGCGCCGCGGCCATGCCCTGCAGCACCACCGGCGGAGTCATCGACACGTCGAACACCAACTGGCGCAGATCCGCGCCGACCGCGGTGCTGACCGTGCGTCCGCCGGCGACCAGCGCCGCCAGCGCCGCGCCGAGCGCGCCGCCGAGCAGCGCCAGCAGCATCGATTCGAGCACGATCGAGCTCACCACCACCAGCGGCGGAAACCCCAGCGCGCGCAAGGTGGCGATCTCGCGGCGGCGGTCGTCGATGCTGGAGTACATGGCGTTGATCGCAACGAACATCGCGCCCAGGGCCATGATCCCGCCCATCACATAGGCCATGAAGCCGAGCAGGCTGTTGAGGTTCTGCGATTCGCGCTGCAGGAACTCCGGCTCGCTGAACACGTCCATGGCGATGCTGGGATTGGCGGCGATGGCCTGCTTGAACCCGGCCACGGCGGCGGCATCGGGCAGCACCGCGGTGACGTTCTGGAACATCGGCCGGTGGCTGACGTCCATGACCACGGTGGCGTCGGCCATCAATTCGGACTCGCGCATGCTGCCCTGGGCGGCGAACACGCCGACGATCTTCCACTGGGCGCCGTAGGCCGCGACCTGGCCGCCGAGGCCGAGGCCGCGGAACTGCTCCAGCGCCTGGCGTCCCACCACCACCTCGAACTTGCCGGGCTCGAACATGCGTCCGGCGACCAGGTGGATCTCCGGGCGCACCGCGAGGATCTCCGGGCCGACCCCGCGGATGGTGCCGTTGACCTCCAGGCCGCCGGCCTTCTCCACCAGGGTGATCGGGCCGACCGCTTCGGCGGTGATCAGCAAGGTGCCGTCGGCGGCCTTGCGCACCTGGGTCGAGTTGCGGATCGCGCGCAGGTCGTCGAGCGAGATCGCGCTGGCGATTTCCACGGTCGAGCCGGCGCGCAGCACCAGGGCGCGGTCGGGCCGGCCGGCGTCGCGCATCGCGCCGTCGAGGCCGGCGTTCATCGCCAGCACTCCGCAGAACACCGCCACCGCGCCGGCGATGCTGACGATCATCACCAGTGCGTTGAGGCGCCGGCGCGGCAGGCCCTGCAAGTTCATCAGCGCGGTCGAGGCGATCAGTCTGAGCATGGACATGGCCGGGCCTCCTAGCGTCCGGACAGCGCGGCGGCGAGGCTCAGGCGCATCGCCCGCACGATCGGCAACAGCGCGCTGACCGCGGCGATGCCCAGCGCGATCGCCAGCCCGCCGGCGAACACGCCCGGCTGCATGCGCATCGCGCCGAACAATTCGGCCACGCTCGGGAACGCCAGCGCGGCTAGGGCCAAGCCGCTCGCCGCGGCGAGCAGGCTCAGCAGCACGGCCTCGCCGAGGATCAGGCCGGCGATGCGCAGCGGAGTGAAGCCGAGGGTCATCAGCACCGCCAGTTCGGCGAAGCGCTGGCGCACCGACTGCATCATGGTGCTGGCGCTGACCACCAGCAGGGTGAACAGCACCGCGCCGATGATGAAATTGCCGACCAAGCGCAGATCGTTGATCTGCCGCCACTGCACCGCGGCATAGGCGTTCTCGCTGCGGGTGCGGGTCTGCAGCGGCGAGTTCTCGGCCATCTCGTCGATCTGCCGGGCGATCGCGCCGCTGCGCGCCTGGTCCTTGATCCGCACGATCATCAGGTGCACCTGGCCGGCGCCGAACGCGCGCGCTTCGTCGAACTGGTCGAGGTTGACGAAGAACAGATCGTTGAGCGCCGGCGAGGCCTCGGCCGGCTCGTAGATGCCGACGATGTCGAAGTTCCAGATGTCGCTGCCGTCCTTGCGCGGCCAGATCGCCGACTTGATCGGCACGCGGTCGCCGATCTTCCAGCCGAAGCGCCGGGCCAGGCTCTTGCTGATCACCGCGCCGGACTTGACCACCTCCATCGCCTGCAGCTGGTCGCGCGGCAGGCGCAGCTCGGGATACATGCGGAACATGCGCTTCACGTCGGCGGCGACGATCGGCAGCTGCACGGTCGGGCGCTGGTAATAGCCGACGAAGTAGGCCCAGTAGGCGATGTCCTCGACCCCGGGGATCTTCTCCACCTGCTGGGCGAACGGCAGGATCAGCGGGTGGTACATGCTGATCCGGTTCATCACGTACAGGCGGTCCAGATGGAAGCGTTCGCTGACGTGGTCCAGGCCCTGGTTGATGCCGTTGAGCAGCCCGAACAGCAGGAACGCCACGGTCATCGAGGCGTAGGTCAGTGCGGTGCGCACGGGCTTGCGCCACAGGCCTTTCCAGATCAGCAGCAAGTGATTCATGGGTCGCGCATCTGCTCCGTGAGTGCCGTCGTGGAACGGGCCGTCTCGGCGGCCCCCTGCTCTGCCTGCGTGTCAGCCGCTACTTCGCAACGCGCGCGCCAGCGGCTCCAGCAGCGCCGGATACGGCAGGCGCGGGGCGCCGGCCTGGTCCAGCGCCGCCCTCTGCGCCGGGTCCAGCTCAAGATCGGCGACGCCGAGGTTTTCCTCGGCCTGGGCCAGGGTCGAGGCGCCCATCGCCGCCGCGGCCACGCCGGGGCGGTCGAGCACCCAGCGCAGCGCCACCTGCGATCGCGGCCGCTGCAACTGCGCGGCGATCTGCGCCAGCGCCGCGTCGATGCGCGCATGAGTCGCGGCGGTGTCGGCCGAAACACCGGCCTGAGCGCCCGCGCCGGTGCCGGCCTTGGCATCGGTCAACGCGCCGCGCGCCAGCGGGCTCCAGGCGATCAGGCCCAGGCCCTTGTGTTCGCACATCGGCAGCAGCTCGGCCTCGATCTCGCGTTCGCGCAGGTTGTACAGCGCCTGCGCGCAGCAGTAGCGGGCGAAGCCGCGGTCGAGCGCGGTCCACAGCGCTTCGTTGAGCCGCCACGCGCAATGGTTCGAGGCGCCGATGTACAGCACCTTGCCCTGGCGCACGAGTTGGTCGAACGCGCCCAGGGTTTCCTCCAGCGGAGTGAGGAAATCGTCGGAATGGGCCAGGTACAGGTCGATGTAGTCGGTGCCGAGCCGGCGCAGCGAGGCCTCGCAGGCCTGCACGATGTGCTTGCGCGACAGCCCGGCGTCGTTCGGTCCGGGGCCGGTCGGGCGGAACACCTTGGTCGACAGCACCAGCGACTGGCGGCGCCCGCGCATCAGTTCGGCGAGCAGGGTTTCGCTGTGCGCGCAGACATCCGCGGTATCGACGAAGTTGACGCCGGCGTCGAGGCAGCGGCTCCAGATCCGGCGCGCTTCCTCGGCCGGCGTGTTGCCGCCGAATTCGGTCGCCCCCAGGCACAGCTGCGAGACTTTGAGGCCGGTGTTGCCGAGAAAGGAATAGCGCACGGGCGGCCTCAGTGAACCTGCGGGGCGTCGACCACGCGCCCCTTGTCCAGATGCAGCCGGCGCGTGGCGCGCGCGGCCGCGGCCGGGTCGTGGGTGACCATCACGATGGTCTTGCCGTGATCGCGGTTGAACGCGCCGAGCAGGTCGAGCACCTCGTCGGCGCTGGCGCGGTCGAGATCGCCGGTGGGCTCGTCGCAGACCAGCAGCGGCGCGTCGGTGACGATGGCGCGGGCGATCGCCACGCGCTGCTGCTGGCCGCCGGAGAGCTGGGCCGGCTTGTGGTCGTTGCGGTGCGACAGGCCGACCACGTCGAGCGCGATGCGCACCTGGCGCTGGCGCCGCGCGCGGTCGAGCCCGCTCAGCAGCAGCGGCACCTCGACGTTCTGCGCCGCGGTCAGGGTCGGCATCAGGTGGTAGAGCTGGAACACGAAGCCGATGTGGCGGCCGCGCCAGCGCGCCAGATCGGCCGCGCCCATCGTCGCCAGGCGCGCATCGGCCACGGTCAGCTCGCCCGAGCTCGGCCGGTCGAGGCCGGCGATCAGGTTCAGCAGGGTCGACTTGCCCGAGCCCGACGGCCCCATCAAGGCGACGAACTCGCCTTCGGCCACGTCCAGGTCGACCCCGTGCAGGACCTCGACGCTGTTCGCGCCGAGGCCGTAGGACTTGCGCAGGTCGCGCGCCGACACCAGGCTCATGCGTGCGTCCTCATGCGAAGCTGCGGTCGTAATGGTGCGGCTGGGCCTGCGCCGCGAACGCATCGCGCAGGCGCGCGCCGAGGTCGTCGCCGGCGTGCACCGCCAGCCGCGGCAGCACCAGCCGGTGGCTCAACGGCGAGGCCGGCTGGTTGCCGGTGGTGACCGCCGCGGCGAAGCCGGCGCGCTCGGCGACCTGCACGGCGTCCTCGTCGAAGGCGCCGTACGGATAGCAGAAGCTGAGCACCTCGCGGCCGAGCAGGGTTTCCAGCTTGCGCCGGCATTCGAGCATCTCGTGTTCCTTGACCGCGCGCGGATGCGCCGGCAGCAGCAGGTGGTTTTCGCTGTGCGCGCCCAGTTCCATGCCGGGCATGGCGTCGAGCCGGCGCAATTCCTCGGCCGTCATCGCCCGCACCTGCCCGGCCTCGCCGGGCGCGGCCAGCCCGCTCCAGCGCAGCAGTTCGGCGATGCGCTCGCGCCGCTGCTGCGCGCTCAGCGGATAGAACCCGCGCCGCACCGCGTCGAAGGCCGCGCGCCGGCGTTCGGGCGTGTCCAGCGGCATCGGCGCGGCGCCCTCGCCCAGGGCGACGTCGAGCATCGCCGGCAAGGCCTGGTGGTCGGCCACGCGCTGCAGGCTTTCCCACCAGAACTCGCCCGGCCCGTCCAGGGTCGAGGTGACGATGAAGAAGGTCGCCGGATAATCGAATTCGCGCAGGATCGGCGCGGCCTCGGTCAGCGCGTCGAGATAGCCGTCGTCGAGCGTGATCGCCACGCTGCGTTCGGGCGCGTCGCCGCGCGCCAGCGCCTGCGCCAGCTCCAGCAGCGGCATCACCCGGCAGCCTTGCGCGCGCAGCGCCGCCATCTGCTCGCGGAACTCGGCCGGCGACACGCACAGCTCGGTGCCGGCGTCGGCGATGCGGTGGTACATCAGGATGACGGCATTGCCGGCGGCGGAATCGCTGCGCATCGGTTCTAAGTCCATGGAGTCAGTGCGCCGGCGCGGGCGCCGCATCGGCCGCGCGGATCTGCGCGACCAGTCGGGTCAGCACGTTGCCCGGTCCGGCTTCGAGGAAGGTGTCCGCGCCCGCGTCGAGCAGGCTGCGCACGCATTTCACCCACAGCACCGGGCGCACGATCTGGCGCACCAGCAGCGAGGCGATCACCGCGGCGGGCGCCTGCGCGGGGTAGAAGGCGCCGGTGACGTTGGACACCACCGGGCGCTGCAGACGGCCGAATTCGACGCAGTCGAGGAACCGCGCATAGTCCAGCGCGGCCTCGCGCATCAGCCGCGAATGGAACGCGCCGCCGACCGCGAGCCGCACGCAGGTGGCGCCGGCGGCCTCGAACAGCCGGGTCGCGCGGTCGATCTCCTGCGGCGGTCCGGACACCACGGTCTGGGTCGGCGCGTTGTAGTTGCCGATGTCGACCGCGTCCAGGCCGTGCGCGAGCAGGGTCTCGGCGATGCGTCCGGACTCGAGCCCGAGCACAGCCGCCATCGCTCCGCCGCGCGCCTGCGCCATCAGTTCGCCGCGCTTTTGCACCAGGCGCAGGCCGGTCAGCAGGTCGAACGCGCCGGCGGCGTGCAGGGCGTTGTACTCGCCCAGGCTGTGGCCGGCGTAGCAGTCCGGCGCCGCGCCCTCGCGCCGCGCGCGCAGGCCGTGCAGCGCGTTGACCATGTACAGGCACGGCTGGGTATAGCGGGTATCGGCGAGCCGGGCCGCGTCGTGCAGGCACAGCTGGCGCAGCGAATAGCCGAGCAGCGCATCGACCTGCGCTTCGATCGCCGCGTAATCGGCCAGATCGAACAGCTCGCCGCCCATCCCGGCTTTCTGGGCGCCCTGCCCCGGAAAGATCATCGCCAGCACCGGATTCTCCCCGCTCTCATCGGTGTGCTCTCATCGGTGTGCTCCCATCGACGCTCATCGGCGACCTCAGGCCCGGGCGAAACGCCAGCTGGCCCAGGCGATCGTGCGCAGGCGCGGCCACAGCGGCATCGGCCGCTGCCACAGCTCGCGGACCAGATCGCGATAGACCCGCGGGCGCTTGCCGAACGCGCGCGGATTGCCGCGGAAACCGGCCAGGTCCAGCGGTACGTTCGGGAAATCGCCGGCGCCGGCCACCGCCAGACGATCGGGCTTGGGTTCGAACAGGCGCAGCACCTGATCGTTGCCGAAATGGTTGCTGACCACGAAGGCCTCGACCGCGTCGCTGAGATCGACGAAGCGCACCGCATCGTCCGCGCGCGCGTCCTCGCCGGCGTCCAGGCAGGCCTGGGCGCGGCGCTGGAAGTCGTCGATGCGTCCGGCGATGAACTCGGTGGCCTGGACCGCGCGGGCGTCGTCGAGCGACCAGCGCTCTTGCAGCAATTGCATCAGCGCCGCGCCGCGCTCGGGCAGGAACCACAGGTCGGCGACCTGGTGGTGGATCGCCAGCACCGTGAGCCGGTGCTGCGGCCAGCGGCACAGCAGCGACAGCCCGGTCGAGAGCACCCAGCCGCCGCGATGCCAGGCGCAGCGATAGCCCAGCGGCGCGCGCCGGCTGCGCACCAGTTCCCATTGCTGGCTCTTGCGGCTGGCCAGGGTCGCGATCGGCGCCAGTTCGGCTTCGCGCGCGGCGACGGTGCGCTGCATCTGTTCGACGAAGTCCGCCGGCAGCGCGTCGTCGTCGTCGAGCAGCGTGGTCAGCAGACGGGTGGTTGCGGGCGGCGCGTAAGGCTGCAGCCACTCGGTCGAGGTGAGATCGCGGGCGGGGTCGTATTCGTACAGATGGGTGCGCGCCCGGCCCGCGACCAGCGCCTGCAGGCGCTCGCGCCAGACCGGCGGCAGATCGCGGTCGATGACGATGAACCAGTCGAAGTTCTGTTCGCTCTGCCCCAGCAGCGACGGCAGGCAGGTCAGCTCGAACAGCGAGAAGCGGAACGCCAGGCGTTCGGGCTGCAGCGGATCGCGGCGCAGCAGCGAGACCAGGACGCCGTCGAGGCCGGCGGCCGTGGTGGTGTGGCGATAGCTGAAACGGGTGATGACGGCATGCCAGAGCATCGTTCAGGACACCGGGTCGGCGTGGAGGATGGGTGCGGGCCGCGCGGCGAGCCATTGCGCCGCGTACCGGCGCAGCAATTCGCTGAAGCGCGCGGGGTTGTCGAGCATGACCGCATGCCCGGCGCGCGCCACCGTTTCGATCGCCGCCTGCGGCACGCGCGCGGCGAACTCGTCGCACCAGCGCTTGTTGCACAGCGCCGAGACCGCGCCGCGGATCAGCAGCAGCGGCGCCGGGCGGCGGCCCAGGGCCTGCCACAGTTCGTCGTCGATCGAGGGCGCATGCACCTGATAGCCGAGCGCGCGGTCGGCCTTGAGCCGATACTCGTCGGCGCCGAGGCGTTGCAGCGAATCGACGGCCATCGCCTGCAGCAACGATGTCGAGGCCAGCGGCATCGACGCGCACAGGCGCTGCAGGTATTCGTCCGGCGAGCGGTAACGGAACTTCAGGCGCAGGAATTCCTCGCGGATGTGCGCCGAAGCCTGCGGACTCAGGCCCGGCCCGCCGTCGACCAGCACCAGCGCCCGCGGCGGCCGCGGCAGCCGTTGCGCGGCCAGCGCCGCGACCGAGGCGCCGAGCGAATGGCCGACCAGGACGTAGTCGCGCAGGTCCAGCGCGCGCGCGGCGGCGACCAGGTCGTCGACGTGGTCGTGGATCGAATAACGCCGCTGCGGATCGTGGCTGGAGTCGCCGTGGCCGCGCAGGTCCAGCGCGGCCAGGCGGTACTCGGGCATGGCCGCCGCCAGCGCGCGCCAGACGAAAGCGCCGTGGCTGAAGCCGTGCACGAGCAGGAACTGCGGCGAACGCCCGCCCCACAGGCGCGCGTGCAAGGCCAGTCCGCCGGCGACGTCGATGCGCACCGACGCGTCGCTCATCCGCCGTTCCGGGCGCGGTCGGCGGCTTCCTGCAGGCGCAGCCGGACGCTGCGCGGAGTGAGGTCTTTCCAGACCTCGTCCACGTAATCCAGGCAGGCCTGCTTGGCGGCCGGGCCGTAGGCCGTGCGCCAGCCCGCGGGGATCGCGATCGACGCGGACCACAGCGAGTACTGCTCCTCGTCGTTGATCAGGACGATGAAATCCTGCGGCGCATCGGCGGCGCCGGACGCGGATTCGGACACGGATTCGTGCGGGGTTTCTGAGCCGGACATCGTTACCTCGAACTCTCGGCGGGACGCGTCCCGCGCTTGCAGGGGCAGGCACGACTGTTGCGCACCCATAGTAGTGGCCGCCGCGCGACGGCGTCCATCGGCGCGCCCGCATGCGCGGCGCAGTCGGCGATGCGCATGCGGACGCGGCTCACAGCGTGTAGCTCATCGGCTGCTCGCGGCGTTTCGGCGGCGTCGCCGGCGCCGGCGCAGCGACGCCCTGCTCCGCCGCGCCAGCGTCGTCTTCGCCGTGGGTCTGGGCGATGTACTGCATCAGTTCGTCCAGGGTCGGATAGTCGAACGGGCTGGTGGTGGTGAGTTCGAGCTGCAGCGACTGGTTCAAGCGTTCGACCCATTGCACCGCCAGCATCGAATCCAGGCCGTAGTCGGTGAAGGGCGTGGCGGGGTCGAACTCGGCAGCGTCGATCTGCAGCACCGCCAGCAACTCCTGCAGCACGCGCGCACGCAGGCCGCCGGCACGCGCGGGCGCGGCGACGGCGGCCGG
>NZ_LXSD01000038.1:0-590 GCF_017168095.1 Lysobacter enzymogenes | reverse complement strand
GCAGGGGCAGGCCGCGCACCAGCAGTTCGTGCGCGGCGCCGTCGCCCCGGCCGTCGGCGGCCTGGCGCGGGCGCACCACGCCGACCTCGTGGCCGCGGGCGCGCAGACCCTGCTCCAGACCGCGCACGGTCAGGGCGACGCCGTTGATCTCCGGCGGATAGGTCTCGGTGACGATCGCGTAGCGCATGGCGCGGCTCCGGGTTTGCGCAATCCTGGGCTTGGGCCGTGTCCCCGCCGTTGCCGGCGCATGACGTGCGCGTGACTCGATCCGGGTAACCGTTTTCCGAAATCGATTTCATCCGGGCGGCGTCACGAAACACCGCGCGGGCGCCGGTTTTGCCGCGATCCGTCAAGCGCGGCGCGGCATCGTCGGCGATCGCGCAGCTTCCGCTTCGTTAACAAGCCTGTCCCTACAATCGCCCCGTTTATGTGCGAACCCATCCGCACGCCATCCATGCATCGCCATCGACAGGGGACTTGCTTGCACCGACGCGAACTGATCAAGGCCGGACTGAGCCTGCCGCTGGCCGCCTGGGCCGCGGGCGGCGCCTGGCCGGCGGCGTTCGCGCAGGCGGCCGCGGCCGGAGCCG
>NZ_LXSD01000037.1:0-15734 GCF_017168095.1 Lysobacter enzymogenes | reverse complement strand
GGAGGCTCCGCCGGCCGTCTCGTCGTGGTGACGGCCCGGCCGGGCGCGCGCGCAGTCGTCGCCGGGCGCGGCGACGGCGGCAGCCCCCTGGCATCGGCCGGCCGCGGCGTGCGCAGACGTATCGATCTGCGCCGTCGCGGCCGGTACGGGCCGAACTATCCCCGAGCTCGCGCGGTGCCCGCGCCGCGCCGCGATGCGACATCAGGAACAGGACGTCTTTCATCCTCGTCAGTGATGGAAGCCGAGCGGGCAGGGACGCCCGCGACATCGGCGGCTCCGGCCGTCGCGCCGCTCTGGGCGCGGCGCGGCGGTCGGGGCCGGACGATGGGATGCCGGGCCGCGTGCCTGCGATTCGGGCTCGCAGCCCTCGCGCCGAGCGCCGTCGTTGCGCTTGCGATGCGCGGGCTGGAGCCCGATCCATCCGCCGGCGTCGCGTCGCAGCGCATCGCTGCAACGCCGCTCACGCATCGGGCGGCCCAGCGCGCGCCGCCGCCGGTCGGCCGGACGCGTTCCGCCGCGGCCGGGGCTTGCATCCGCGCGCCGTCGCAGGGACGATGCGGCCTCGGCTTTGGGGAGGCCCGCATCGATGGATCTGTTGACGCTCGACCACTTCGCTCCGTACGTGAACGAAACCTACGCCGCGCAGATCAACGACGGCGAAGTGCCGTTCGTGCTGGTCGAGGCGCGTGCGCTGAGCACCCAGCCGCAGCCGATGGCGGCGCGGGTGCCGTTTTCGCTGCTGTTCCGCAACGGCTCGGCGTTCCTGTTCCCGCAGCAGATGTACATGATGCGCCACGGCTCGATCGGCGAGGTCGGCATCTTCCTGGTCCCGGTCGCGCGCGAGCGCGAGGGGTTTCTCTACCAGGCCGTGTTCAACTGAGTCCGCGCGCGGCGTAGCGGCAGCCCTTGTAGGAGCGGCGCGAGCCGCGACCGCGGCAACGCGACTACGCCGACACTCGCGCAATCGTTGCGTTGTCGCGGTCGCGGCTCGCGCCGCTCCTACAGGGGCTGACCGACCGGCGAGGGCGATCCGCGCCGTCGCTCAACGCATATCCGCTTCCCAGCGCATCAACGAATGCGTCGGCAGGGTATCGGCCACGGCGAAGCCGAGCCGTTCGTACAGGCGGCGCGCGCCGTGATTGCCGTGCTCCACATGCAGGCGCATGCCGCGCCCGCGCGCGTGCGCTTCGTCCTGGGCCCAGCGGATCAGCGCGCTGCCCAGGCCGATGCCGCGCGCGCCTGGGGCCAGGGTGATGTCGATCAACAGATGCTCCGGCGCGCTGCGTTGCAGATACAGGCGGCCGACCGGCGCGCCGTCGCGCTCGACCACCAGGAATTCGCCGCGTTCGTAATGGCGGGTGTAGTGCAGGTGCTGCATCGCGAACTGCTGGTCGAGGAACGCCGCCAGCGCCTGCGGCGGCCAGCCCATCGGCGCGAACTCGTGCGCGCGCAACTGCCGGAACAGCGCGCGCAGCCAGCCGATGTCGGCGTCGGTGGCCGGGCGCAGGCCGATCCCGCGCCCCTCCAGGGGCGCGGGAAGGTCCAGATGGCCGTCGCGCGGCGGCGGGAACGCCAGCGACGGCGCGGTGGAAAGCGCGGCGTGCATGGTCACGGGAACGCCGGGAACACGCCCTGCAGCGCGATGCAGAAATTCATCGCGAGGTAGGGCTGGCGGTTCTCGTGCGGCTGGCCGCCGCCGGTGGGTTGCAGCATCGTCGGCGCGAACGGCGCGTTGGCGGGTACGCCGGCGAAGGCGAAGCTGGTCGGCGAGCCGAGGCAGTTGTTGGCGCTGGGCGTGCCCGAGCGCTTGGCGACATCGTTCTGGTTGTAGGTCTGGATGATGTGGTTGTGCGCCGGCATCTCGTTCGAGGTCAGGGTGACGCTATCGCTGCCGGCGATCTCGCCCAGCGTGTAATTGCTCAGGCCCGGCCCCTGGCCCTGGCGGCAGGCCGCGCGGTTGACCAGGTTGGGCAGCTGGAACGTGGTCTTGCCGTCGCCGCCGTAGGTGGTGCCCAGCAGCGCGAACAGCGCGGTGTTTTGTTGGATCGGCATCAGCGAGCCGGTGCACGGGGCCCACCCGCGCGGCGCGAAGTTGAAGCCGAAGATCTGGATTTCGCCGATGTATGGTTCGGTCATGGGTACTTCCTCTTGATCGATGTCGGGCCGCGCCGTGCGGCGGCGGCCGCAAGAACCGCGCTCGCCTCAGCCCTGCGACGGGTACACGCCCTCGGTGGCGATGCAGAACTGGATCGCCAGGGTGGGCATGAGGTTGTTGTGCGGCTGGCTGCCGCCGGCGATGCCGACGCTGGCGGCGTTCAGCGGGATCGGCGACAGGCCGGTGATGTCGCTGATGTACATGGTGTCGCCGCTCAACGAACCCAGCAGGGTGTTGTTGGCCGGCTGGTTGGCGGTGGCGGCGCTGGTGGTGGTCAGCAGCGTGTGGGTGTGCTGCGGCATTTGGTTGCCGATCAGGGTGACCGACTCGACGCCGGCGCGCTGGCCGAGCACGTACGGCGACAGGCCCGGGCCGGTGCCTTGGTGGATCGGCACGCGGCTTTGCAGGTCGGGGACGGCGAAGGTGCTGATGCCGTCGCCGCCGTAAGTGGTGCCGAGCAGGTTGAACAGCGCGTCGTATTGCGAAATCGGCAGGATCGTACCGTCGCAGGCCTGCCAGCCCAGGGGCGTGCGGCCGAAGCCGAACATGCGGATCTCTCCGAGATAGGGCGTGCTCATGCAATGAACTCCGAAATGTATCGATAGGAACGCGGCCGGCGCGCAGCCGGCGCGATGCGAGCGCCGTATCTCAGTTGCGCGAGGGGTAGATGCCGGCCAGGGCGATGCAGAAATTGATCACCAGATACGGCTGGATGTTGCTGTGCGGCTGGGTGCCGCCGCTCGGCGCGACCGTGCTCGGGCCCATCGTTACTTGCGGGCCGCCGGTGTTGGCGTAGATCGCCGTGGTGTCCTTGGCGTAGAGGCCGTCGCGCTGCGCGCGGGTGGTGGCGGCGGCGGTGGTGCCGGACACGGCGTGGCTGTGGTTGGGGATTTGGGTCGTCAGCAAGGTCACGTTCTCCACGCCACCTTGCTCCCCCAAGGTGTAGCCGGGCGTGCCGTTGCCGAAGCCGACCGGCGTGCGGCTGCGCAGGTCGGGCAGGGCGAAATTGGTCGTGCCGTTGCCGCCGTAGGTGGTGCCCAGCAGCGAGAACAGCGCTTGGTTCTGCGCGATCGCCATCAATTGCCCGTTGCAGAAGGCGAAGCCGCGCGGCGGGTAATTGAACGCCACGGGCATGATTTGTCCCAGGAATACTTCGGTCATCTCTTCCCCCAGAGGATGGTTCCGGGCGCCGTGCGCGCGCCGGACGACTGGCTCGGAGCCACCGACCGCCCCCTTTGCGCACGGCGGGGAAGGGCGGTCCGATCGGCTCGGAGCATGGCGCTTGTGGCGCCATGACCTCTGTAAACGCAAATGCGCACGGAATGCGGCCGGTTCTGCATCCAATTTGCGTATCAGGTCATGAACGAGCGTGCCGACGGGGGTCGGTGCGCACAGCACAAAGGCTGGGCCGGACCGATGTCCGGTCACCGCCGGCGGGGTCCAGGACGGAAGCCGCCGGCCATCAGGGGATGACACCATGCAACAGCAGTCAGCGCGTCACGCCGGCGTAGACCACGCCGGTCCGGGTCCGGTCCGCCCGGCCGCAACGCCCTCGGGACGACGGTCCGCCCGTGTCCTGGCGGCGACGGCGGCGCGCCGTTTCGTGGCCGCGCTGTTGCTGTGCCTGGCGGCGCTGGTGTGGCCCGCGGCGGCTTCGGCGGCCTCGATCTACTGCCCGACCTTCAACATCACCGTGCTCAGCGGCGGCTCGCAGGTCATCAATGCCAGCGCCTGCGACGGCCCCGACAACGGCGGCATCGGCGGCGTCGGCGCGCCGGGCTACGTGGCGCCCCAGCACGGCAGCGTGGCGATCGACGTGTTCGCGCAGACCGTGACCTATACCAACAACGGCGACGCCTCGCCGACCGACTCGTTCGTGTTCGCCGACGGAACCGGCGGCACGGTGCTGGTCAACGTCACCGTGACGCCCTCGACCAGCCCGATCGTGGTCTCGCCTGCGTCGATCGCGCCCTCGCTCGGAGTGCCCTTCAGCCAGGCGCTCAGCGCCACCGGCGGCGTCGCGCCTTATGCCTTCAGCTTCGCCGGCGGCACCTTGCCGACCGGCATGAGCTTCAGCGGCGGCGCCTTCACCGGCACGCCGACCCGGCGCGGCAGCTTCACCGTCAACATCGGCGTGACCGATTCGACCGCGCCGACCCCGCTGACCACGACCAAGAGCTACACCTTCACCGTGCCGAACACGCCGCCGGCGATCTCGCCGGCGACGCTGCCGAACGCGGCGCGCACCTACGCCTATTCCAATTCGCTGAGCAGCAGCGGCGGCGTCGCGCCTTACACCTACACCCTGGAATCGGGCTTCGGCGTGTTGCCGCCCGGCTTGAGCCTGAGCGCCTCCGGCGCCGTCACCGGCACGCCGACCACCAACGGCGTCTATACCTTCCGGGTCCGCTCCAAGGACAGCAGCACCGCGACCGACGGCTCCGACAACTTCAGCGTCAAGGACATCACCCTGACCGTGGTCGATCCGCCGACCATCGTGATCAACCCGGCGACCCTCGCCGGCGCCACCGTCGGCGTCGCCTACAGCCAGACCTTCTCCGCCACCGGCGGCACCGCGCCGTACACCTTCGCCATTTCCGCCGGCGCGCTGCCGGCCGGGCTGACGCTCAACGCCGGCACCGGCGCGCTGACCGGCACGCCGACCGCCGCGGGCACCTTCAACTTCACCGTGCGCGCGAACGACGCCAACACCTTCCCCGGCACCCGCGCCTATACCCTGGTGGTGGCGCCGCCGGTGATCGTGGTCGCGCCGGCGACCTTGCCCAACGGCGCGGTCGCGGCCGCGTACAACCAGACCCTCAGCGCCTCCGGCGGCATCGGCCCGTACACCTTCGCCGTCACCGCCGGCGCGCTGCCGGCCGGCGTCGGCTTGAACGCCAGCACCGGCGTGCTGGCCGGCACCCCGACCGCGGGCGGCACCTTCAACTTCACCGTCACCGCGACCGGCACCAGCACCGGCACCGGCGCGCCGCACACCGGTTCGCGCGCCTATGCCTTGGTGATCGCACCGCCCACCGTGAACCTGCCGGCGACCACGCTGGCCAACGCCACCCAGGGCGTGGCCTACAGCGCCACGCTCAATCCCGCCAGCGGCGGCACCGCGCCGTACACCTATGCGATCAGCGCCGGCGCCTTGCCGGCGGGGGTGACGCTCAACCCCGCCACCGGCGCGCTGAGCGGCACGCCGACCGCGTCGGGCACGTTCAATTTCGCGGTCATCGCCACCGATTCGAGCACCGGCAGCGGCCCGTACAACTCGGCACCGCGCGGCTACGCGCTGCAGGTCGTCAACATCCCGCCGGTGGCCAATGCGGTCTCGGCGACGGTGGCCTACAACAGCGGCGCCAATCCGATCACGCTGAACATCACCGGCGGCGTGCCGACGTCGGTCGGCATCGGCACCGCGCCCGCGCACGGCACGGCGATCGCTTCGGGCCTGACGGTGACCTACCAGCCCAACCCGGGCTACGCCGGTCCCGACAGCTTCACCTACACCGCGACCAACAGCGCCGGCCCCTCGGCGCCAGCGACGGTGTCGATCACGGTCGGCAACCCGACCATCACCGTGACCGCGTCGGGGCCGTTCACCGCCCAGATCGGCACGCCGTACACCCAGACCTTCACCTGGAACGGCGGCGCCCAGCCGTTCACCGGCTACGCCGTCACCGGCCTGCCGGCCGGGCTGAGCATCACCGGCCAGACCGCCAACAGCGTGACCGTGTCCGGCACGCCGAGCGCGGCCGGTTCGTTCGCGCTCACCGCCAGCGCCACCGACGCCAGCACCGGCAACGGGCCGTTCACCGTCGGCCAGAACTTCACCCTGTCGGTGTCGGCGCCGACCCTGACCCTGACTCCGCCGGCGGGCACGCTGTCGGCGACCTACGGCGCCGCCTACAGCCAGACCTACGTCGCCGGCGGCGGCACCGCGCCGTACGACTACACGATCAGCGCCGGCGCACTGCCGGCCGGCCTGAGCCTGGACGCCGCCACCGGCGTGCTGTCAGGCACGCCGACGGTGACCGGCTTGTTCACCTTCTCGGTGCGCGCGCGCGACAGTTCCACCGGCGCCGGCGCGCCGTTCTCGCGCACCCAGAACTATGTGCTGCAGATCGCCGCGCCGAGCATCGCGGTGACGCCGCCGACCCTGCCGCCGGCACAGGTCGGCGCCGCCTTCAGCGCCAGCGTCAGCGCCAGCGGCGGCATCGCGCCGTACACCTTCGCGATTCCGGCCGGCAGCGCGCCGCCGGGCCTGACCATGGCCAGCGACGGCACCCTCAGCGGCACGCCGACGGCGGGCGGCACCTTCAATTTCATGGTGATCGCCACCGACGCGCACGGCCAGACCGGCAACCGCCCCTACAACTTCAACGTCGCCGCGGCGACCGTGACCGTGGCGCCGGCCGCGCTGCCCAACGGCGGCGTCGCCCAGGCCTACAGCCAGACGATCACCGCCAGCGGCGGCACCCCGGGCTACAGCTTCGCGATCAGCGCCGGCAGCCTGCCGGCCGGGCTGAGCCTGAGCAGCGGCGGCGCCCTCAGCGGCACGCCGACCGCGGGCGGCAGCTTCAACTTCACCGTCAGCGCGACCGATTCGAGCACCGGCAGCGGCCCGTACACCGGCTCGCGCGCTTACACGCTGACCATCGCCGCCTCGACCATCGTGCTGCCGCCGACCACGCTGGCGCACGCCACGGTCGCCTCGGCGTATAGCGCCAGCCTCACTCCGGCCAGCGGCGGCACCGCGCCGTACCAGTACCTGGTGACGTCCGGCAGCCTGCCGGCCGGCATCCTGCTCAGCACCGGCGGCGCGCTCAGCGGCACCGCCAATGCGCCGGGCACGTTCAACTTCAGCGTCGTGGCGACCGACTCCAGCACCGGCAGCGGCCCGTACAGCTCGGCGCCGCAGAGCTATACGCTGGTGGTCGACGACATCAAGCCGGTGGCCAACCCGGTCAGCGTCACGGTCGCCTACGGCAGCGGCGCCACTCCAGTGACGCTCAACATCACCGGCGGCATCCCGGCCTCGGTCGCGGTCGCGGCCGCGCCGTCGCACGGCAGCGCCGTCGCCAGCGGCACCTCGATCACGTACCAGCCCACCGCGGGCTACTCCGGCCCGGACAGCTTCACCTACACCGCGACCAACGTCGCCGGCACCTCGACGCCGGCGGTGGTGACGGTCAACGTGACCGATCCGACCATCAGCATCGCCGCCTCCGGCCCGCTGACCGGGCAGGTCGGCGCCGCCTACACCCAGACCTTCACCTGGTCCGGCGGCACCGCGCCGTACGGCAACTACAGCGTCACCGGCCTGCCGCCGGGCGTGAGCGTCACCGCCACCGGCAACGACAGCGTGACCGTCTCGGGCACGCCGACCGCCGCCGGTACCTTCAGCCTGACCGCCAGCGCGCGCGATTCCAGCACCGGCAACGGGCCGTTCACCGTCGGCCAGCTGTTCACGCTGACCATCGGCGCGCCGACCCTGTCGATGACCCCGGCCGCGGGCAACCTGCCGATGAACTACGGCGTCGCCAGCAGCATCAACTTCGCCGCAGCCGGCGGCACCGCGCCGTACAGCTTCAGCCTCGCCGCCGGCTCGCTGCCGGTGGGCGTGAGCCTGAGTTCGGCCGGCGTGCTCAGCGGTACGCCGACGGTGCCGGGCAACTACAACGTCACCGTGCGCGCGATCGATGCGAGCACCGGCGCCGGCGCGCCGTTCCGCATCGACCAGAGCTACACCCTCGTGGTCGCCGTGCCGAGCATCGCGATCGATCCGCCGTCGCTGCCGAACGGCACCGCCGCGGTCGCCTACAGCGCCAACTTCAGCGCCACCGGCGGCGTTGCGCCGTACACGTTCTCGATCCTGTCCGGCGCCTTGCCGGTCGGCGTGAGCCTGAACTCGGCCGGCGCGGTGTCGGGCATCCCGCGCAGCGACGGCAATTTCAGCGTGACCGTGCGCGCCACCGACAACAACGGCCAGACCGCGTCGAAGGTCTACACCTTCGCCATCGCTCCGGCGACCGTGGTCGTCTCGCCGGCGACCCTGCCCGGCGGCGTGGTCGGCACCGCCTACAGCCAGAGCCTGAGCAGCAGCGGCGGCATCGCTCCGTACACCTACGCGCTGGCGTCCGGCGCGCTGCCGACCGGCATCGCGCTGAGTTCGGCCGGCAGCATCAGCGGCACGCCGACCCTGGCCGGCAACTACAGCTTCGCGGTGCGCTCCACCGACGATGCCGGCTACAACACCACGATGCCGTACACCATCGCCGTCGCCGACGCGGTGCCGGTCGCGGTCGACGACAGCGCCAGCACGATGTCGAACCAGCCGGTCACCATCAACGTGATCGCCAACGACAGCGGCATCATCACCGCGGTCGCGGTGGCCTCGGCGCCGACCCACGGCACCGCCACCGCCAGCGGCACCAACGTGGTCTACACGCCGGCCAGCAACTACTTCGGCACCGACACCTTCACCTACACCGCGAGCGGCCCGGGCGGCACCTCCGCGCCGGCCACGGTGACGGTGACGGTCAACGCGCTGCCGGTGCCGGTGGGCCAGCCGCAGAACGCGACCACGCTGTCGACCCAGCCGGTCGTCATCGACGCCGCCAACGGCGCCAGCGGCGCGCCGTTCACCGGCGTGACCCTGCTGGCCCCGCCGAGCTCGGGCACCGCGGTGGTGCAGGGCACCACCCAGATCCTGTACACGCCCGCGGCCGACACCGCCGGCGCGATCGCGCTGACCTACACCCTCAACAATCCGTTCGGCCCGTCGGCGCCGATCACCTCGACCATCACCGTCAACCCGGTGCCGGTGGCCGCGCCCAAGCGCGTGCGCACCATCGCCGGCGCCACGGTCGCGGTCGACCTGACCCAGGACGCGCGCGGCGGCCCGTTCACCGGCGCGGCCCTGGTTTCGCTGACCCCGGCCAGCTCGGGCACGGCCACGATCAGCGCGTCCAACGGCAGCTACAAGCTCAGCTACACCCCGGTGATCGGTTACTCCGGCGTGGCCGTGGCGACCTTCACCCTGAGCAACGCCTATGCGACCTCGGCGCCGGCGACGGTGGAGATCGACGTGGCGCCGCGCAGCGATCCGTCCAAGGACGCCGAGGTGCTGGGCATCCTCAACGCCCAGGCCGAGGCCGCGCGCCGCTTCGCCAGCGCCCAGATCGGCAACTTCCAAAAGCGCATGGAAGGCCTGCACGACGGCGGCACCGGCGGCTCGCGCTTCGACAACGGCCTGAGCTTCTCGGTCGATCCGCGTTGCCGCGACGGCGCGCGCCGCACCCCGGGCAGCGATTGCCGCAATCCGGACCTCGGCGACGAGCAGGCCGCGGTCGAAGGCAAGCCGCGCGTGGAAGGCACCGGCCCGCAGTACGGCATCTGGACCGGCGGCACCATCGAAAGCGGCAACCGCGACGGCCGCGGCGGCGGTTCGGGCGGGCTGGACTTCAAGACCAGCGGCATCAGCCTGGGCGCCGACTACCGCGTGCGCCGCGACTTCGCCTTCGGTGGCGGCATCGGCTACGGCCGCGACGACACCGACGTGGGCACCCGCGGCAGCCGCAGCAAGGGCGAGAGCTACAGCGCGGTGCTGTACGCCAGCTACCATCCGGGCGAGAGCTTCTACCTGGACGGCCTGCTCGGTTACCAGTGGCTGTCGTTCGATTCGCGCCGCTACGTCACCGACACCGGCGGCCTGGTCAACGGCCGTCGCGACGGCAACCAGTGGTTCGCTTCGGTGTCCACCGGCCTGGAGTACCAGCGCGAGCAGGTGCGGATCACCCCGTACGCGCGCCTGGACGTGGCCCGCGCCACCCTGGACGGCTACACCGAGACCGGCGACGCGCAGTACGTGCTGAAGTACCGCGACCAGGACGTCGACACCACCACCACCAGCCTGGGCCTGCGCCTGGATTGGCGCTACCCGGTGCGCTGGGGCACGTTCTCGCCGCAGGTGCGGCTGGAATACCAGCACGACTTCCAGGACGCGAGCTACGCGATCATGAGCTACGCCGACATGGTCGGCGGCCCGTTCTACCGCGCCCGCCTGCAGGGCCTGGACCGCAACCGCTTCGTGTTCGGCCTCGGCGCGGTGCTGCAGACCGAGCGCGACTGGGCGCTGCGGCTGGAGTACCGCGGCCTGTTCGGCAGCGGCAACGACGACGACAACAGCTTCATGATCAACGTCGAGAAGAAGTACTGATCGAAGCGGGATGCGAGCAGCGGCGGGCGCCTTCGGGCGCCCGCCGTTTTTTCGCGCGAGGTTCGGCAATGCTTTGGGAGCACTTCGCTGCGGGAGCGCTTCGCTGTAGGAGCGCTTCGCTGTGGGAGGGGCTTCAGCCCCGACGCTTTCTTCTCAGATCGCCTGAAACTCCCCGCCCGCCAGAGAGAACAGCCTCGGGGCTCAAGTCCATCCCACAAAAGCCGAGCGATGTGAGTTCGTCGCCTTCGCTGTTGTGGGAGGGGCTTCAGCCCCGACGCTCTTGGCTCAGATTGGCGAAATCTTCATCGCAGCCGGACCGGAAGGCATCGCGGCTGAAGCCCCTCCCACAAGAACCGGCCCAGGCGGCGGATCCGCTCGCACCGCGCTGCGGCGGCGGAAGTGCCAAGATGGGCGCAGTCCCCCAGCGATTCCGCCGCGATGTCCGACTCCGCCACGCCCGCCTTCGCCAGTGCCGCCAAAGACCGCCTCGGCGAGGCCTCGCTCGAACTGCTGCCGCTGCCGTTGCCGGCCGAACAGCTCGCCGCGCTGCAGGCCGCCTACGCCGCGCCGCCGCGCGCTTACCACAACATCGGCCACGTCGCCGAAGTGCTGCGCCATTACGCCGACGTCGCCGCCGGGCCGGGCTGGGAGCGGCCGCGCGAGGTCGCGCTGGCGGTGCTGTACCACGACGCGATCTACCAGGCCGGGCGCCGCGACAACGAAGCGCGCTCGGCCGAGCTCGCGCGCGAGCACATCGCGCGCTGGCTGGCGGACGCCGGCATCGACGCAGACTACGTCGCCGAACTGATCGAGTTGACCGCGCGCCACGGCGCCATCGCCCGCGACGACGTCGGCGAGCAGGCGCGGCTGTTCCTGGACGGCGACATGGCCATCCTCGGCGCCGAGCCGGCGGTGTTCGACGCCTACGACCGCGGTATCGCCTCCGAATACCGCGGCCACGTGCCCGGGCCCTTGTTCCGGCTCAACCGCCGGCGCTTCCTCAAGGCCCTGCTCAAGCGCGAGCGGATCTTCCTCAGCGATTTCTTCCACCAGCGCTACGACGCCGCGGCGCGCAACAACCTGCGGCGCGCGGTGACCACCAAGCGCTGAGCGCTGTTGCAGGAGGGGTTTCGGCCCCGAACCTCTCGGCTCGGATGGCCGGAATTCTCGTCGCGACCGGAGCGGAAAGCATCGCGGCTGAAGCCCCCCGCAAAAAACGGCGGCCGCTGTGCGCGGCCGCCGTGGCAGTGGAGGGAACGGCGGCCTGGGCCGCCGCTGTCGTCGAATCTGCGGCGCGTGCGCGCCGCGGTACCGCTGGATCAGTCGCGATGGGAACAGGCGCCTCCGGATCGCCATTGCGGTGGAAACAAGACGGCAAGCCGCGCCGTCGCGGTGGTCGAGCGTGGCGCTTGCGCCGCTGTGACGGGAACTGAGGGCGGCTACGCCGCCGCGGTGGGGGAGGGAAGCGCCGCGGCGCCTGGTGCGTCACGCCGCGGCGTGGTGGATTCGCAGGCGACGGCGCCGCAGCGCCGCCGCCGTCTGGCTCAAGCCGACAATCGTCCCAGCGAACTGTCCAGCACCCGTTGCAGCTTGCGCGCCGCGCCGCTGATGGCCGCGCGCATGGTCGCCGCGTCCTCGGTCGCCGCCAGCGGCGGGCGGCCTTCCACCCGCGCCTCGATCGTGCAGTGCTTGTCGTGGCCGCCGGCCTTCTCGCCGTTGACGTCGCGCAGGTGCACTTCGACGCGGGTGATGTGGCTGCTGAAACGTCCCAGGTTCTGGTCGATCACGCCTTCCACGTGCTGGCCCAGCGATTCGTCGCCGCGGACATGGTGGTCGGTGTTGAGCTGGATCTTCATGCAAACGCCTCCTTGTGGCGCAGATGTCGGGTCGACGCGCGGGCCCCTGCCCGGCGTCTGCGCGGTCCGCCGCTGTTCGGTCGGCTTGTCGGCCACGCATCAGTTCCGACCGGCGCCTGCGCGGAAGGTTCTCGTTGCGTTCAGCTTCGGCCCAGCCCGGGCGTGTCAGGGTGTGGGATCGCTCGCGCGGCGGGGCGGTACAATGGCGGCATGGTCGTCAACATCGCCGCTTACCATTTCGCCGTCATCGACGACCCGCCCGCACTGGCCGCGCGCCTGCGCGAGCGCGCGCAAGCCCTGCAACTGCGCGGCACCGCGCTGGTCGCGCCGGAAGGCGTCAACCTGTTCCTGGCCGGCGCCGCCGAGGCTATCGACGCCTTGCTCGGGGAACTGCGCGCCGACCCGCGCCTGGCCGGGCTGACCGCCAAGTACAGCCGCAGCCGCGTTCAGCCCTTCGCCCGGCTCAAGGTCAAGCTCAAGCGCGAGATCATCGCGTTCCGCCGCGACGGCGGCTCGCCGCTGCACGGCCGCGCACCCAGTGTGACGCCCGACACATTGGCGCGCTGGCTCGACCAGGGCCACGACGACGCCGGTAAGCGCGTGGTGCTGCTGGACACGCGCAACCGCGAAGAGGTCGGCTACGGCAGTTTCGAGAACGCGCTGACCCTGCCGATCGACAACTTCACCGAGCTGCCCGAAGCGCTGGCGCCGCACCGCGAGGCGCTGCGCGAGGCCACCGTGGTGAGCTTCTGCACCGGCGGCATCCGCTGCGAAAAGGCCGCGCTTTGGCTGCGCGCGGACGGCATGGACAACCTGTTCCAGCTCGACGGCGGGATCCTGGGCTACTTCGAACAGGTCGGCGCGCGCCATTACGACGGCGGCTGCTTCGTGTTCGACGAGCGCGTCGCGCTCGACCCGCAGCTGCGGCCTTTGCGCGACGCTGCCGCCTGATTGGCTTTTTTTGCCATTCATTACAAATCGTTAACCCGGGCAAACGCGGCCTGCGGTTAGGCTGCGCGTTCGCGATGGACCGGCCCCGCGCCGTCCCCCGCCATCGCCATGGACGCCGCCGCGGCGCAGCCGCCGCCGGCCTTATTCGTTACGAGGATTTCCGATGAACCGACGCCTGTTCCCCGCTGTGTGCCTGCTCGCGAGCGCCGCCCTGGCGATGGCCGCGTGCAGCCAGAGCGCGCCGGTCAACACCGCCGCCCCGCAGGAAACCACCGCCGCCGCGCCGGCGCCGCCCAAGGCCGTGCCCGACCCGGACGCCGAGCCGGTCTCGCGCGCCTCGCCGCCGGTGCTGACGCCGGTCGCGCTGGGCACCTTCGAGCCCGGCAATCCGGTGGCTCAGGCGACCACCGGCAAGCTCACCATCGACGACCTGGAGATGAAGGGCGAGAACGGTTCGCTGTACAAGACCGAGCGGGTCGCGATCGTGCGCGGCGGCGACCAGTACAGCGCCGGCCAGACCTATGGCGCGACCATGCAGGTCGAGGCCAGCCAGGCGATCGAACTGCGCCGGGTGATCGAGCAGACTCCGCCCAAGGAAGCCCCGGCCAACGCCTTCTGCGGCGCCCAGCCGACCGGCTTCATCGCCCTGGCCAAGATCAGCGAAGGCAGCGGCGATGTGATCAAGCTGATCGCCCTGCAGGGCAGCGACCTGCCGGCCGCGAGCGCGCAAGGCGTGGGCCTGTGCGCGTCGATGTTCTACATGGGCAAGGCGTTGCCGGAGAAGGCGACTTCGTAAGCGCTGCGGCGCTTCGCGCGCTGAGTGGCGGCGTCGGCGTCAGCGCTGTTGTTGCGGCGAAACTTGCACGTTCGTCATTGGAACTCGCATCTTCGTCATTGGAAATTGCACGTTCGTCATTGGAACTTGCACGTTCGTCATTCCGGCGAACGCCGGAATCCATTTTGATCTTGGCTTTGCCTTGGTTCGACCGGCGGCGGAAGCAACAGCAAAATGGATTCCGGCTTTCGCCGGAATGACGGGGGGGAGGCCGATGAAAGGGATGAAGGCAAGCGCGCTGGAGACCGAAGGCAAGCGCGCTGAAGAGCGCGCTTCGGCGCTTCACTCCGCCGCGCTGTCCAAGACCGCTCGCGCCGCCGCCTCGCCCGCGATCAAGCCGCTGGCGAAGCACGCGGTCAGCAGATAGCCGCCGGTCGGCGCTTCCCAGTCCAGCATTTCCCCGGCGAAGAACAGCGGCGGCGTCGGCGCGCCGGCGTGCGGCGAAGCGTCCAGCGCCTTGGCGCGCAGCGGAGCGACCAGTGCCTCGGCGTGCGGCGAAGCGTCCAGCGCCTTGGCGCGCAGCGAATCGTCCAGCGCTTCCAGCCGCACGCCGCCGGCGCTGCTGATCGCCTCGGCGATCGGCCGCGCGCGCAGCAGCCGCAGCGGCAGGCGCTTGATCGTTTGCGCCACCGTGGCGGCGTCGTTCAACCCGTCCTTGCCCAATGCTTCGAACACCAGCGCGGCCTTGACCGCGTCCAGCCCGGTCTGCCGGCGCAGGTGCTCGCCGATGCTGCGGCCGCCGCGCGAGCGGGCGAAGTCGCGCTGCAGGCGTGCGAGCTCGCGGCCCGGTGCGAGATCCAGGTGCAGCAACGTCGAACCGTCGGCGGCGATGGCCTCGCGCAGCCGCGCCGACAGCGCATAGATCAGGCTGCCTTCGATGCCGGTCGCGGTGGCCACGCATTCGCCCTGCAGCGAGCGCTCGACATCGCCCTCGCGCCAATGCGCGACCACCGGCTTGAGCGGCGCGCCGGCGTGGCGCTGGGCGAAGTGCTCGCTCCAGCCGATGTCGAAACCGCAGTTGGACGGTTGCAGCGCGGCGATGTCGAGGCCGCGTTCGCGCAGCCACTCGACCCAGGCGCCGTCGGAGCCCAGCTCCGGCCAGCTGCCGCCGCCGAGCGCGAACACGCAGGCGCGCGCGCGGGTGCGGACCTCGCCGTCGGGCGTGGCGAAGCGCAGCGCGCCGTCGGCGTCGATCCCGATGCAGCGGTGCTGGACGTGGAAACGCACGCCGTCCTCGCGCAGCCGCCGCACCCAGCCGCGCAGCAGCGGCGCGGCCTTGCGGTCCAGCGGAAACACCCGGCCGGAGCTGCCGACATAGGTCTCCACGCCGAAACCGCGCGCCCACTCGCGCAGCGCGTCGGCGTCGAAGCGGTCGAGCCAGCGCGCGATCCGCGCGGCGCGTTCGCCGTAACGCGCATCGAACGCCGGCCGCGCTTCGCCGTGGGTGAGGTTGAGCCCGCCCTTGCCGGCGATCAGGAACTTGCGCCCGACCGAGCCCTTGGCTTCGAACAGGTCGACCTCCACGCCGAGCGCGCGCGCGGCCTGCGCGGCCATCAGCCCGGCGGGGCCGCCGCCGACGATGGCCAGGGCGGGAAGGGTTGCGGGCAGGGACGGGGCGGACTGGGGCGCGGACATGGGGCGAAAGACGGGCGGCGCCGGACGGGCGAGCGGGCGCGCATTATGCCCGCTGCGCCGTCGCGGCCGGGTGCG
>NZ_LXSD01000036.1:0-2421 GCF_017168095.1 Lysobacter enzymogenes | reverse complement strand
CGGCACCGGATCGACCTCGGCGCGCGCGGCGCCGGCGGCGATGTGCGCGGCGATGCGGCGCACGCTGCCCAGATCCAGCAGGTCGGTGGCCTCGAAGGCGATGCCGTAGGCCTCGCCGATGCGCCGGGCCACGCCCACCGCCAGGATCGAATCGCCGCCGATCTCGAAGAAGCCCTGCTCCGGCGGCACCTCGCCCAGGCGCAGGACCTCGCCGACGATCGCCGCCACTGCCGCTTCGATATCGCGCTCGCGCAGCATCGCGGGCTGCTCCTTGGGATGGGGGCCGGACAGCGTCGCGACCAGCGCGTGCCGGTCCACCTTGCCGTTGCGGTTGGTCGGCAGCTGCGCCAGGAACTCGATCCGCGCGGGCACCATGTAGTCCGGCAGGCGCGCGGCGAGATGGCGGCGCAGCGCCTGCGCGTCCGCCGCGCGGCCGTCGGCGGCGACCGCGAACGCGGCCAGCTGATTGCGCCCGGGCAGCAGCGCCACCGCGCACTGGGCCACGTCGGGATGCGCTTGCGCGGCCGCTTCGACTTCGCCCAACTCGACCCGCGAGCCGCGGATCTTGACCTGGGCGTCGGCGCGGCCGACGAACTGCAGCTCGCCGCCGGCGAGCAGGCGCACGCGGTCGCCGGTGCGGTACATGCGCGCGCCCGGCGCGCCGTACGGGTCGGCGAGGAAACGCTCGGCGGTGAGGCCGGCGCGGCCGAGGTAGCCGCGCGCCAGGGCGACGCCGGAGACGAACAGTTCGCCGACCTCGCCCGTCGCCACCGGGCGCAGGCTGTCGGGATCGAGCGCATAGGCCGCGGCGCCGGCGATGGCCCGGCCGATCGGCACCGAGCCCGCGGCGAACGCGTCGTCCGCGGCGCACCGCCTGAACGTCGCGCACACCGTGGTTTCGCTCGGGCCATAGGCGTTGACGAAAGCGCACTTGCGCATCCAGCGCTGCGCCAGCGCCGGCGCGCATTCCTCGCCGGCGACGATCAGCGTGCGCAGCTGCGGCAATTCCACCGACTCGAGCAGGGTCAGCGCCGACGGCGGCAGCGTCGCCACCGCGATCGCGTGTTCCTGCATCAATCCGGCCAGCCGGCCGCTGCGCTGCAGCGAGCCGTTCGGCGCCAGATACAGCGTCGCCCCGGCCGACAGCGCCATCGCGATCTCCCACACCGAGGCGTCGAAGGTCCACGGCGCGAACTGCAGCACGCGCTCGCCGGCGCGCACGCCGAACGCGGCCGCCTGCGCCTGGGCCAGATTGGCCAGGCCGGCATGGGTCAGGCCGACGCCCTTGGGCGTGCCGGTCGAGCCGGAGGTGTAGATCACATAGGCCAGCTGGCCCGGATCGATCGCCGGCGCAGCGAAATCCGCTGCCGCGGCGATGCGTTCGAGCACCAGCGCATCGGTGCCGGGCAGACGCTCGCGCAGGCCTTCGCGGGTGATGGTCGCGACCGCGTCGGCGTCTTCGAGCATGAAGTGCAGGCGCTCGGCGGGCAGTTCCGGGTCCAGCGCCAGCCAGGCCGCGCCGGCTTTCCACACCGCCAGCAGCGCGCACAGGGCCTGGGCGGAACGCTCCAGCAGCACCGCGACGACTGCGTCCGCGCCGACGCCGGCGCGGCGCAGTTGCGCGGCGATGGCGTCCGAGCGCGCGTCGAGTTCGCCGTAGCTCAGCGATTGCGCCGCATCGACCACGGCCGGCGCGTCTGGATCGCGGCGCGCCTGCGCCCGGATCGTGTCGTGCAGCGCTCGCCACGGCGCCGCTTCGTCGCCGGCGGACAGCGCCGCGACGGTGCTGCGGACCGAGTCGGCCAGCCGTTGCAGCCACTGCTGCGCGGTCGCCTCATCCACGCGCCCGGCATCGTGATCGAAATACAGCACCGGGCCGTGCTCGCGCTCGGCGACCTTGAACGCGAGCGGATACTCGCCTTCCTGGTACAGGCCTTCCAACGGCTCGAAACGCACCCCGGCCCAGGCGCGCGCCAGCGCCGGCAAGGCGAAGAAGCGCCGGCTCTTGTATTCGAACACGGTATCGAACGGCTCGCCCTGCCCGGCGCCGCGCCGGCGCCGCTCGCGCGCCACCCGCTGGAACGGATAGTCGGCGTGGCTCAGGGCCTGGCCGAGCCGGGCGTGGGTGTCGCGCAGCCGCTGCGCAGGCTCGGCCTGCCGGTCCGGCGCGGCGCGCACCACCACCACCAGGTTGACGAAGCAGCCGACCGTGGCGTCGAACTCCGCGCGCGGCCGGCGCTCCACCGCCATGCCGACGGCGATGTCGTCGCGGCCGCACTGCGCTGCGAGCAAGTCCTGGTACAGCGACAGATAGAACGCGGCCGGAGTGATGCGCAGCCGCGCGCAGGCCGCGGCCACGGCGCGGCCGGTGTCGGCGTCGAGCGCGTGGCGCACGGTGCGCGGGCGGCGCGGTGCGCGATC
>NZ_LXSD01000035.1:0-16614 GCF_017168095.1 Lysobacter enzymogenes | reverse complement strand
GCCCGCGCCGCGCCCGGCGGCGCCGGCCCAGGCGATGCCGCGGCTGATCGCCGACGCCAGCCCGCGCTATCCGCTGAGCGCGCTCAATCGCAAGCTCGAAGGCAGCGTCGAGGTCGCCTTCACCATCCAGCCCGACGGCAGCACCAGCGCGGCGCGGGTGGTCTCGGCCGAGCCGGCCGGGGTGTTCGAGCAGGCCGCGCTGGCCGCGGTGGCGCGGCTGCGCTTCGAGCCCAGCGGCGCAAGCCACCCGGCGCGGCGCACCTTGAACTTCAAGCAACCCAAGCGCTGAGCCGGGGGCGAGCGCGGCCGCGGCGGCCGCGCGGTTGGCGCGGTCGGCGCGAGCGGCCACAATGCCGCGATGACTACCGCCGCCCCCGCCCTGTTGGACACCGTCGAATTCGAAACCGGCCCGCAGCCGGCCTGGACCGTGCTGTGGCTGCACGGGCTGGGCGACAGCGGCGAAGGCTGGGCGCCGGTGGTGCCCGAGCTGCTGCGCAAGGACTGGCCGTCAGTGCGCTTCGTGTTCCCGCACGCGCCGGTGCGGCCGGTGACGATCAACAACGGCGCGCGCATGCGCGCCTGGTACGACATCCGCGATTTCCAGGACCTGGCCAACCGCGCCGACGCCGAAGGCGTGGAGCAGTCGGTGGCCCAGGTCGAGGCGCTGATCGCGCGCGAGGCCGAGCGCGGCGTGCCGGCCGCGCGGGTGGTTTTGGCCGGTTTCTCCCAGGGCGGCGCGATCACCCTGGCCGCCGGCCTGCGCCGGCGCGAGCCGCTGGCCGGGCTGATCGCGCTGTCGACCTACCTGCCGCTGGGCGAGCGCCTGCTGCGCGAGGCCGCACCGACGGCCAGCGCGCAGCCGGTGTTCATGGCCCACGGCAGCCACGACCCGGTGGTGCCGTTCCAGGGCGGCCAGATCGCCGCCGCGGGCCTGCGCAGCCTCGGCTTCGAGGTCGAATGGCACACCTATCCGATGGCGCACCAGGCCTGCGGCGAGGAAATCGAGGCCGTGGCCGACTGGCTCGGCCGGCGTTTCGCCCAGGCCTGAGCCGCAGGCGCCCATGGCCGACCCGCGCACCGGCACTCCCGCGAGCGAGCCCGAGCCGTGGCTGCCGGACCTGTGCCGGCTGCCGCGGCTGGTGGTCATGCTGAGCATGGCCGAGCTGATCGTGATCGTGCTGGCGCTGGCGCCGGACGGCAGCCAGTGGAACCTGGGCCGTTTCGTCTCCTCCAGCGCCTTCGCCCTGTGGCTGGCGCTGGCGATCTCGGTGCTGCTGTGCGTCTCGCGCAAGCAACTGTCGCGGCTGCCGCCCGGGGTCGGCGGCTTCATCGCCACCGCCACCGCCGCGGCGATCGCCGCCGCGGTCGCCGCGGTGACCCATTCGATCGACTCGATCACCGGCCTGGGCCTGATCCCGGCCGGGACCGGCTTCGGCCGCTTCGTCGGCGGCAGCGCCGCCATCGCGATCCTCGCGGTCAGCGTGGTGCTGCGCTACCTGTACGTCAACGACAGCTGGAAAGCGCAGGTGCGGGCCAACGCCCGCGCCGAGGTCGAGGCCCTGCAGGCGCGGATCAAGCCGCATTTCCTCTTCAACAGCATGAACACCATCGCCGGGCTGGTGCGCAGCGACCCGGCCGTGGCCGAGCGCGCGGTGCTGGACCTGTCGGACCTGTTCCGCGCCGCGCTGGGCGCGTCCAAGAGCGATTCCAGCCTGGCCGAGGAGGTCGAACTGGCCGAGCGCTACCTGGCGATCGAGCAACTGCGCCTGGGCGAGCGGCTGCGCGTGGTCTGGCGCAAGCGCGAGCCGCTGCCGTGGAAAATGCCGCTGCCGCGGCTGGTGCTGCAGCCGCTGGTGGAGAACGCGGTCCTGCACGGGATCTCGCGCCTGCCCGGCGGCGGCGAGGTCGAAATCGAGCTGACCCAGCTCAGCGACCACCTGCTGCTGCGCATCCGCAACCCCGCCCCGGCCCCGGCCGAGGGCCGCGCCGGCGCCCGCCACGCCCAGCACAGCATCGGCCAGCGCCTGCGCTATGCCTATGGACCCACGGCGCGGATGACCGCAGGATGGGACGGGGGCTACTATCTGTGCGAACTGCACGTGCCGACCGGGGTGGAGGCGCAGAGCCGATGAAGGGTGCGAGGCTGGCCATGAGAGTGGTGATCGCTGACGACGAACCGTTGGCGCGCGAACGCCTGCGCGGCCTGCTGGCGCAACGCCCGGACGTGGAGGTGGTGGCCGAGGCCGCCGACGGCCAGCACGCCCTGCACGCCTGCGCCGAGCACCGGCCGGACCTGGTCCTGCTCGACATCGCCATGCCCGGCATCGACGGCCTGGAGGCGGCGCGCCACCTGGCCGCGTTCGAGCCGCGCCCGGCGGTGGTGTTCTGCACCGCCTACGACGCTCACGCGCTGTCGGCGTTCGACGCCGAGGCCATCGACTACCTGGTCAAGCCGGTGCGCGCCGAACGTCTCGACGCCGCGCTCGAGCGCGTGCGCACCTTCGCCGCCGGACGCGAGCGCGCCGGCGACGGCGAGACCGCCCCGGGCCAGGTGCGCAGCCACCTGTGCGCGCGCCTGCGCGGCAGCCTGCGGCTGATCCCGATCGAGGACGTGCATTACCTGCACGCCGAAGAGAAATACGTCATCGTCCACCACGCCCGCGGCGAAGACCTGATCGAGGAATCGCTGAAGTCGCTGGAGGACGAATTCGGCGAACGCTTCGTGCGCATCCACCGCAATTGCCTGGTGGCGCGGCACGAGATCGTCGAACTCAAGCGCAACGCCGAGGGCCATGTGCAGGCGATCCTGCGCCACGGCAAGCAGCCGCTGGAAGTGAGCCGGCGCTGCGTGGCTTCGTTGCGCGAGACGCTCAAGCATCTTTGAGCCGGCCGCAGGCCGACTCCGGGATTCGGCGGATCGCGGCGTCGGTGCGGAAACTCCCTGTAGGAGCTGCGCAAGCTGCGACCGCGCCACCGCGCTTGCGTCGCAGCTGAGAGGTCGCGGTCGCAGCTTGCGCAGCTCCTACAGGGGCTTGCGTCGCGGCGGCGCAGGCGGCTGGGGCCTTCAGTACGTCATCCCTCATCTCGTCATTCCCGCGAAGGCGGGAATCCAGAGCCTTCAGCGTCGTCCCTCACCACGTCGTTCCCGCGAAGGCAGGAATCCAGAGCCTTCAGCGTCATCCCTCACCACGTCGTTCCCGCGAAGGCGGGAATCCAGAGACTTCAGCGTCATCCCTCAACACGTCATTCCCGCGAAAGCGGGAGTCCAGAGCCTTCAGAGTCATTGCCTGGATTAAAGCCCCGCCTTCGCGGGGATGACGGTAGGAGGGGGCGCAGGCCGTTGTGGTTGTCTTGGTCATGGCTGCAATCTTGGTCGCGGCCGAAGCCGCGCAGCGAGATCGCATGGCGCAGCCAGGCCCGTTCGGCGCCCGTCCTACTGCCTCGAGCCAATCGCTCAACCCTCGGTCGGCCTCTAGCCTTCGCCCAACCGCGCCCCGACCCACCCCGACCCGCGCTCCCTTCCGTACCAAGCGCCGCCCTTTGGCCCCAACCCACCGCAGCGGCGATAATGCGCGCATGAAGACCCTGCGCATCGCCACCCGCAAAAGCCCGCTCGCCCTGTGGCAGAGCGAGCACGTCGCCGAACGCCTGCGCGCCGCGCACCCCGGCCTGACCGTGACCCTGGTGCCGATGAGCACCCGCGGCGACGAGGTGCTGGACCGCTCGCTCGCGGCGATCGGCGGCAAGGGCCTGTTCCTCAAGGAGCTGGAACTGGCGATGCAGCGCGGCGAAGCCGACTGCGCGGTACACTCGCTCAAGGACGTGCCGATGGAACTCGATGCCGGCTTCGCCCTGCCGACCGTGCTCGAACGCGCCGACTACGCCGATGCCTTCGTCAGCAACGACCACGACGGCATCGAGAACCTGCCGCCCGGCGCGCGCGTGGGCACCTCCTCGCTGCGCCGGCAGGCGCAGTTGCGCGCGCTGCGTCCGGACCTGCAACTGCTGGACCTGCGCGGCAACGTCAACACCCGTCTGGGCAAGCTCGACGCCGGCGAGTACGACGCCATCGTCCTGGCCTGCGCCGGCCTGCAGCGGCTGGGCCTGGACGCGCGCATCCGCCGCCGCCTCGACGCGCCGCATTGGCTGCCGGCGCCGGCGCAGGGCGCGATCGCGGTGGAATGCCGCGAGGACGACGCGATCACGCGCGAGCTGTGCGCCGCGCTCGACCACGCCGCCACTCGCACCTGCGTGGAGGCCGAGCGGGCGATGAACCGCAGCCTGCACGGCAGCTGCCACGTGCCGGTGGCCGCCTACGCCTGGCTCGACGGCGAGCACCTGCGCCTGGACGGCCAGGTCGGCTCGGCCGGCGACGGCCGCCGTGTGCGCGCGCACGGCGAAGGCCGCGGCGACGCGCCGCAGTGCCTGGGCATCGAGGTCGCGCAAAAACTGTTGGCGCAGGGCGCGGGCGAGTTCATCGCCGCGTCGCTGCTGGATGGCGCCGGCGAGGACGACTGAAGCGCTGTGTAGGAGGCGCTTCAGCCCCGATGCTTCTGTGTCCAGGGCGCGGTGCCGACCTGAGCGTGAGCGGAGAGCATCGGGCCTGAAGGCCCTCCCACAATTGCTGCGCTGGTGGGGTGAGACATTGTGGGAGGGGCTTCAGCCCCGATGCTTTTGTGTCCGGGGCGCAATGCCGATCTGAGCGGAGAGCACCGGGCCTGAAGGCCCTCCTGCACGGCTGCGGCTCAGAACCGGCGGATCAGTTCGATCGAACTCTCGGCGCTCTCGCTGCCGCCGCCGCCCTTGTTGTCGTGGCGGATGGCGAAGTCGGTTTCCAGCTTCCAGTTCGGGTAGACGTCCACGTCCAGCCGCAGCGACTGCTTGACGAAGGTGTCGCCGCCGCCGCTTTCGACCTGCACGCGCTGGGTCCAGCGGGCGCGGTCGCTGATGCGCTGGCCGAGGTTGAGTTCGCCGCGGAACACCGCGCCGGTGCGGTTGATGCCGTCGTCGTACAGCGGCGCCAGGCGGTAGCCGGCGCCGAAGCTCAGGCCGATCTGGGTCGGGCCGTCGCGCACGGCCTGGACGCCGTAGCGGGTGCCGATGCGGTAGTCGTTGGAGTACATCGCCCGGCTCTCGCGCGAACTGGCCGGGGCGCTGACGCCGCCGATGCCGACGCGCTGCTGGCCGGGCAGGGCCACGTTGGGCCGCAGCGGCGGCAGTTCGGCCGGGTCGATGTCGGGCAGGCGGCTGGTGCGCGCCATCGCCGTGCGCCATTCCTCGTCGCCGCAGCGGGTGGAGAAACAGTACAGGCGCATCTGCGCCGGATCGCTCGCGATCGCGATCAGCGTGGGGTCGCCGCCATAGGCGGGCGTCGGCAATGTGACCAGGGGCGCGCCGAGCAGGGCGAGCCCGATTGCACCGAGCATCGTCTGGAAAGTGGCCGTGGGACGGTTGAGGATAATGCCATGGAACCGATTACAGGGCTGCTACCGGGCACGCCCCGGACAGGTTTTGGTCACGCTGGCGGCCGGCGAGGCGGCTCTGCGGCGGGCGCGGACCACGCCCGTGCCGCCCCGCAACGCGCCCGCGCCCCGGCGCCGCGCCGGAGCGATGTTTGATCAAAGCCCGAACCCTACGTTCGTCGCGGTCAGCACGTCGGTAAAGCAAGCGCGCTCATCTTCCTGCGCCGTCTCACTGCCCCCTGCAGGAGCTGCGCAAGCTCCGACCGCGCCCTCCCGGCTACGCCGCAGGCAACGAAACCGACTCAGTAATAAAGCGTCACTACATGCCGCGCCTGGGCAAAAAACAGCCACCGCTCGACCAAGGCGCCCAGCAGCACCGACACCGCCGCCACCGCCATCAGCAGCCCACCCGCGGCCGGCAGCGCCAGCGCGGCCACGGCCAGCGCCAGCGGCAAGCCCGCGAACAAGCCCGCGCCGATCCGCCGCAGCTTCGCCGCGTGCTTGCGCGCCAGCACATAGCCCATTTCGCGGGTCAGGTAGTTGTCTTGCGTGTGCGGACGTTCGAACACCGATGGCCGCCGCCCGGGCAGGCCGAGCGCATCGCCGCGGCTCGCCGGCAGCGGCTGGCGGTCGATCGCGGCCCAGTAGCGCCACTTCAGCAACCCGGTCAGCGGCGCCAGCAGCGCCACCGCCCAGGCCGCGACGCGGCCGATGCCGGGCCCGCCCGCCAGCGCGCCGAGCAGGGCCGCGCCGCTGAGCGCGGCGAAGGCCAGGTACACCGGCACCACCAGCGGATGCCGCCAGGCCGGGATCGGCGGCAGCGAGGCGTAGATCATCGCCGTGCACGCCACCGTCAGCAGCGCGCACACGCTCAAGGCCGCGCCGGCGAGCGCCGGCCACGCCGCCGGCCAGGCGCGCTCCGGGCTCAGCGCCAGCAGCCACGCCAGCAGCGCCAGCGCCGGCGCGTAGGTCAACACCGCCATCACGCCCTCGCGCGACAGCCAGGACGTGCGCCATTGCGAGAACGCCCGCCACGAGCGCAGCGGCTTGCCCAGGTGCGCGGTCGAACTCAGCAGCCCGGCGGTGACCAACAGCAGCGAGGCCAGCAGCCCCGTGCCGAGCGCGCGCAGCGACAATTCCGGCGCGCCGTCGAGGCCGCCGTGCCGCAGCAGCGCCAGCGCGCCCAGCCACATCATCAGGCCGTAGCCGGCGCCGGACAGGGTGGTGAAGAAAATGACCGAAAAAGCGGGATGCATGCGTCAGCGAAACCGGGTGGCGCGAACGAGAGCGAGCGAAGAGCCGTTGCGGCGATGGCGAACCGATCCGCGCGTCATCGCGACAGCACCTTGTCGAGCCAGCGCAGCACGCCCGGCAGCGCCTGCGGATCCAGCGTTTCCTGCGGCGCCGGCGCGGCCGCGTCCTCGGCGCGGCGCGGCCGCGGCGGCAGGTATTTGTTGGTCGGCCGATAGCCCAGCTGCGGCATCAGATCGACGCCGCCGCGCTCGGCCACCAGTTTCGACACCGCCGACTCGGGATCGCCGAGGTCGCCGAAATGCCGCGCGCGGGTCGGGCAGGCCTGCACGCACGCGGGCTGGCGTTCGGCTTCGGACAGATTCTCGTTGTAGATGCGGTCGATGCACAGCGTGCATTTCTTCATTACCCCTTCGACCGCGCTGTATTCGCGCGCGCCGTAGGGGCAGGCCCACGAGCACAGCTTGCAGCCGATGCACTTGTCCTCGTCGACCAGCACGATGCCGTCTTCGGCGCGCTTGAAGCTGGCGCCGGTCGGGCACACGCTGACGCAGGCCGGCTGTTCGCAATGCAGGCACGAGCGCGGGAAGTGCAGGGTCATCGCCGGCTGCGCCGCGACCGCGGCATCGCCGCCGCCGCAACCGGCCGCGGCGGGCTCAGCCGCCAGCTCGTAGCTGTGCACGCGGTTGAACCACACGCCGCTGGGGTCTTCGCCGTAGGGGCGCTCGTCGGTCAGCGGCGCGGCGATGCCGCCGGTATTCCATTCCTTGCAGCTCACCGCGCAGGCGTGACAGCCCACGCAGGTGTCCAGGTCGATCACCAGCCCGAGTTTCTTCTTCGACGGCGGCGGCAGCGCGGTCATCGCTTGCGTCCTGCGAACAGCAGCCACAGGCCCAGCGCGAACACCGACAAACCCAGCGCCACGCTCGGCAGCAACGCCACCATCGCCGGCGTCGACGCGCCCGGCGCGGCCGGGTCCATCGTGCCGAAGCCGAGCAGCGCGATCACCGCGACGCTGGCGAGCAGGCACAACAATCCGGCGAACACGCGCGCCGCCCTCATCGTGCGTCGCTCATCGGTGGGTGCGCGGTGGCTGTCATGGTATCGGTCGCTTCCTGGCGGGGTGGCTGAGTGCGGGCTTGCGGGTGCGCGGCGCGGCTGCGGCGCGCCGGCGATTTCATCGCCGTTTGCGGAACTCTACGCCGTAACGCAGCGGTCGGTCGTCGGCGGCCGGGCCCGGCAGCGGCTCGAACTGCGGTTGCGAGGCTTCCGCGCCGGCGTCGGCGGCCTTGCGGATCGTCACGCGCAGGTCGAACCAGGCCGCCTGGCCGGTGACCGGGTCGGCGTTGGCGTAGTCGCCGCGCGGGGTCACGTCGCTGATCAGGTGATTGAGCAGGAAGCCCTTGCGGCCTTCCGGCGCGTTCTTGTCGAGCTTCCAGGCGCCGCGGCGCTTGCCGATCGCGTTCCAGGTCCAGACCGTGTCGGGCTGGACGTTGCCGGCGAACTTGGCCTGCACGCGGATGCGGCCGTGGTGCGATTCCACTTCGATCCAGTCCTCATCGATGAGGCCGTAGCGCGCGCCGGTGTCCGGATGCAGGTACAGATAATTGCGCGTAGCGATCTGCCGCAGCCAGGCGTTCTGCGAACCCCAGGCGTGGTACATGAACATCGGCCGCTGGGTCACCGCGCTGAGCGGGAAGCGCGCGGCGCCGTCCTCGACCTGCACGCCTTCGAAGGGCTCGTACCAGATCGGCAGCGGATCGAAATAGGTCGCGACCCGCTCGCGATGCTGCGCCGGCGGCTGCTGCGCGCCGTGGCCTTGCGCGGCGAGGCGGAACTTCTGCAGGGTCTCGGAATACAGCTGCAAGGCGATGGGTTCGGCGTGGCCGAGGAAGCCGAGCTTCTGCGCCCAGTCCAGGTACGCGCGGTTGCTCATCTTGTAGTAGCGCGCCGCTTCCGGCACGTGCCCGCGCCAGAAGCCGCCGTTGTCGATGTAGCGCTGCAGCTGCTCGGGATTGGGCGGGCCCTTGGCCTCGAGTTCGCCGCGCTCGCCGCGCCAGCCGGCGAGCAGGCCGACGCCGGGCGCGCGTTCGTGATGGACGATGTAGTCGGCGTAATCGCGATAGCGCGGGCGGCCGTCGTCCAGGGTCATGCCGGGCAGGCCGATGCGCGCGCCGAGGTCGAGCAGCACCGACTGGAAGCCGCGGACGTCGCGGGGTTTCGGATCGTCCTGCAGGCGTTGGGTCGCTGCCTCTACGATTGGATGGCGGATCGCGTCGCAGGCCGAATCGGCGTCGGAGATCGGCCGGTCGAGCAGGCTGATCGCGTCGAAGCGTTCCAGGTAGGTCGTGTCCGGCAGCACCAGGTCGGCGTAGGCGATCATTTCCGAGGCATAGGCGTCGGCGTAGACGATGTGCGGGATGCGGTAATCGCCGTTGTCGTCCTTGTCGGTGAGCCAGCCGATGGTCTGGCGGGTGTTCATCGCCGAATTCCAGCTCATGTTGGCCATGAACATCATCAGCGTGTCGATCTTGTACGGATCGCCGGCCCAGGCGTTGCGGATCACGCTGTGCATCATGCCGTGCGCGGACAGCGGGTAGGCCCAGGAGAAGGCGTGGTCGATGCGGCGCGGCTGGCCGTGTTCGTCGACGACGAGGTCTTCGGGGCCGTGGACGAAGCCGAGCGGCGCCGCGTCCAGCGCGCCGTTGGCTTGGCGTTGCTTGCCCGGGCGGTTCGGCGGCGGGATCGGCTTGGGGTAGGGCGGTTGATAGCGGAACGAGCCCGGCGTATCGATCGCGCCGAGCAACAGCTGCAGCAAGTGCAGCGCGCGGCAGGTATGGAAGCCGTTGCTGTGCGCGCTGATGCCGCGCATCGCGTGCAGGCTGACCGGGCGGCCGATCATCTCGGCGTGCTCGCGGCCGTGCGCGTCGGTCCAGGCGATCGGCAGGCGCACCGATTGTTCGAACGCGGCGTGCGCGAGTTCGCGGGCGATGCGGCGGATGGTGTCGGCGGGGATGCCGCAGCGTTCGCTGACCGCGTCGGGCGAGTACTGCGGGTCGAGGTAGCGTTCGGCGACGAGATGGAACACCGGCACGGCGCGGCGGCCGTCGGCGAGGACGTATTCGCCGACGACGGCGGGCGAGATGCCGACCGCGTCGGCGGGATGCGCGCGGCCCTCACCGCGGCCCTCTCCCGCAGGCGGGAGAGGGGGGGCTTCGGGCGAGGGCGACCGCTGCGCTCCCTCTCCCGCCTGCGGGAGAGGGCCGGGGTGAGGGCCCCGCGCCCAGCACAACACCCGCCCCTGACCATCGCGCGCGAACAACCCATCGTCCGCGCCGCCCGGATTGCGCAGCACCAGCCAATGCGCATTGGTGTAGCGCACCAGATAGTCCAGGTCGATCCGGTCGGCCTTGAGCAATTCGTGGATCAACGCGAACGCGAACAACCCGTCCGTGCCCGGCCGGATCCCGATCCACTCGTCGGCGATCGCCCCATAGCCGCTGCGCACCGGATTGACCGCGACGATCTTGGCCCCGCGCGCCTTGAGCTTGCCCAGGCCGAGCTTGATCGGATTGGAGTCGTGGTCTTCGGCCACGCCCCACAGCATCAGATAGCGCGAATGCTCCCAGTCGGGCTCGCCGAATTCCCAGAACGAACCGCCCAGCGTGTACAGCCCGCCGGCGGCCATGTTGACCGAGCAGAAACCGCCGTGCGCGGCGTAGTTGACCGTGCCGAACTGCTGCGCCCACCAGCCGGTCAGCGCCTGCGATTGGTCGCGGCCGGTGAAGAACGCCAGCTCGTCGGGATTGCGCTGGCGGATCGCGCCGAGCCAGCCGGCGGCGATCGACAAGGCCTCGTCCCATTCGATCTCGCGGAACTCGCCGCGACCGCGTTCGCCGATCCGCAGCAGCGGCTTGCTCAGGCGCGCCGGCGAGTAGTGCTGCATGATCCCGGCCGAGCCCTTGGCGCACAGCACGCCCTGGTTGACCGGATGGTCGGGATTGCCCTGGATGTAACGGATCTTGCCGTCGGTGAGCCACACCTTGATGCCGCAACGGCAGGCGCACATGTAGCAGGTCGTGGTCTTGACCTCGTCGCCGGGCGAAGGCGACAGATCGATCGCCGGCTCCGACGGTGCGCGCTTCGGCGCGGCGGTTCGATCGAGCGCGGCCCGATCCAGGGAATCGGAACGATCCGGCGGCTCAGGGCGACCTTGCCGATCCGGGCGGTCCGCAGCGACCGGGTCGGCGACCTGGTCGTTGGTGGCTGGGCGTGAACGTGGGCCTGGCATGCGGGGCATTGTGCCCACCGCGGCCGGTCAGGGCGAGCTTGCGCGGGCCGCGCAACTGTGAGTGCGCGCGGCGCGCGCCTGCGTGGTCGTCACGTCGGGCTAACAAAAAAACACAAGGCCGGCGCCGCTGTCGCGGCCGGTGGGGCCGCGCCGCTGCGTTGTCGCATTGCGACAAATCGCGTCGGTCGTTGCCGGCAACGGGCCCGCGCAACGCTACAGGGATCGAAACCACCGGGGTCGAAAAAAGAAAGGCCGGACCTCGCCGGTCCGGCCCCGCGGTCGCAGCCGCTGCGACGCATCCGGTGTCAAATGTCACTTCACCGGCGGCGCCTGGATCTTGATGCTGGGATCGTTGTAACGCGAGTACTTCAGCGTCGAGGTATAAGTCTTGCCGCCGACCTCGGCCACGTTGACCGCCTGTACCGGGTAACCGCTGGCGGTCGCCACCCAGAAGGTCGAGGAGGTCTTGTTCGGCTGGCTGTTGTCCACCTTGTACTTGCGGGTCGCCACGCCGGCGAGGGTTTCCTCGCCCAGCGCGGATACCTTCAGCGTCTGCAGGTTGCCGAGCACTTTCTCGCGGCTGCGGGTGGCGGCGACGCCGCCGCCGGGCGCGGGCTGCCGGGTGGTCTTGCCTTGCAGGGTCATGTACACGACGTTGCCGATCATGACCTGCTCGCCCATCGTCCCCAGCTTCACGCGCATGCGGTCGGGCGCGACGAAGTCGGTCTCGGTGGCGGGGCCGGGGCCCATGCTCATGCTGGCGTGGTAGCTCTTGGCGGCCAGGAACTTGTCCACCGCGGCGACGACGTCTTCCTTCGGCCCGGCGCAGGCCAGGCCGGGGGCGGTCAGGCCGAGCAGCAGCACCGCCGGGACCAGTGTTGCGGATATTGAGGGCTTGATCACGTAGGATCCTCAGGTTCGATGGTGGCGGCCGTGCATCGGCCGGTGCCATGCTAGTTGCGACCCCACCGACTCCACCATATCTCGGCCGACATGGAACGTATCGAACGCATTCACGCGTTGCACCGGATTCTCACTGCGGCCAGGTACCCGGTCACAGTTCAGCGGCTCCAGGAGGACCTGGAATGCTCGCGCGCGACCGTCTATCGGGACCTGGCCTACCTGCGCGACTACCTGATGGCACCGGTGGTCGGCAACGGCGAAGCCGGCTTCCGCTACGACACCAGCGAAGGCGACCGCTTCGAACTGCCCGGCCTGTGGCTGAGCTCGGAGGAACTGCACGCGCTGCTGGCCGCGCAGCAGTTGCTGATGCGCAGCGGCGGCGGCGTGCTGTCGAACGCGCTGGCGCCGTTGCAGCAGCGCATCGAGAAGCTGCTCGACGAGCACGCCGGCGGCCGCCGCCTGCCGGTGGAGCGGGTGCGGGTGATCCCGCACCGCACCCGCCGCCAGGACGAAACCGCGTTCCGCGCGGTCGCCACCGCCGTGCTCGACCGCAAGCGCCTGACGTTCGAATACCGCGCCCGCTCCACCGACGAGCGCACCCGCCGCAGCGTCTCGCCGCAGCGGCTGACCCACTATCGCGAGAACTGGTACCTCGACGCCTGGGACCACGAGCGCGATGCGCTGCGCAGCTTCTCGGTTGACCGCATCAGCGCGGCCAAGGTCGGCGAAGAGGCGGCGCGCGATGTCGCCGACGACGAACTCGACCAGCACCTCGCGTCGAGCTACGGCATCTTCTCCGGCGCGCCCAAGGGCTGGGCGACGATCCTGTTCAGCGCCAAGGCGGCGCGCTGGGTCGCCGACGAGCACTGGCATTCGCAGCAGCAGGGCCGGTTCCTGCCCGACGGCCGCTACGAGCTCAAGGTGCCCTACAGCGCCGGGCGCGAGCTGCTGATGGACGTGATGCATTACGGCAACGACGCCGAGATTGTCGAGCCGGTGGTGCTGCGCGAACAGGCCAAGACCATGCTGGAACTGGCGTTGAGCAACTACGGCCGTTGATGGCAGGCGCCGACGTACCGCGCAGCGAGTCTCCCGGCCACGCCGAACCCGGCGAGCCGGTCGCGCTGGTGCTCGGCGCGGGCGGTGCGCGCGGGCTGGCCCAGATCGGGGTGATCGAGGCCTTGCAGGCGCGCCGGCTGCGCATCGTCGCGGTCGCCGGCTCGTCCAGCGGCGCCCTGGTCGGCGGCCTGTTCGCCGCCGGCAAGATGGCGGTGTACCGCGACTGGCTCTACAGCATGAGCCGCACCGACATGCTGCGCCTGCTCGATCCGGTGTTCGGCCAGCCGGCGCTGTTCCGCGGCGACCGGCTCATGCACGCGCTGCGCGAGCTGATCGGCGAGCCGCGCATCGAAGACTTGCCGGTGCAGTTCACCGCGGTCGCGGTCGACTTGCTGCGCCAGCGCGAGGTGTGGCTGCGCGAAGGCGACCTGTGGGACGCGATCCGCGCTTCCATCGCCATCCCCGGCGTGTTCACCCCGTACGAACTGCACGGCCGCGAACTGGTCGACGGCGGCCTGCTGGCGCCGCTGCCGATCACCGCCACGCGCTTGTCCGATGCGCATCGCCTGATCGCGGTGGACATGCACGGCTGGCCCGACCAGCCCACCGGCGCGCTCGGGCGCCACGCCGGCGCCGACGTGCCGCGGCACGCGCCGGTGCCGGCCGAGCAACTGGTCTCGGTCAAGCCGCCGCCGCTGAGCCGCTGGTTCCGCCGCAACCGCGCGGTGCCGGCCGAAGCGACGGAAGACGCGCCACCGCACGAACTGAGTTTCAGCGAGCTGATGGCGCGCTCGCTCGACACCATGCAGGCGCAGATCGCGCGCGTGCAGCTGGCGCTGGATCCGCCCGAACTGGTCATCCGCATCCCGCGCGACGCCTGCCAGTTCTACGAGTTCTGGCGCGCCAAGGAACTGATCGAACTCGGCCGCGAGCAGGCCGAGCAGGCGCTGGATAAAGCCGGTTACTGAGCCGCCGCGCGCCGGCGCTTGCCGTTGTCTTGCCGACCAGGCCGCACCGACGGCGTAGCGTGTTCGGTGGGCTGTGTATCGATGCCCCCCGGGAATCGCCGCGACCGCGCCGATCGGTTGTGTGCGGATCGTTCCAGTTCGGCACAAGGGCATTCAGGCGATGTCCGTGCGCATCGATACCTGGCGATAGCACCCATCGAGACCGCGGCGGCCGGTCGGCCGCGCAACGCCGCGGCGCAGGCCGCAGCCCGCCGCCGGTCGTGCCGCTTGCGCGCGGCCGGCGCAGCCGAAGCGAACGGAACCGTAGCCTTCGGGCGATGCGATGGAACCGCAGAGGCGAGCGCCCGCCGCGCGGATGCCACTTTTCCGCGAATCGGGAATCGCACCCATGGCTCAGCTTCGCCGCACCACCCTCGCCCTGTCCGTATTCGCCGCCCTGTGCCTGTCCGCCTGCGGCGGCGGTGGCGGTGGCGGCAAGACGCCCCGGCCCGACACCGGGCCGCCGCCGGCCAACCCCGGCAACCCGGGCAACCCGGGCAACCCGACCCCGCCCGGCCCGGCCGCGCTCGCCGCGCCAGGCAATCTGGTCGCCGCCGGCGGCGTGGCCAGCGTCGCCCTGACCTGGGACGCGGTGCCCGGCGCGCTGACCTACAGCGTCTACCAATCCACCACCCCGGGCGGGCAGGGCGCCACGCCGGTGCTGTCCAACCTCACCGCCACCTCCACCACGGTGCAGGGGCTGGCGCCGGGCGCGACCTATTACTTCATCGTGCGCGCGGCCAACGCCGACGGCGTCGGCGCGGCGTCGAACGAAGCCCAGGCGACGCCGCAGGCGCAGGCGCCGAGCGCGGCGCTGGAGATCGCCTCGCTGGAACTGGCCCAGGCCCACGTGCTGCCGGCGCAGGGCCTGAGCTGGACCTTGCCCAACGCCAGCGAGAGTTACCACGCCGTCGGCGGCCGCGCCGCGCTGGCGCTGCTGCGGCTGTCGGCGAACGACGCCGCCAACGCGAGGCTGGAAGGCTTCGCCGACGGCGCGCCGCTGGGCGCGCTGGCGCTGGCGCCGCCGTCGGCGCTGCCGCCGACCGAGGACGCCGGCCAGGCCTACGCCGGCGATCTGTACAGCGCCGAGATTCCCGCCGCGTGGATGAGCCCGGCGCTGCAGTTGCGCGTGGTCGCCGACAACTACCGCGCCGGCGCGCCGCAGGCGCCGGTGATCGGCGCCGACAGCCAGGCCCTGATCCGGGCGCTGCCGTTCTATCTGTTTGGCACCACGCCGGACAATTCGTTCCCGCTCTCGCAAACCGGCACGGCGCCGCAGGACGTGGTGGACGAGCTGTACGCCAAGTGGCCGATGGCGAGCGTGGTGGTGCAGAACCATCCGGCGCGCGCGGCGATCTGGCCGACCCTGGTGATGCCGCCGCAGGACGGCAAGCCCGCGTTCCTGCGCCGCGCCCGCGATGCGCGCGGCGACGGCGACGGTTTCAAGATCCTGGGCGTGGTGCTGAACCTGCTGCGCAACATGCTCGACGCCAACGGCGAAGCCCCGGGTCGGGTGCAGTACTACGCGCCGACGATCATGCGCGACCTCAACGGCGTCGACTTCGTCGAAGGCGCCGGCCTGGGCGGCTTCTCGGTCGGCTCCGGCGGAGCCGGCTACGGCGGCGTCTTCATCCACGAACAAGGTCACGCGATGGGCTCGCCGCACCAGGGCACCGCCTACCTGGAGGGCAAGTATCCCTACCTCGCCGGGGGCCTGGCCGGCTCGGCCTGGGGGTACGACCAGAACCGGCGCCGGTTCCAGGGGCCGTTCGTGCCGACGTCCGCCTCGCGCTACAAGGACTGCCGCGGCGATACCTTCGAAGGCATGCCGCGGCCGATCGACGCGCAAGGGCGTTGCGTGCGCCAGGATCCGATGCAGAACGGCTCCGGCGATCAGGCCAAGGGCGACCGCTACACGATCTTCTCCGATTACACCGCCGCGATCTTCCAGCGCTTCTACGAGGGCCGCACCACGATCGGCGCCGACGGCAAGCGCTCGTACGCCAACAGCGTCATCGTCGCCGACGCCGCCTATCCGGGCGGCTACCGGCGCTGGGACACGATCGAGCGGCGCTGGGTCGGCCACGCGCCGAAGCTGATCAACGGCAGCTGGAGCACCGAGGACGGCGAATTCCCGCTGCGCCGCGACGTGCCGGTGCATGCGATCGCACTGACCTACAGCTACGCCGGCACGCCCGAGGTGTCGCAGTTCTATCCGCCGCTGAGCTTCGTCGGCAATCTGATGTTCAGCGTCGATCCCAGCGATCCCGCGCAACGCGCGAGCATCACGCCGCGCACCGGGCCGTACCGCAAGTTCTGCTCGGACGCGGGCTGCGACTACACCTTGCGCGTCACCTACGCCGACGGCAGCCAGCGGCTGGAACTGCTGCCGCGCGGATTCCGCAAGTTCTTCGCCGGCGGCGACGGCCCGGTGGAGGAAACCGCCAAGGATCCCCTGCACAGCTACAGCCTGCGCACCTGGGTGATCCAGGTGCCCGGCGACAAGCCGCTGCGCAAGCTGGAGTTGCTGGACACGCCGATGGCCTGGCAGGGCATCGCGGCCAATCCGACGGTGTTGATCTCGCGCGATATCGCATCGGCGGGCGCCGGCGTCGCCGCCCCGGCTTCGGCGGCGCCCGCC
>NZ_LXSD01000034.1:0-403 GCF_017168095.1 Lysobacter enzymogenes | reverse complement strand
GAAGCGCCCGACCTGGACCTCGACCTGCCGGCCACGCGCGTGCCCGCCGGCCGCACGCTGCTGCGCGCGCGCGGCCTGCGCCACGCGCTGGCCGGACGCGAGCTGTTTGCCGCGCCGGGACTGGACCTGGACATCCGCGGCCCCGAGCGCATCGCCCTGGGCGGCGACAACGGCGCCGGCAAATCGACCCTGCTGCGCCTGCTCAGCGGCGAACTGAGCCCGCACGCCGGCCAGGTGCAGCGCGGCGACGGCCGCATCGCGGTGCTGTCGCAAGGCCTGGACGCGCTCGATCCCGCGCTGGGCGTCGCCGAGCAGCTGCAGCGCGCCGCGCCCGATCTGGCCGCGAGCGAACGCGCCGGCCTGCTCGCGCGCTGGCTGTTCCGCGGCGCGCGCGCGCATCTGC
>NZ_LXSD01000033.1:0-1742 GCF_017168095.1 Lysobacter enzymogenes | reverse complement strand
GCAGCGCGCGTTCGTCGTCGCCGGCGCGCAGCAGCAGCACCAGCGCGGCGTCGCGCTGGGCCGGATCGGCGAGCAGGCCGGGACCGGACAGGTCCAGCGCGCGCCCCAGCGCGGCGGCGTCGGCGCCGCTCAGGCAGGCGTTGAGCACCAGCGCGCCCAGCGCCGGGTTGTCCGGGCTGGCGGCCAGCGCGGCCAACAGGTCGGTGAGCAGAGGATTCGCGGGCGTATCGGACATGGCGGCATCCTGGCCGGTTCGGCGGATGGATCGGCGGACGGATCGAAAGCGGACCGCTAGGGTAACCAACCGCCGCGCGGGCGGCGACCGCGCGCACAGCGCTGCGGCGCTCACGATCCTGACGCGACCTCAGTTGCGGTTTCGCGCGGCCCGCGCCTACAGTGCGCGCGTGGCAGGCGCGCGCGCGCGGCCGCCGCGATCGCGACATCAGCCGTCAGCCGCACCCTCACCGCCACGCAACGCCACGCAGCCGCGGCCGCCGCGCCGTCGCGCGCCGCCAAGGATCCAGGCCCGCCTCCGCCATGACTTCCAGTTCCGTCCCTTCTTCCGCGCACTCTTCCGCGCACTCGGCGCAGCAGGCCGCGGCCCGCGTCCGCGATGCGGTGCACGCCGCCACCACCGGCCTGATCGAGCGCGAACAGCTCGCCGAACTGATCGTGCTGGCCGCGGTCGCGCAAGAACATCTGCTGATCCTCGGCCCGCCCGGCACCGCCAAGAGCGCGGTGGTGCGCCGGGTCGCCGCGGCGCTGGGCGGGCGTTATTTCGAATATCTGCTGGGCCGCTTCACCGAGCCGTCGGAACTGTTCGGCCCGGTCGACCTGCGCCGGCTGCGCGAGGGCGTGGTCGAGACCGACGTCAGCGGCATGCTGCCCGAGGCCGAGGTCGCCTTCCTCGACGAGGTGTTCCTGGGCTCGACCGCGATCCTCAACACCTTGCTCGGCGTGCTCAACGAGCGCCGTTTTCGCCGTGGCCACACCCAGATCGCCTGTCCGCTGCGGGTCTGCGTCGGCGCCTCCAACGCGTTGCCCGACGACGAATCGCTGGCCGCCTTCGCCGACCGCTTCCTGCTGCACCTGTTCGTCGAGCCGGTGCCGGATCATCAGCTCGAAGCGCTGCTGGCCGGCGGCTGGCAGGCCGAGCGCGCGGCGCTGTCGCACCAGGCCGAACTCAGCGACATCGACGAGCTGAGCCGGCGCGTGCCGGCGGTGGCGATGGAACGCGCGCGCGGCGCGCTGGCCGAGGCGATCCGCAAGTTGCGCGCGGCCGGGCTGAGCCTGTCGGACCGGCGCATCGTCAAGGCCCAGCGCCTGATCGCCGCGGCCGCGGTGCTGGCCGGGCGCGACAGCGCGCAGGAGGCCGACCTGTGGCCGCTGTTCTACGTCATGCCCACGCGCGAGGCGCAGCTGGCGGCGCAGGACGTGCTGCGCGATTCGCTCGCCGCCGCGGCCAACCCGACCTTGCGCGCGGCGGTCGAACACGCCGCCTTGCAGCCGCTGTCGCGCAGCGCGCGCCTGCTCGAAGCCGCGCGCGCCTGCCTGGCCGGCGCCAGCGACGCGCCCGGCGCCGGCGTCATCGCCGAAGCGCTGCTGCGCGAGATCGACGCCAACTTCGACAGCGCCAGCCTGCCGGCCGAACTGGCCGCCGAGCGCGCGCGCCTGGCCGCGCGGGTGACGGCGGCGGCATGAGCTGGCAGTGGGGCCCGGAACCGCAACCGCCCGCGCCGCAG
>NZ_LXSD01000032.1:0-4036 GCF_017168095.1 Lysobacter enzymogenes | reverse complement strand
CACGCGCGCCGCCGCCGGGACCGCCGGCGCCCGGGCGGCCGCCGCCGCCCTTCTTGCCGCGCCCATCGGGATTGCGGTGGCCGCTCGGCCCGGTTTCCACGCCCTCGGGCACGTACCAGGTGCGGAACGCGGCCGGGTTGCCCTCGGGCAGCGGCTTGACGCCCTTTTCCTTGCGGGTCTTGAACGGCTTGTTGGACTGCTTGGCCGCGGCTTCGCCGCTGACCGTCAGGCCGCCGTGCTTGCGCGGGCCGCCGCGGCCGCGGCCGCCGCGATCCTCGCGCACATGGTCGAAGCGGCGCAGTTCGCGGCCTTCGTCGGCGGTGTTGTGGCCGCCGACGTAGCCGTGCGCGCGCTCGCCGGACAGGTGCACGGTCGACTTGGCCGCCTTGCGCTGGCCGATCACCGGCTGCAGGGTCAGCGCCGAGGGCGTGCCGTCTTCCAGGCCCAGCTCCTTGCGCAGCGCCTCGACCTTGTCGCCGGCCAGTTCCTGCGAATGGCCGCGCAGCAGCTCGCGCGGCAGCGCCACGCCGCCGTAGCGGATGCGCTTGAGCCGGCTGACCTGGCAGCCCTGCGATTCCCACAGGCGGCGCACTTCGCGGTTGCGGCCTTCCTTCACCACGACCCGGAACCAGTCGTGCGAATCGGTGCCGCCGATGCGTTCGATCTCGTCGAACTTGGCCGGGCCGTCGTCCAGCGACACGCCGCGGGCGAGGCGGTCGACCAGGTTGTCCGGCACGGTGTCCTCGCCCTCGGGAGCGCGCACGCGGCAGACGTACTCGCGCTCGACCTCGAAGGACGGATGCATCAGCGCATTGGCCAGCTCGCCGTCGGTGGTGAGCAGCAGCAGGCCGGTGGTGTTGATGTCGAGGCGGCCGATCGCGATCCAGCGCGCGCCCTTGAGCGCGGGCAGCGAATCGAAGATGGTCGGGCGGCCTTCGGGGTCTTCGCGGGTGGTGACTTCGCCTTCGGGCTTGTTGTACATCAGCACGCGCGAGGGCTCGGTCAGGGCGCTGGCGACGAAGCTGCGGCCGTCCAGTTCGATCTTGTCGCCGCCCTTGATGCTCACCCCGATCTGGGCGACTTCGCCGTTGACCTTGACCAGGCCGTCGGCGATGCGCTGCTCCAGGGCGCGGCGCGAGCCCAGGCCCGCTTGCGCGAGCACCTTGTGCAGGCGTTCTTCCAGGCGCGGCGCTTCGGCCGCGGCGTCGCTGGCGCGCTTCAGGGAAAGCTTGCGACGGGTTTCTTCAGTCATTTGTCTTGCTCCGGCCGGTCGTCTTCGGATTCGGCCTCAAGTTGCGGAACGTGCTCGTTAAGAGCGTCGGTCGTCGTCTCGACGGCGGGTTCGCTTTGTTCGTGTTCGTTCGCGTCCGCCGCGCGCTCGCCCGGCGCGGCTTCGGGGTCGTCCGAGGGGACGGTGTGTTCGGTGTCTTCGTCCGTCGCCGCGGCGGGCGCGTCGGCGGACTGGGATGCTTGGGATGCTTGGGATGCTTGGGGTGGTTCGTCTTGGCTGTCGGCGGCGGCGGCGTCCGGCGCGGCGTCGGTTCCGTCCGTCGCGGCTTCCGCGTCGGCCTCGGCCGGCGCTTCGTCGTTGGCGGCGGGCGCGGCGCCGTCGGCCGCCTCGGTCTCGCCTTCGCCGTCGTTGCCGTCGTTGCCGGCGTCGACGCCGGCCGGGATCGGCGCGCCGTCCAGCGGCAGCTGCGGTTCCAGTTCGCCGATGTCCTTGAGTTCCGACAGCGGCGGCAGGTCGTCCAGGCGCTTGAGGCCGAAGTAGTCCAGGAAGGCCTTGGTGGTGCCGAACAGCGCCGGCTTGCCGGGCACGTCGCGGTGGCCGACCACGCGGATCCACTCGCGCTCTTCCAGCGCCTTGATGATGTTGCTGCTGACCGCCACGCCGCGCACCTGCTCGATCTCGCCGCGGGTGATCGGCTGGCGGTAGGCGATCAGCGCCAGGGTTTCCAGGGTGGCGCGGGTGTAGCGGGTCTGGCGCTCGGTCCACAGCCGCGCGACCCAGGCGTGCACGTCGGCCTGGACCTGGAAGCGGAAGCCCGAGGCGACTTCGACCAACTCCACGCCACGTTCGGCGCAGCCTTCGCGCAGGGTCTGCAGCGCGGTCTCCACGCTGTCCGCCGGCGGCGGCTGGTCTTCCGGGAACAGCGCGTGCAGCTGCGTCAGCGACAGCGGCTGGTTGGCCGCGAGCAGCGCGGCTTCGACGATGCGGGTGATCAGCAGTTGGTCCATTACAGCCGGGATTCGCAGTTCGGGAAGAGGGATCGGCCGAGGCCGCGGGCGGGCGGGTGATGCGGGTGGGGCGGAGGCGCCGGAACGGGCGGGGTCCGCGGCGCGGACGGGCCGGCGCGCCGGCTCACGCCTGGCTTTCGTCGTTGGCGGCGTCGTCGAACTCGCTGCTGAGCTCGATCTCGTCCGGGTCCTTCATCAGCGCCAGCGACTTGACGTAGATCGGCGCCAGCGAGCCGTCCTGGACGATCTCGACCAGTTGCTCCTTGGCCAGGGTCAGCACGCCGAGGAAGGTCACCACCACGCCCAGGCGGCCTTCCTCGACCGCGAACAGCGATTCGAAGCGGTGGAACGCGCCGTCGGCCATGCGCGTGAGCAGCTCGCCCATGCGCTGGCGCACGCTCAGCGCGTCGCGCTTGATCGCGTGCTGGGTGTACAGCTCGGCGCGCTTGAACACGTCGTGCAGCGCCAGCAGCAGTTCCTTGAGCTCGACCGGCGGCGGCAGCCGGATCGAGGCCCGGTCCGGCACATAGGCCTGCACCGGCGCGGTGTCGCGGTCCTGGCGGGGCAGGGCGTCGATGTCCTCGGCGGCCTTCTTGTAGCGCTCGTACTCCTGCAGGCGGCGGACCAGCTCGGCGCGCGGATCCTCTTCCTCGCCGTCTTCGTTGGCCGCGCGCGGCAGCAGCATGCGCGATTTGATCTCGGCCAGCATCGCGGCCATGACCAGATAGTCGGCGGCCAGCTCGAAGCGCATTTCGTGCATGGCCTGGATGTAGTCGACGTACTGGCGGGTGATGTCCGCCACCGGGATGTCGAGGATGTCCAGGTTCTGCCGGCGGATCAGGTACAGCAGCAGGTCGAGCGGGCCTTCGAAGGCTTCCAGGATGACTTCCAGCGCGTCCGGCGGGATGTACAGGTCCTGCGGGATCTGCAGCACCGGCTGGCCGTGCACCACCGCCAGCGGCATTTCCTGCTGCTGCGGCGCGGTCGGGCCCGGATTTTGCCCCGCGGCGGCACCGGCGGTGGAGTCCGCGGTGGCTTCGTCGTCGGGCGCGGCTTGGTGGGTCATCAGGAACCGGCCCCTCCGGGCCGTCGGCAAAGCGATGTTGCGACGATGCGCGCGGCACGGGGCCGCGCCGGGCCTGCGTTCGGGGCGGGCGGGAACGCTCCCGAAACGGGGCTCCCTGCGTACCGGACGAAGCGTCCCTACGGGTGCTACGGACCACTCAAAAAGGTGTGCGCTTGGCCCGAACGGCTCCGACCGGCGCGCCAGGCAGGGCTTGGCGGCTGGGACCGGGAGGCTTGCGGGCGCGGGCCGGACGACGACAGCGACGCACGCGTACCGGCGCACCGATGGTGTGCGTGGGAGTACGGGTACGGACGTGGCGACGGGCGTGGGGTTCCGGTCGCGACGGGTTTGCTGCATCCGGCCTGACGGCAATCGGGGGTTAGGGTAAGGGCTGGGCGCGATGGTGTCCAGCGCCGGCATGAACGGCGGGCGGGCGCTGTGCGTTCGCGCACCACGCAGGCGCCGGCTTGGCGCACAATCTAGAGCAATTGATCCACGCGCACGCGACATCGTTATGGGTAAGCTCGCGGCCCGCCGAACGGTCGCCGCGGAGCTGCCGTCGGGGGGCGGCATGCGGCTAGACTGGCGCTGTCGCGGTATTCACGGCATTCACGCACGTTTTGGGGAATTCAGGATGAAGCAAGCAAGGATCGCGGCCCTCGCGCTGGCCATCGCATTGACGGCCTGCGCCAAGCCGCCGGCCGCCGCGCCCGAGGCCGCGCAGCCGGCGCC
>NZ_LXSD01000031.1:0-43759 GCF_017168095.1 Lysobacter enzymogenes | reverse complement strand
GGGCTCGGCCTGGCCGGCGTCGCCCTCGGCCGCGCCGGCCGGCGCCGCGTCCGCGGCCGCTTCGGGCACCAGCCAGCGCACCTTGGCCAGCAGCCGATAGCCGTTCTTGGCGATGGTCTCGATGTAGCGCGGGTTGCCGCGGTCCTCGTCGAAGGCCTTGCGCAGCTGGGTGATCGCCTGGGTCACCACATCGTCGGTCGGCAGGGTGTCGGGCCAGACCTCTGCCAGCAGCGCGTCGCGGCTGACCACGCGGTCGGCGTGATCGACGAGCACGAGCAGCACGCCCATCGCCTTGGGCGTGATCCGGCGCGGCCGACGCGCCCCCGGCGCGCGGATTTCGCGCAGGGGGATGTCGACCAGGCAATCGCCTACCCGCAGATGCTCGGCGGGCAAGGGCGGCGTCGATGGCTCGTGGGTTCGCGGCATGGATCCTGCTGATGGTGCGCACTTGCCCGCGATCGGTCATGTGCCTGAACGCCTAGGCACAAGACGGACCAACCGACATATCCGGCATGGCGCGGTGGCGCGATCGGAAAGGCGCGCCGGCATTGCTTGTTCTAGCCGCCTATTCTAGCGCCGGCGAACGCCGTCACGACCGGTCCGCAACGTCGCAGGGCGGTTTTCGCCGCGATCGGGCCGGAACGTATCGTTCCAAAACGCCTTCCACGCCGCGTACTTATCTGTAACGCATCGGGTGCGCAACGATGGCCTCGCTGCGGCACCCGCGCCAGCTTAACGCGGAGTCATTTCAACTTCGTTCAGCGCCGCGCGCCCGGCGCGGGCCTCAGGCGCGCGGATAGCGCAGCATGGTCAGCCCGATCAGGCGCGACACCACCGCGGCGACATAGCCCACGCCGGCGAATTGCTCGAGCATGGTCAGCACCCGCGCCGCCGGCGACATCGGCAGGATGTCGCCCAGCCCGACCGCCGACAGGTTGGTGAAACTCAGGAACAGCAGCTCCAGCCAGGTGCGCGGCTCGCCCGGCCGCTGCGCGCCGACGAAGCTGTCCGGATACCAGGCCTGGCAGACCACGAAGGCATAGGCGAAACCCCAGGCCAACAGCGTGAACGTCGCCCCGGCGGCGAACAGCTCGTCGGCGGTGACCTTGTGGTCGCTCATCATGTAGCCGATCAACGCGCTGGCCGCGTAGAAGTACAGCGCTGCCTCCAGCGCCGAAGACAGAATCAGCAGGCCGGGGCTGGCGAACAGCACCGACAGCACCGACAGCGCGAACGCCGGAATCGCGATGATCCAGGCGATCCACTTGATCGCCGGGCTGCGGTTGACCACCCACACCGCCAGCGCCAGCACCAGCACCCCGAACGCGCCGAACACCACGCGCCCGCCGCCGGCGGGTTCGAACAAGGGATAGACCAGCAGGCTCAGCAACTGCGCCGCCAGCAGGAACGCCGACGGGTGGCGGCGGGCGATGGCGCGCCATTTGAGGGAGGCGTAGCTGGCCATTGGGCTAGGAGTTAGCGGATAGGAGTTAGGAGATAGTAAGAGCCAAAACGCCGCCACAGGCCAGCCGCCCACCTTTGTCTATCTCCTATCTCCTACCTCCTACCTCCTACCTCCTATCTCCTATCTCCTATCTCCTATCTCCTAACCGCCACCTCCCGCCGCGCCGTCAGGCGCGGTGGTAGACCTCCGCCCCCTGCGCGCGGAACTCCGCCGACTTCTCGGCCATGCCCTCGCTCACCGCCGCGCTCTCGTCCAGGCCGTGTTCCTTGGCGTAGTCGCGCACGTCCTGGGTGATCTTCATCGAGCAGAAGTGCGGGCCGCACATCGAGCAGAAGTGGGCGACCTTGTGCGCCTGCTTGGGCAGGGTCTCGTCGTGGTACTCGCGCGCCCGCTCCGGGTCCAGGCCGAGGTTGAACTGGTCTTCCCAGCGGAATTCGAAGCGCGCCTTGCTCATCGCGTTGTCGCGCGCCTGCGCGCCCGGGTGGCCCTTGGCCAGGTCGGCGGCGTGGGCGGCGATCTTGTACGCCATCAGGCCTTCGCGCACGTCGTGCTTATTGGGCAGGCCCAAATGTTCCTTCGGCGTCACGTAGCACAGCATCGCGGTGCCGTACCAACCGATCATCGCCGCGCCGATCGCCGAGGTGATGTGGTCGTAGCCCGGCGCGATGTCGGTGGTCAGCGGCCCGAGCGTGTAGAACGGCGCCTCGCCGCACACCTCCAGCTGCTTGTCCATGTTTTCCTTGATGAGCTGCATCGGCACGTGGCCGGGGCCCTCGATCATGGTCTGCACGTCGTGCTTCCACGCGATCTGGGTCAGCTCGCCCAGGGTTTCCAGCTCGCCGAACTGGGCCGCGTCGTTGGCGTCGGCGATCGAGCCCGGGCGCAGGCCGTCGCCGAGCGAGAAGGCCACGTCGTAGGCCTTCATGATTTCGCAGATTTCCTCGAAGTGGGTGTAGAGGAAATTCTCCTTGTGGTGCGCCAGGCACCACTTGGCCAGGATCGAGCCGCCGCGCGAGACGATGCCGGTGACGCGCCTGGCGGTCAGCGGCACGTAACGCAGCAGGACGCCGGCGTGGATGGTGAAGTAGTCCACGCCCTGCTCGGCCTGTTCGATCAGGGTGTCGCGGAAGATCTCCCAGTTGAGCTCTTCGGCGCGGCCGTCGACCTTCTCCAGCGCCTGGTAGATCGGCACCGTGCCGATCGGCACCGGCGAATTGCGGATGATCCACTCGCGGGTCTCGTGGATGTGCTTGCCGGTGGACAGGTCCATCACCGTATCCGCGCCCCAGCGGATCGACCACACCAGCTTCTCGACTTCCTCGGCGATGCCCGAGGACACCGCCGAATTGCCGATATTCGCGTTGACCTTGGTCAGGAAGTTGCGGCCGATGATCATCGGCTCGCTTTCCGGATGGTTGATGTTGTTGGGGATGATCGCGCGGCCGCGCGCGACTTCCTCGCGCACGAACTCGGGGGTGATGATCTTCTGGATGTTGGCGCCGAAGCTCTGGCCCGGATGCTGGTTCAGCAGGTGCGCTTCGCGGATCGATTCCAGCCGCTGGTTCTCGCGGATGGCGATGTATTCCATCTCCGGGGTGACGATGCCGCGGCGGGCGTAGTGCATCTGGGTGACGTTGGCGCCGGCGACGGCGCGCCGCGGCAGCGGCCGGTTGCCGAAGCGCACGTGGGCGAGCTTGGGATCGTGCTCGCGCTGGCGGCCGAATTCCGACGACAGGCCCTTGAGCAGTTCGGTGTCGCCGCGCTCGGCGATCCAGTTCGCGCGCAGCGGCGCCAGGCCGGCGGCCAGGTCGATGTTCGCGTCGGCGTCGGTGTAGGCGCCGGAGGTGTCGTACACCGCCAGCGGCGCGTTGTCCTCGCCGCCGAAGATGGTCGGCGTGCGGTCGAGCGCGATCTCGCGCATCGGCACGTGCAGGTCCGGGCGCGAGCCCTGCACATGGATCTTGCGCGAGCCGGGGATCGGGCGGGTGACGTCGGCCGACAACTTCTCGGCTTGCTGGATCAGCTCGGAGGGAACCGCGTTCATGGGAATTCGTCCGCTTTGGAGGGGAAGACCGCACCATCGGGTGCGGCGTCGCGAGCCGGAGGGCTCGCACAAAGCGGGCGCGCGGACGCAGCGATCGCGTCCTGCGAAGCTTCCCTACGGCGGTCTCAACCGCATCAGGTTCGAAGGGACTGTCTCAACCGGACGGCCCTGTCGGCCCGCCGCGGTACCCCCGCTTCAAGCGTGCATTAGACCCGGAAACCGGCCCGGGCGCCAATGCCGCCGCGGCGACGGCGGTCGCAGCCCGGCGCCGGCTGTCTTGCCCGCGTCGCGCGCGACCGCTAGCGTGCGCGCATGAACCCCATCCGCCCGCGCCTTCGCCCGCTCGCCGTGCTGCCCCTCGCCGCCGCCCTGCTGCTCGGCGGCTGCGTGCTCGGCCACACCGTGCAGCCCACGCCCGCGGCCGAACGCGCCGCCGTCGACGCGCGCGCCGCCGCGCTGTTCGAACGCCTGCGGCCGCTGTGCGGGCAGGCCTTCGCCGGGCGCATCGTCGCCGACACCCCGCGCAGCGCCGACGACCCGTTCATCGGCAAGACCCTGGTCATGCATGTGCGCGGCTGCGAGGCCGACACGATCCGCATCCCGTTCCAGGTCGGCGAAGACCGCTCGCGCACCTGGGTGTTCGACCGCCGCGCCGGCGAACTGCGCTTCAAGCACGACCACCGCCACCGCGACGGCAGCGAGGACGAGCTGACGATGTACGGCGGCGACCTCAAGCCGCGCGGCGAAGGCGACCGCTACGAATTCCCGGCCGACCCGCAAAGCCGCGCGCTGTTCCGGCGCCTGGGCCGCGAGGTCTCGGTGCCGAACGTGTGGGCGGTGGAGATCGACGGACAGCGCTTCGTCTACGAACTCGCCCGCCCCGGCCGCCTGTTCCGAATCGAATTCGACCTGACCCGACCGGTGCCCGCGCCGCCGCCGCCGTGGGGCGGCTGAGCGCGCCGCGCGCGCCGTAGACGCCTGCGCGGCGCCGCGTCGGGCGCGAGCGTTCGCGCACCGAAGCCGAGCGTTCGCGCACCGCCGGCCGCGTCCGCCGGCGCGAGACTGCGGCCAGTCCCCACGGAACGCCGCCATGTCTTCGCTCCGCCGCCTGATCGTGTTGATCCTCGTCCTCGCCGCGCTGAGCCTGCCGCTCGCGATGGCCACATCGCAGGCGCATGCCGGCGACTTCCGCCTGCGCAGCGCCGACCTGCCGCACGACCGCCCGATCGCCGCCCGCCACGTCTATGCGGGCTTCGGCTGCGATGGCGGCAACCTCTCGCCGGCGCTGGAATGGACCGACCCGCCGGCCGGCACGCGCAGCTTCGCCGTCACCGTCTACGACCCGGATGCGCCGAGCGGCAGCGGCTGGTGGCACTGGGTCGTGCTCGACCTGCCCGCCGACGTGCGCGCCCTGCCGCGCGGCGGCGCGCCGCTGCCGGCCGGCGCGGTGCAGACCCGCACCGATTTCGGCGCGCCCGGCTACGGCGGCCCGTGCCCGCCGCCGGGCCGGCCGCACCGTTACCGTTTCGAAGTCTGGGCGCTCAAGACCGCGTCGCTGGGACTGGGCGCCGACGCCAGCGGCGCGATGGCCGGCTTCGCGATCCGCGCCAACGCCCTCGGCCATGCCACGCTGGAAGCGAGCTACGGACGGTGAGCGCGAGTCTGTGGCAGCATCGCGCCATGCTCGACCGGACCGACCGCGCCGCCGCCATCGACGCGCCACTGCGCCTGACCTGCAAGCGCGTGGCTGCGAGCGAATTGTCGGCGCGCAAACCCCATGCGTTGCGCGACGTGAGCGTGCCGCAACTGCTGCTGGTCGGCGTCACCGACGGACATAAGCGCGTGCTGTGGCGCGGACGCGAATACCGCGGTGGCCAGGACGACCTGATCGTGCTGCGGCCGGGCGAACGCTACGGCATCGACAACCGTCCCGGCGCGCGCGGCTATCGCGCCGATCTGCTCCAGCTCCCGTCCGCGCTGGTGGCCGACTTCCGCCACCGGCACAAGGCCGTCTACGAATCGGCGCTGAAACATGCACTGCATGGCGCAGCGCACGGCGCACCGAGCCTGCGCCGCGACCGGCACACCGGCCAGGCCTGGCGGCAACTGCTCGATGCGGCGTGCGAACCGGCGCCGGCGCCGCTGTTGGAACAGCACGCGCATACGCTGCTGCTGTGCCTGACCCTGGCCGGCGCCGCCGCCTGCCTGCAAGCCGACCGCGAAGCGCCGCTCAACGTACGGGTGCGCCAGCTGCTGCGCGAAGACCCCGGCCGCGACTGGAGCCTGGACGAGATCGCCAGGCGCCTGGGCCTGGGCGCATCGACCCTGCGCCGCCAGTTGTCCGCGCACGGCGCGGGGTTCCGCGAGATGCTCGAAGACGAGCGGCTCGGACTCGCGCTCGCGCAGTTGCAGGGCACGCGCGAAAGCATCGTCCGCATCGCCGCGGCGGCCGGCTACGCCTCGGCCTCGCGTTTCGCGATCCGCTTCCGCCGCCGTTACGGGCTGTCGCCGAGCGAACTGCGCGCGGCCCTGTGAGCGGGCCGCGCGCCGCCCGCGAGCCTCAGTTCGGGCCCGGATTGACGTAATAGCCGTAGCAATAGTTCTGGCCGTTCTTGGTCAGATAGAACCGGCTGCAATTGGTGTCGTAGCTGCTGCCGGTGGCGGTGATGCGGTAGCCCGACAGGTAGGTGCCGTTGAGGTGGTAGAAGCTGCCGTTCTGCTTCAGCGACCAATGCTCGTGCGGGCCGGTCGAGCTGCCGCCGTTGCACAGCGCCTGGGCCTGGGTGTTGGCCGGATTGGCGATGGCGGTGTTCATCGACACGTTGGCGCCGGTGTTGTACTGGATGTTCATCAGGTGGTAGTAGGTCGTCGACCAGCCGCCGGTGTGGACGATCTCGGCGAAGCACGAGGAGTGGCGCTTGAACGAGCCCGCCGCCGACGCCGACACCCAGTTGCCGCTCTGGTTGCTGCCCCAGCCGCCGCCGCGCGACATGTCCAGCGACGACATCGGGTAGTTGCCCGAGCCGGTGTTGGTGTGCGCGCCGCCGACATGCCAGCTGGCGCCGCGCGGGAACGGGAACTGCAACAGGCCGTTGGGCGACAGCGGCTGCACGTCCGGGCCGGCCTTGCTGAAGCGGTCCGACGGCGCCTTGGCCTGGCGCGGTTCGTTGAACAGGCGGCCGTAGACCAGCTGGAATTCGCCGTCGCCGCGCAGCGCCGCCGCCGGTTCGCTGTCGCCGGAACGCTCGAACAGCGCCTGCAGCGGATTGGCGCGGGCCAGCGTCACCGGGCCCTTGGCGCCGTCGGGATCGCGCTCGTACAGCGACTCGCGCAGCGCCAGCGCGACCTCGCGGGTCTGCGCGCCGAAGCCGTCGGCGCGCGCCAGCTTGCCGAACGGACGGCTGCTCGCGCGCTTGGCGCTGAGCGCGCCGCTCTGCTGCTCCATCAGCGCGATCAGCACCTTCGGGCTGATCCCGCTGTAGCCGGCCCAGTGCGAGATCTCTTCCGAGTGCTTGCGCAGATGCGGCGCGTGCTTGGCCAGGTACGCATCGATGTCGAAGTCGAACATCTCGTCGTAGGAATACACCAGGTCTTCGCCGCTGAGGCCGCGGCCCTGCGCGCTGGCGTTGCCGCCGATCGTCGCCAGCGCGCACAGCAGCGCCAGCCCCAGTCCCGCCTTGGAAATCTTCTTCATGGTCTGCTCCCGAGAAAGACGTTTGAAGAGTGGATGTGTGGACGGCGCCGCGGCCGCGAAGCCGGAACCGCAGCGGCGAGCGGTGCGTGCGCATGGATGCGCACGACCGTTCGTCATCGGCGGAGCCCCGCGATCGCTGTCCGTAGAGCGCGGGCGGCCGGACTCTGACCGCGGGCGCGGACGCTGTCGTGCGACGCAGTTCAAATCGAGGCCGTACATGCGCTTGCGCACGGCCATTCCTCAATGCGGTTCACACCGCGCGCGCGATCGCGTCGCAAAGCCGCGCCGTTGCGGCGCGGCGAGCATGAACGCAAATGGGAGCAGCGCACACAATGCGCGCGCCGCGGCGCGGGTTTGTTGCGCTGCCGCGCGCGCCTGCGCCGCGCGCCGCATGCGCGAGGCATGCAGGATCCGCATCTGCGACACTGGCGCCCCGCACGCCAAGGAGAGCCGCATGCATCGACCCGATCCAGTCCCACCGACCCGCCGCTCGCGCGGCCGCCGTGCAACCGCAGCGCTCGTGGCCATCGCCGCGCTGACGCTGAGCGCGTTCGCCCACGCCGACGAATTCGTCCTGCAAAGCGCCGACCTGCGCGAAGGCGAGCAAGTGCCGGCGCTGCACCTGTTCCCGGCCTGCGCCGGCGGCAACGTCTCGCCGGCGCTGGAATGGAAGAACCCGCCCGAAGGCACGCGCAGCTTCGCGGTCACCGTGTTCGACCCCGACGCGCCGACCGGCAACGGCTGGTGGCACTGGGCCCTGGTCAACCTGCCACCCGACACCGCCGCCCTGGCGCGCGGCGCGAAACCGCCGGGGGCGATGGCGCTGCGCAACGACTTCGGCGTGGCCGGCTACAGCGGCCCGTGCCCGCCGCCGGGCAAGACCCACCGCTACGAGTTCACGGTATGGGCGCTCAAGAGCGACAAGCTCAAGCTCGACGCCAAGGCGCAGGCGATGCTGGGCGGCGCGATGGCCCGCGCCGACGCGCTCGGCCAAGCGACCATCACGGTGAAGTACAGCCGGCCCAAGTGAGTTTCCGGCCCAGCTGAGTTTGAGTTCGGCCTCGCGCGCACCTGCGCGCGCGCCGAACCGCTGCGCAAACGGCCGCGCCCGGACGCGGCCGAAAGTAACCGCAGAAACCATCGCCGGGCCCCGCGTCGCCGTCGCCGGCGCGACCGCAAACCCGCGCCGGCATTGGCTTCGCGCCGCGCGCACATTTTTGCGCCGACCCTCTTGACGCGCCGCACAACAGCACGGTATTGCTAAGCCCATGCACGCCGCCATCGCCCTCGCCCGCTCCGTCTCGACCCAGCCGCACGGCCGGGTATCGGCCGTCGCGGCGATGTCGATTACCACCACCGGTACCGGTACCACTCCTCACAGGGTGCGGACGGGCGTGTCCAGCTGAACCACCACGCCGCTCCGCACCCGACCAGGGTGCGGGCTGCCGGCCCCACCTGCGACGGACCCGCGGAGCTCCACCAGGAGCCTGCCATGTCGTCCGCCCCACCCCAAGCCGCTTTCGACGCCCAGCCCGATGCGGCCGCGGGCGAAGATCCTCTCGCCGCCGACGCCGCCGCGCTTGCGGCCGCAGCCGGTCCGCCCGCGCGCCACGCGCACAAGTTCGGCGGCAGCAGCCTCGCCGATCCCGACCGCTACCGCGTCGCGGTCGGCCTGCTCGACGACGGCGCGCGCGAACGCATCGCCGTGGTCTCGGCGATGCAGGGCGTCACCGACGCGCTGGTCGCGATCGTCGACGCCCGCCTGAGCGGCCAGGACTGGAAACCGGCCTGGAGCACGCTGCGCAAGCGCCACCTCGACACCGCGCTGTCGCTCGACCCGCACCGCCGCCACGGCGCGCTGGGAGCGCTGGAAACCGAGTTCGTGCAGTTGCGCGACGCCCTGGAATCCCTGCATTCGCGCGACGAAAAGACCCCGCAGGCGATCGCCGGCCTCGGCGAGGTGTGGTCGTCCTACCTGATCCACGCCGCGCTCGGCGGCGACCCGGCCGGCTGGGCGCGGCTGGACGCGCGCGAGGTGCTGGTGGTGCATCCCAGCGAAATGGGCATGGCGGTGGACTGGGCGCAAAGCCGCGAGAATCTCGCCACGTGGCGAAAACGCAACGCCGCGGCCAACGTCGTGGTCACCGGCTTCGTCGCCCGCGACGGCCACGGCTACGCCACCACCCTCGGCCGCAACGGCAGCGACTACTCCGCGGCGATCTTCGCCAACCTGTTCGACGCCGACGCGCTGACGATCTGGACCGACGTCGACGGCGTGCTTTCGGCCGACCCGCGGCTGGTGCCCGATGCGGTCTGCCTGCCCTCGATGTCGTATGCCGAAGCCTGCGAACTGGCCTATTTCGGCGCCAAGGTGCTGCATCCGCAGACCATGGCGCCGGTGCAGCAGCGCGGCATTCCGCTGCGCATCCGCAACACCCGCAACCCGCACTCGCCCGGCACGCTGATCAGCCTGCGCGCGCAGCCCGGGCAGGCGCCGGTCAAGGGGCTCAGCCTGGTCCACGACCTGGCGGTGCTGGAACTGGTCGGCAACGGCCTGGTCGGCGTGCCCGGCGCGGCCGAGCGCTTGTTCGGCGCGCTGCGCGCGGCCGGGGTGTCGGTGACGATGATTTCGCAAGGCTCCTCCGAACATTCGATCTGCTGCGTGGTGCGCGCCGCCGAGGCCGAACGCGGCCGCGACGCGATCGTCGCCGCGTTCGCCGAAGCGATGGCCGACGGCCAGGCGCAGCACGTGCAGGTCACCCCGGACGTCTGCGTGCTGGCCGCGGTCGGCGACGGCATGGTCGGCCAGCCCGGCGTGGCCGCGCAGTTGTTCGACGGCCTGGCCAAGGCGCGGGTCAACCTGCGCGCCATCGCCCAGGGCGCGGGCGAGCGCAACATCTCGGTGGCGATCGCCGCGCGCGACGCCACCCGCGCGCTGCGCGCGGCGCATTCGGCGTTCTGGCTGTCGCCGCAATGCATTTCCATCGGCGTGATCGGCCCGGGCAAGGTCGGCCGCGCGCTGCTGGCGCAACTGGCCGCCGCGCAGCCGCGCTTCCAGCGCGAATCGCGCCCGCAGCGGCGCCTGGACCTGCGCCTGCGCGCGCTCGCCGACAGCCGGCGCATGCGCCTGGCGCCGCGCGCGCTCGATTTCGACGACGCCCAGGCGCTCGACGCCGAATCCGAAGCGCTGGACCTGGAGCGCTTCGCCGCGCACGTGCGCGCCGAGCACATCCCGCACGCGCTGATCGTCGATTGCAGCGGCTCCGATGCGGTCGCCGCGCGCTACCCCGAATGGCTCGCCGCCGGCATCCACGTGGTCACCCCGAGCAAGCACGCCGGCGCCGGCCCGCTGGCGCGCTTCGAGGCGATCCGCGAAGCGGCGCGCCACGGCGGCCAGTTCCGTTACGAGGCCACCGTCGGCGCCGGCCTGCCGGTGATCCAGACCCTGCGCTCGCTGCTCGACACCGGCGACGAACTGACCGAGGTCGAAGGCATCCTGTCGGGCACCCTGGCCTGGCTGTTCAACCGCTACGACGGCCGCACGCCGTTCTCGCACCTGGTGCGCGAGGCGCACGAGCTGGGCTACACCGAGCCGGATCCGCGCGACGACCTGTCCGGCACCGACGTCGCGCGCAAGCTGGTGATCCTGGCGCGCGAAGCCGGGCGGCCGCTGTCGCTGGAGCAGATCGAGGTCGAGAGCCTGGTGCCGGAGTCGTTGCGCAACGTATCGAAGGACGAATTCTTCGCCCGCCTCGACGAACTCGACGCGCCGCTGCAACAGCGCTTCGACGCCGCGCGCGCGGCCGGGCTGAGCCTGCGCTACCTCGCCCGGCTGGACCGCGACGGCCGCGCCAGCGTCGGCGTGGTCACCCCGCAGCCTGGCCACGCGGCCTTGCACGGCGCGCTCACCGACAACCTGATCCAGTTCCGCACGCGCCGTTACGCCGATAATCCGCTGGTGGTGCAAGGCCCGGGCGCCGGCCCGGACGTCACCGCCGCCGGCGTGTTCGGCGATCTGCTGACCATCGCCCAGACCCTCGGAGCCCGTGCATGAGCGCTGCCCTTCCTTCCGCCGACGAGGCCGCCGCCGCGCCCGCGCCGCACACGCCTGCGCAGCAGGCGCGCGCGTTCGCGCCCGGCAGCGTCGGCAACATCGGCGTGGGCTTCGACGTGCTCGGCCATTCCATCGACGGCGTGCGCGATGTCGCCACCGTGCGGCGCATCGCCGAGCCGACCGTGCGCATCCGCGCGATCCGCGGCGCGGTGCCGGGCGCGGATTCGCTGCCGCTGGAAGCCGCGCGCAACACCGCCGGGCAGGCGCTTATCTCGCTGCGCGACAAGCTCGGGCTGGAACACGGCTTCGAGCTGGAGCTGGACAAGGGCATCCCGCTGGGCTCAGGCCTGGGCGGCTCGGCGGCGTCGTGCGTCGCCGCCTTGGTCGCGGCCAACGCGGTGCTGGCCAAGCCGTTGTCGCGCGATGCGCTGTACGAATTCGCGCTCGACGGCGAATCGGTGTCCAGCGGCAGCCGCCACGGCGACAACGTCGCGCCGATGCTGCTCGGCGGCGTGGTCATGGCGACCTCGGCGCGGATGATTGCGCTGGCGGTGCCCGAATGGCTGCATGCGGTGGTGGTGCATCCCGATCAAGTGCTGGAAACCCGGCGCGCGCGCGCGGTGCTGGCCGATCCGTATCCGCTGGCGCAGGTGGTCAAGCAGAGCGCGCACCTGGCGCTGTTCCTGACCGGCCTGCAGCGCGGCGATGCGGCATTGCTGCGCGAAGGCCTGGTCGATCTGCTGGTGGAACCGCGGCGCGCGCCGCTGATTCCGGGCTTCGCCGCGGTCAAGGCGGCGGCGCTGGACCACGCCGCGCTCGGCGCCAGCATTTCCGGCGCCGGGCCGAGCTGCTTCGCCTGGTTCGCCTCGCGCAGCGACGCGGCCGCGGCGGCGCCGGCGATGCGCCAGGCGTTCGCCGATGCCGGCTTCGACTCGCGCGCCTACGTCACCCCGGTGGCGGGGCCGCGCGCGGAGGTGCTCGACTGAGTCCGCCCGCGTCGCATCGCGACGATCCGTCCCCCGCTTACCGCAACGCGCCGGGTTCCTGAGCCGAACCGCGGCGCGCCGCCCCCAACCGGATTACGCATGAACTTCCTCAGCACGCGCGGCCAGACCGCGCCCACGCCGATCGACGCCGCGCTCGCCGCCGGCCTCGCGCCCGACGGCGGCCTCTACGTTCCCGAATCGATCCCGCTGCTGGCGCAGCCGCTCGCCGCGGGCTCGCTGGCCGAGACCGCGCACGCCGTGCTCGCGCCCTATTTCGCCCGATCGGCGCTGCGCGGACGCCTCGGCGAGCTGTGCGCGCAGGCGTTCTCGTTCGACGCGCCGCTGCGTGCGCTGAGCCCGGCCGACAGCTGGCTGCTGGAGCTGTTCCACGGCCCCACCGCCGCGTTCAAGGATTACGCCGCGCGTTTCCTCGCCGCTGCATTGGCCGGCCTGCGCGCGCCCGATGCGCCGGACACCACCATCGTCGTCGCCACCTCCGGCGACACCGGCGCCGCGGTGGCCGCGGCGTTCCACCGCCGGCCCGGCTTCCGGGTGCTGATCCTGTACCCCGACGGCCGGGTCTCGCCGCGCCAGGCCCACGGCCTGGGCTGCTGGGGCGACAACGTCCGGGCGCTGCGCGTGGACGGCGATTTCGACGCCTGCCAGCGCCTGGCCAAGCAGGCGCTCGGCGACGAAGCGCTGCGCGCGCGGGTGCCGCTGAGTTCGGCCAACAGCATCAGCCTGGGCCGGCTGCTGCCGCAGGCGGCGTACTACGCGCACGCCGCGGCGCAGTACTACGCGGCCCACGGCGAGCCGCTGAACTTCATCGTCCCCACCGGCAACCTCGGCAACGCCTGCGCCGCGCTGGTGGCCAAGCGCATGGGCGCGCCGGTCGGCGACCTGCGGCTGGCGACCAACGCCAACGACACCTTGCCGCGCTACTTCGCCGGCGCCGACTACGCCGCCCAGCCGACCCGCGCGACCCTGGCCAATGCGATGGACGTCGGCGCGCCGAGCAATTTCGAACGCCTGCGCCACTGGCACCGCGACGACGCCGAACTGCGCGCGGCGATCCAGGCCGAGGGCGTGGACGATGCGGCCATCGTCGACACCATCCGCGCCGCGCCGGCCCGCTACGGCATCGTGCCCTGCCCGCACACCGCGACCGGGCTGCGCGCGCTCGAACACCTGCGCGCGCACGGCGACGAGCGGCCGTGGGCGGTGGCGGCGACCGCGCATCCGTCCAAGTTCGACAGCATCGTCGAGCCGCTGGTCGGCCACGCGGTCGAGCCGCCGCCGGCGCTGGCCGCATCGCTGGCGCGGCCGGCCTCGGCGGAACCGATCGCGGCGGACTATGCGGCGCTGCGCGAGCGCTTGCTGGCCGAGGCGGTCGCGGCCGCACTATAAGGAACGCGCGCGGACTAATCAGCGCGGCTTCGCACACACGGCGCGCCGTCTTCCGCGACGGCGCCGCCGCGATCCTGAACGCGGCCGGCCGCGCCGCGGCCCTATCCGGGCCTGCCGCAAGCGCGGGCTGTGATGGTTTTAGCGGCTCGCGATGATTGCCGAGGAAACTATTGACAAGCCCTGAGCGCGCATGGTCTTCTCGACCCATGACGCAGCGCAGCAACCACCGCCGGACGAATTCGCAGGCCATCGCGGCCTCGAACGAATCCGCGCGCGCCGCGCAGCTCCGCAGCACCCTGCTCAAGGCCGCTCCGGCCATCGCAAGCATTATTCTTGCCCTCGTACTTATTACCTCGCTCACCAGCGCGGGATACGGGTTCGTGTAGAAAACCACACCACCCGAAGGTCGAAAGAACCTGAACCCCGCGCCCAAAAGGCGCGGGGTTTTTCGTTATACGGCCTCGGGTTCCTGGCAACACCGCACGCGGACGTGCGGCAACGGCGAAGGATTCGCCTCCAAGGAACGCCGTTCGTGAGAAGCAACGCCATCAAGCAAGGCCCGGCCCGAGCCCCCGCGCGCGCGATGCTGCGCGCCACCGGCCTGGACGACGCGGCCATCGCCAGACCGCTGGTCGCCGTGGTCCACACCTGGAGCGACGTTTCGCCCTGCAACATCACCCTGCGCGACCTGGCCCAGCACGTGCGCCGCGGCGTCCAGGACGGCGGCGGCACGCCGATCGAGTTCAACACCATCGCCGTCACCGACGGCATCGCCATGGGCAGCGACGGCATGCGCGCCTCGCTGGCCTCGCGCGAGACCATCGCCGACTCGATCGAACTGGCGGTCTCCGGCCATTGCCTGGACGCGATGGTGCTGCTGGTCGGCTGCGACAAGACCATCCCCGCCGCGGCGATGGCCGCCGCGCGCCTGGATATCCCGACCGTGATCCTCTACGGCGGCACCATCATGCCGGGCCACTGCCCGTCGAAGAAGGGCAGCGCGCAGGACAAGCCGCTGACCGTGCAGGACGTGTTCGAAGCGGTCGGCGCGCATTCGGCCGGGCGCATCGACGACGCCGAGCTGCACCGGATCGAATCGCACGCCTGCCCCGGCGCCGGCGCCTGCGGCGGCCAGTTCACCGCCAACACCATGGCGATGGTGCTGACCTTCCTGGGCCTGTCGCCGCTGGGCTACAACGACGTCCCGGCGATCCACGACGACAAGCCGGAAACCGCGCGCCTGTGCGGCGAGCTGGTGATGCAGCGGCTGCGCGACGGTTCGCCGACGCCGCGCGAGCTGATCACCGCCGCCTCCTTGCGCAACGCCGCGCGCGCGGTCTCGGCCACCGCCGGTTCGACCAACGCCGCGCTGCATCTGCTGGCGATCGCCCACGAAGCCGGCGTCGCCTTCGACCTGGAGGAATTCGAAGCCGCCGCGCACACGCCGGTCATCGCCGACCTGAAACCCGGCGGACGCTACACCGCCGCGGAAATGTTCGAATTCGGCGGCGCGGCGCTGGTGGCGCGCGAGCTGAAGACGGCCGGTCTGATCGAGGATATTCCGACGGTCACCGGCCGTTCCTTTTTCCAGGAGCTGCGCGAAGCGACGATGGCCGCGCAGCAGGACGTGGTGCGCCCGATCAGCGACCCGATCAAGCCGCGCGGCGGCTACTCGATCATCTACGGCAACCTCGCGCCGGAAGGCTGCATCCTCAAGCTGGCCGGCCACGGCCGCGAGCACTTCGAAGGCCCGGCGCGGGTGTTCGATTCGGAAGAAGCGGCGTTCGCCGCGGTGCAGACGCGACAGATCAACGCGGGCGACGTGGTGGTGATCCGCTTCGAAGGCCCCACCGGCGGCCCGGGCATGCGCGAGATGCTGGCGGTGACCGCGGCGCTGGTCGGCCAGGGACTGAGCAACGATGTCGCGCTGATCACCGACGGCCGTTTCAGCGGCGCGACCCACGGCTTCATGGTCGGCCACATCTCGCCCGAAGCCGCGCACGGCGGCCCGATCGCGCGGCTGCGCGAAGGCGACCGCGTCGTCATCGACGTCGCCAGCCGCACCTTGAGCGTCGCCGCCGACCTGGCCTCGCGCGAGCCCGCGCGCATCGCCCCGCGCGTGACCACCGGCGTGCTGGCCAAGTACGCGCGCAGCGTTGGTTCCGCCTCGCGCGGCGCCGTCACCGCCCCCGGCCCCCTGCAAGCGCCGAAAAAAATCCAAGCGACCCTGATCGAACACCCCGCCTTAGAACCCGAAGCATCCGAACCCGCGTAACCCGCTTTCCGCTACCTCCTACCTCCTCTCCGCTAACTCCTCCCTACGAGACCCCGCCATGACCAGCACCGCCTCCCGCCCCAAGATCGCCGTCGTCGGCTACGGCAGCCAAGGCCGCGCCCACGCGCTCAACCTGCGCGACTCGGGCTTCGACGTCACCGTAGGCCTGCGCCCCGGCGGCCCGACCGAGATCAAGGCCAAGGCCGACGGCTTCACCGTCAAGACGCCGGCCGAAGCGGTCGCCGACGCCGACCTGGTCGCCGTGCTGACCCCGGACATGGTCCAGGCGCAGCTCTATCGCGAGGTGATCGAGCCGAACATCCGCCAAGGCGCGTGCCTGCTGTTCGCGCACGGCTTCAACGTGCATTACGGCCAGATCGCGCCGCGCGCCGACCTCGACGTGGTGCTGGTCGCGCCCAAGGGCCCGGGCGCGCTGGTGCGCCGCGAGTACGAGATCGGCCGCGGCGTGCCCAGCGTCTACGCCGTGCACCAGGACAAGAGCGGCCGCGCCGAGGAGTTCGCCCTGACCTACTGCGCCGGCATCGGCGGCGCGCGCCAGAACGCGATCAAGACCACGTTCAAGGAAGAGACCGAGACCGACCTGTTCGGCGAGCAGGCGGTGCTGTGCGGCGGCGCGACCAAGCTGGTCCAGGCCGGCTGGGAAACCCTGGTGGAAGCCGGCTATCAGCCGGAAGTCGCTTACTACGAGTGCCTGCACGAGCTGAAGCTGATCGTCGACCTGTTCTACGAAGGCGGCATCACTCGCATGCACGAGTTCATCAGCGAGACCGCCCAGTACGGCGCGCTGACCCGCGGCAGCTACGTCGTCGACGACAACACCAAGGCGCAGATGCGCAAGGTGCTGACCGAAATCCAGGACGGCACCTTCGCCCGGCAGTGGATCGCCGAATACGCCTCGGGCAACGCCAACTACAAGGCGCTCAAGCGCGGCGATCTGGAGCATCCGATCGAGGCGGTCGGCAAGAAGCTGCGCGCGAACATGAAGTGGCTCGACAACGCTCCCAAGACCGCGGCCGCTGCGGCGGCCGCCCCGGCCGCATCGCGCGGCGAACGACAGGAAGAGGCCGCCTGATGAACGGTGCCCGCTGGCTGGCGCAAGCGCTGGCCGCAGAAGGCGTGGACACGCTGTTCGGTTATCCGGGCGGCACGATCATGCCTTTCTACGACGCTTTGCATGGATCGGACCTCAAGCACATCCTGGTCCGCCACGAGCAAGGCGCGGCTTTCGCGGCCAACGGCTACGCCCGTGCCAGCGGGCGAGTCGGCGTTTGCGTAGCCACCTCCGGTCCCGGCGCGTCGAACCTGGTCACCGGCATCGCCGACGCGATGCTGGATTCGGTGCCGATGGTCTGCATCACCGGTCAGGTCGCGACCTCGCTGATGGGCACCGACGCGTTCCAGGAACTGGACGTGTTCGGCATGACCCTGCCGATCGTCAAGCACAGCTTCCTGGCGCGCAGCGTCGACGACCTGCCGCGCATGCTCGGCGAAGCGTTTCGGCTGGCGCGTTCGGGCCGGCCGGGGCCGGTGCTGATCGACCTGCCCAAGGACGTGCAGAACGCCGACGCCTCGCACCTGCCCGCGCACACGCCGCTGCCGACCGATCCGGTGGCGGCGGCGCCGGACGCGTCCTACCACGAGGCGGCGGCGCTGATCGCGCATTCGCGCAAACCGCTGGTCTACGGCGGCGGCGGCATCTCGCTGGGCGATGCGGTCGAGTCGTTCCGCGCTTTCGTCGAGGGCAGCCAGATCCCGGCGGTGCTGACGCTGAAGGGCCTGGGCGCGCTGCCGGCCGATCACGCCCTGAACTTAGGGATGCTCGGCATGCACGGCAACCGCGCCGCCAACCTGTCGGTGCAGGAATGCGATCTGCTGATCGTGGTCGGCGCGCGCTTCGACGACCGCGCCACCGGCAAGCTGGCCGAGTTCGCGCCGAACGCGCGGGTGGTGCACATGGACCTGGACGCCTGCGAGATCGGCAAGCTGCGCCACGCCGACGCCGGCGTGCGCGGCTGCCTGCGCCGCTCGCTGGACGCGCTGACCCCGGCGATCACCGCGCAGTTGCAGGGCCGCAACGGCGGCGCCCGCCGCGCCTGGCGCGACACCTGCCTGCAGCGCAAGCGCGAGTGCGCGCCGCGCTACGACGCGCCGGGCGAGACCGTGTACGCGCCGGCGCTGCTGCGCGCCTTGTCCGAGCGCGCGCCGCAGGCGGTGGTCGCCTGCGACGTCGGCCAGCACCAGATGTGGGTCGCCCAGCACTGGCGCTTCGACGATCCGCGCAAGCACCTGACCAGCGGCGGCCTGGGCGCGATGGGCTTCGGCGTGCCGGCCGCGCTGGGCGCGCAGTTGGAGAACCCCGAGGCGACGGTGATCTGCGTCAGCGGCGACGGCTCGTTCCTGATGAACGTGCAGGAACTGGCGACCATCGCCCGCTATCGCCTGCCGGTGAAGATCGTGCTGCTCGACAACCAGGCCCTGGGCATGGTCCGGCAGTGGCAGGAACTGTTCTTCGAGCGCCGCTATTCGGAGATCGACCTGTCCGACAACCCGGACTTCTGCGCGATCGCGGCCGCGTTCGGGATCAAGGCGATGTACGTCGACCGCGCCGATTCGGTCGAGGAAGCGCTGACTTACATGCTCGACACCCCCGGCCCCGTGCTGCTGCACGTGGCCATCGACCAGGCCGCCAACGTCTGGCCGCTGGTTCCGCCGAACCACAACAACGCGCAGATGCTGGATCCGGAAGCCGCCGACGCCGACGCGATCGTCAGCCTGACGCCCCCCGCCGCCGAACAGGAGAGCGCCCATGCGATACCAGCTTGATCTGACCCTGCGCCAGGCCGAAGGCGCCCTGGCCCGGGTATTGGGCGCCGCCGAACGCCGCGGCTTCCGTCCCCTGTCGGTGGACGGCGAGGCGCAACCCGACGGCGACCGCTGGCACCTGCGCATGACCGTGGAAGGCGACCGCGCCGACACCGCGCTGCAGAGCCAGCTCGCCAAGCTCTACGACTGTCTTGCTGTCGAGGTTTCCCCATGCACATGAACACCGAAGTTCTGGAACGTCCCGAACAAGCGCAGTCGCCGGCGCAGGCCGCTGCGGTCGTTCGCGAGCGTTCGCAGGCGCCTAGCCGCAGCGGTGAGGCTTTCGATGCGGCAGAAAGCTCTGAGTCCCGCGCTCGCGGCGAAGTCCCGGCTTCCCAGCGCCAACCTGTCATTTGGTTCGACGGCAAGTTCATCACCAGCGACGCCCCCGAAGCGCCGCTGACCACCCACGCCATGCACTACGGCACCGCGGTGTTCGAAGGCATCCGCAGCTACGCCACCGCCGACGGCGGCGCGGCGGTGTTCCGCCTGCCCGAGCACCTGGAACGCATGCGCAAGGGCGCGGACATGTTCGGCATCGACTTCGATGTCGAACGCGCCGGCCGCGCGGTGCTGGACACGCTGCGCGCCAACGGCCACCGCGACGCCTACATCCGTCCGCTGACCTGGATGGGCACCGGCAGCATCGGCCTGGACGTCGATCCGCTGAGCCAGCACCTGATGGTCGCCACCATCGCCAAGGTCGTGCACCTGGGCGGCGCGCGCACCCGCCTGACCGTGTCGCCATGGAAGCGCAACCCGGCGACCTCGCTGCCGCCGCTGAAGCTGTCGGGCGCCTACGTCAACTCGATCCTGGCCAAGCGCGAAGCCAAACAGCGCGGTTTCGACGAGGCGCTGTTCACCGACGACAAGGGCTACGTGGTCGAGTGCACCGGCGCCAACGTGTTCATGGTCAAGAACGGCGAGGTGACCTCGGTCGAGCATCGCGACGCGCTGCCGGGCATCACCCGCGACACCATGATCGCGCTGTCGGGCGCCGCCTCGCGCGAAGTCACCCTGCACGAGCTGCTCGACGCCGACGAAGTGTTCGTCTGCGGCACCGCGGCCGAGGCCTGCGCGATCAGCGTGCTCGACCGCCGCGAGTTCGGCGACAACCCGGTCACCCGCGAACTGGCGGCGCTGTACGCCAAGGTGGTGCGCGGGCAGGACGGCCGCTACGCGCACTGGCTGACGGCGGTCTGAGCATGGACGGCGACGTAGTACGCACCGAGACGACCGTCGGCGCCGCCGATCTGCTGGCGGCGCAGGCGCGGCTGCGCCGCTACCTCGCCGTCACCCCGCTGCACCATGCCGAACGCTTCGGCTGCTGGCTCAAGCTCGAGAACCTGCAGCGCACCGGCTCCTACAAGGTGCGCGGCGCGCTCAACGCGCTGCTGGCCGGGCGCGAACGCGGCGACCACCGCCCGGTGATCGCCGCCTCCGCCGGCAACCACGCCCAGGGCCTGGCCTGGGCCGCCTACCGCCTGGGCGTGAACGCGATCACGGTGATGCCGCGCTGCGCGCCGCAGACCAAGATCGCCGGCGTCGCCCACTGGGGCGCGACCGTGCGCCTGCACGGCGAGACCTACGACGAAGCCAAGGCCTTCGCCATCGAACTGGCGCAGCAACACGACTACCGCCTGCTGTCGGCCTTCGACGATCCCGACGTGATCGCCGGGCAAGGCACGGTCGGCCTGGAGCTGGCCGCGTTCGCGCCGGATGTGGTGCTGGTGCCGATCGGCGGCGGCGGCCTGGCGTCCGGCGTGGCGCTGGCGTTGAAATCCCAGGGCGTGCGCATCATCGGCGCGCAGGTCGAAGGCGTGGATTCGATGGCGCGCGCGCTGCGCGGCGACCGCCGCCTGATCGAACCGGCCGCGACCCTGGCCGACGGCGTGCGGGTCAAAGACCCCGGCCGCCTGACCGAACGCCTGCTGGCGCAGCTGCTGGACGACGTGGTGATCGTGCGCGAAGCCGAACTGCGCGAAACCCTGGTCCGGCTGGCGCTGGAAGAACACATCATCGCCGAAGGCGCCGGCGCGCTGGCGCTGGCGGCCGGCCGCCGCATCGCCGCCAAGCGCAAGTGCGCGGTGGTCTCCGGCGGCAACCTCGACGCCCTGGTGCTGGCGCAGCTGTTGTCGGATGTGCGACCGCGCGCACCGCGGCGGCCGCGCCGTCGCAATCGCGACACCTCGCTGTCGCGTGCCGGCGCCACCATCGAGGCGGACATTTACAAGCTCGCCAACCTGCCGCCGCCGCGTGCGGCGTCGCCTTCCCCCTCTCCCTCCCCGAATCGCAGCGTTACAGAGGACATCCCCGCATGAACGAGTCGCCCGGTCCGGTAGCGTCGATTGCCGACGCGCCGCAACACGTCACCATTTTCGACACCAGCCTGCGCGACGGCGAGCAATCGCCCGGCTGCAGCATGAGCGCCAGCCAGAAGCTGCGCTTCGCCCACGCGCTCAGCGAGCTCGGCGTGGACGTCATCGAGGCCGGCTTCCCCGCAAGTTCCGAGGCCGACCTCGAGGGCGTGCGGTCGATCGTGCGCGAAGTGCGCGCCTCGTCGCTGGCGACCCTGGCGCGCTGTCACCCCGGCGACATCGAAGCCTGCGCGCGCGCGCTGGATGGTGCGGCCAAGCCGCGCATCCACGTGTTCATCTCCACCAGTCCGCTGCACCGCCAGCACAAGCTCAACCTGGACAAGCAGCAGGTGCTGGAACGCGCCGTCGCCGCGGTCGAACAGGCGCGCCGCTACGTCGACGACGTCGAGTTCTCGTGCGAGGACGCGCTGCGCACCGAGCCGGAGTACCTGGTCGAAATCTGCAGCGCGGCGATCGCCGCCGGCGCGCGTACCCTGAACATTCCCGACACCGTCGGCTACACCACGCCCAGCGAGATCCGCTCGCTGTTCGAATACCTGCGCGACAACGTGCGCGACGCCGACAAGGCGGTGTTCAGCGCCCACTGCCACAACGACCTGGGCCTGGCCGTGGCCAACAGCCTGGCGGCGATCGAAGGCGGCGCGCGCCAGGTCGAATGCACCATCAACGGCATCGGCGAGCGCGCCGGCAACTGCGCGCTGGAAGAACTGGTGATGGCGCTGCGCGTGCGCAACGCCTACTACAACGCCAGCACCCGCATCGACACCCGCCGGCTGGTGCCGACCTCGCGCCTGCTCTCGCGCATCACCGGCATGGTGGTCCAGCGCAACAAGGCGGTGGTCGGGCAGAACGCGTTCGCGCACGAGTCGGGCATCCACCAGCACGGCATGCTCAAGCACCGCGGCACTTACGAAATCATGGCGCCGGAAGACGTGGGCTGGGCCCAGTCGCAGATGGTGATGGGCCGCCACAGCGGCCGCGCCGCGCTGAACGACCGCCTGCAGGCGCTGGGCTTCAGTATCGACGAGGCGCGCCTGAACTCAGTGTTCGCCGCGTTCAAGGCCCTGGCCGAGAAGAAGCGCGAAGTGTTCGACGCCGACCTGGAAGCGCTGGTGCTCGGCGCCGACGCCAAGGCCGCGCGCGGCTACCGGCTGGTGCGCGCCCATGTCAGCACCGGCGTCGCCGACGGCAGCCTGCCGACCGCGAGCGTGCAACTGGTCGATCCCGACGGCGCCACGGTCAGCGAAGCCGCGGTCGGCGACGGCCCGGTGCACGCGCTGTTCGCCGCGCTGGCGCGCGCCACCGGCACGACCCTGGCGATCGACAGCTACAACGTCTCCAGCGTGACCACCGGCGACGACGCGCAAGGGCAGGCCAGCATCACCGCGCGCGTGGACGGTGTCGAGCTGACCGGCTCGGGCACCAGCACCGACATCATCGAGGCCAGCGCGCTGGCTTGGCTGGAGCTGGCGAACCGGCGGGTGCGCACGCAGCGGCAGGCGGAGCAGCCGCGCGAAGCGCGCAAAGTCGCGGCGACCGCATGAAGAACCGAAGCCCCTCTCCCGCTTGCGGGAGAGGGGTTGGGGTGAGGGCACGTAGCCGCTCGCCCTCATCCGGCCCTTCGGGCCACCTTCTCCCGCTCGCGGGAGAAGGAAAACCAAACACCTTGAAACCGAAAGCCATAGTCGCCTCCATCATGACTTCAGCCACCCAACCCACCACGCTGTTCGACAAACTGTGGACCGCCCACCTGGTCGCGCCCGAATCCGAGGCCGCGCCGGCGGTGCTCTACATCGACCTGCACCTGATCCACGAAGTCACCTCGCCGCAGGCCTTCGCCGAACTGGAATCGCGCGGGCTCTCGCCGCGCCGCCCGGATCTGACCAAGGGCACGCTCGACCACTCCACCCCGACCCTGCCCGCCGGCGCCGACGGCCGCCTGCCCTACTACACCGCCGAAGCCGAGAACCAGGTCGAAACCCTGCGCCGCAACTGCGCGCGCCACGGCGTCGAACTGTTCGACTACGACAGCGAGCATCGCGGCATCGTCCACGTGATCGGCCCGGAACTGGGCCTGACCCAGCCCGGCCAGACCATCGTCTGCGGCGACAGCCACACCGCCACCCACGGCGCGTTCGGCGCGCTGGCCTTCGGCATCGGCACCAGCGAGGTCGGCCACGTGCTGGCCACCCAGTGCCTGCTGCAGCGCAAGCCCAAGACCCTGGCGATCGATGTGGAAGGCGAACTGGCGCCCGGCGTCGGCGCCAAGGACCTGATCCTGCACATCATCGGCGCGATCGGCGTCAACGGCGGCACCGGCCACGTCATCGAATACCGCGGCTCGACCATCCGCGCGCTGTCGATGGACGAGCGCATGACCGTGTGCAACATGTCGATCGAAGCCGGCGCGCGCGCCGGCCTGATCGCGCCGGACCAGACCACCTTCGACTATCTCGCCCAGACCCCGCGCGCGCCGCGCGGCGCCGACTGGGAGCGCGCGGTCGCGCGCTGGAGCGAGTTCAAGACCGACGACGGCGCGCGGTTCGACCGCGAAGTGCGCATCGACGCCGGCGCGATCAAGCCGACCCTGACCTGGGGCACGCACCCGGGCCAGGTCGCGGCGATCGACGCGCACCTGCCGCAGGCGAACGACGCCGACGAAGCCAAGGCTCTGGCCTACATGGGCTTCGACGGCGGCGCGGCGATGGCCGGGCGGCCGGTGGACGTGGTGTTCGTCGGCAGCTGCACCAACTCGCGCCTGTCCGACCTGCGCCAGGCCGCGCAGGTGCTGCGCGGCCGCCGCGTGCATCCGCGCGTGCGCATGCTGGTGGTGCCCGGTTCCGAACAGGTCAAGCGCGCCGCCGAAGCCGAAGGCATCGACGCGGTGGTGCGCGCGGCCGGCGCCGAATGGCGCGAGCCGGGCTGCTCGATGTGCATCGCCATGAACGGCGACCTGGTCGGCGCCGGCCAGTTGGCCGTGTCCACCAGCAACCGCAATTTCGAGGGCCGCCAGGGCAAGGGCGCGCGCACCCTGTTGGCCTCGCCGCTGACCGCCGCGGCCTGCGCGGTCGCCGGACACGTGGTCGATCCGCGCGACTATCTCAATGATGTGAAGGAGGTTGCGTGATGTCCGCCGCCCAAGCTTCCACTGGATTCTCCGAAGTCGTCTCGCGCAGCGTGGTGCTGCGCGAACGCAACATCGACACCGACCAGATCATCCCGGCGCGCTTTCTGACCACCACCGAGCGCCGCGGCCTGGGCAAGTTCGCCTTCAACGACTGGCGCTATCTCGCCGACGGCTCGCCCAACCCGGAGTTCGAGCTCAACAAGCCGGCCAACGCCGGCGCCGCGATCCTGGTGGCCGGGCGCAACTTCGGCTGCGGCTCCTCGCGCGAACACGCGCCGTGGGCGCTGACCGACCTGGGCCTGCGCGCGGTGATCAGCAGCGAGATCGCCGACATCTTCCGCAGCAATTCGCTCAAGAACGGCCTGCTGCCGATCGTGGTCGAGCAAGAGCTGCTCGACGAACTGCTCGACTCGCCCGGCATCGAGCTGCGCATCGACGTGCGCGAGCGCCGCCTGCACCTGCCCGACGGGCGCAGCGTGCAGTTCCCGCTCGACGCGTTCGCCCAGACCTGCCTGCTCGAAGGCGTCGACCAGCTCGGCTACCTGCTGCGCCAGCTCGATGCCATCCACGGATTCGAACAACGCCGCGCCGCGGCCCAACCCGCATCGTTTTCACAGGAGCAAGTCCATGCGCGCTGACATCGTCGTTCTCGAAGGCGACGGCATCGGTCCGGAAGTCACCGCCGCCGCGGTCGAGGTGCTGCAGGCGGTCGCCGCCCGCTACCGCCATCAGTTCCAGCTGCATCGCCATCCGATCGGCGGCGCCGCCATCGACGCGACCGGCGAGCCGTTGCCGGCGGCCACGCTGCAGGCCTGCCAGCGCGCGGACGCCGTGCTGCTCGGCGCGGTCGGCGGCCCGAAGTGGTCCGACCCCAAGGCCAAGGTGCGCCCCGAGCAAGGCCTGCTGGCGCTGCGCAAGGGCCTGGGCCTGTACGCCAACCTGCGCCCGGTGCAGCCGCACGCGGCCACCCTGGGCGCCTCGCCGATCAAGCCGCACCTGCTGGCCGGAGTCGACCTGATCGTGGTGCGCGAACTCACCGGCGGCATCTATTTCGGCGACAAGCAGCGCAGCGACACCAGCGCCAGCGACCTGTGCGAGTACAGCGTGGCCGAGATCGAGCGCGTGGTGCGCCGCGCCTGCGAACTGGCGCGCGGCCGCCGCGGCCACGTGGTCAGCGTGGACAAGGCCAACGTGCTGGAAACCTCGCGGCTGTGGCGTGAAGTCGCCAGCCGGGTGGCGCGTGAGGAATTCCCCGACGTGACCCTGGAGCATCAGCTGGTCGATTCGATGGCCATGCACCTGATCGCCAAGCCGCGCGCGTTCGACGTCATCGTCACCGAGAACATGTTCGGCGACATCCTCACCGACGAGGCCTCGATGCTGGCCGGTTCGCTCGGCCTGCTGCCATCGGCGTCGCTCGGCGAAGGCAAGGTCGGCCTGTACGAGCCGATCCACGGCTCGGCCCCGGACATCGCCGGCCGCGGCATCGCCAACCCCTGCGGCACCATCCTCAGCGCCGCGCTGCTGCTGCGCCACTCGCTGGGCCTGGAGGCCGAAGCGGCCTGCATCGAACAAGCCGTGGCCGCGGTGCTCGACGCCGGCGTGCTGACCGCCGACCTCGCGCCCGCGGGCGAAGCGGCGAGCACCGCCGCGGTCACCGCCGCGGTGCTGGCCCAGCTCGACCTGCCCTGCCACGTCGCCGAACTGCGCGACTGAGCGCGCCCTGCGTCCCTCTCCCGCGCGGAGAGGGGCGCAGCCGCGGCTTCCTGCGAACCATGCGAACTCCATGCGCCACCACGATCGGCCACTCATAACAAAGCGAACCCCACCGCTCTCTCCAGCAACACCATCCCCTCGCCCGATGCCCCCCCGCATCGGGCTTCTTTTTTGTGTCGTCGATCCGCGGCCGACATCGATCCCTCACCCGTCATTGATGTGAACCCAGGCAACAATCGCCGCATCACGCTGTGCCATGATCCCGAGGCACCCTGGGCCGGCGCCAAGCAGCCCGCAGCCAGACGCGAACGCGCCCCCGAAGCCGCATGACCGAAGCAGAAGTACCCACGGCCGACCTGCTGATCGTCGGCGGCGGCATCAACGGCGCGGCGATCGCGCGCGACGCGGCCGGACGCGGTTTGTCCGTGATCCTGTGCGAGCAGGGCGACATCGCCTCGCATACCTCCAGCGCCAGCACCAAGCTCATCCACGGCGGCCTGCGCTATCTGGAACAGTTCGAGTTCGCCCTGGTCGGCAAGGCCCTGGCCGAACGCAAGCGCCTGCTGCGCATGGCCCCGCACATCATCTGGCCGCTGCGCTTCGTGCTGCCGCACCAGCCGCATCTGCGGCCGGCGTGGATGATCCGCATCGGCCTGTTCCTGTACGACCGCCTCGGCGGGCGCCGCAGCCGCGACCTGCCGGGTTCGCGCTCGGTCAACCTGCGCAAGCACATCGCCGGGCGCGCGCTGCGCGAAGAGTTCAGCCGCGGCTTCGTCTATTCCGACGCCTGGGTGCAGGACGCGCGCCTGTCGGTGCTCAACGCGATGGATGCGGCCGAGCGCGGCGCGCAGGTGTGCGTGCGCACCGCCTGCGTCGCGGCCGAGCGCGACGCGCGGCACTGGAACGCGCAGCTGCGCGGCGCCGACGGCACGCTCCGCGCGGTCCGCGCGCGCGCCCTGGTCAACGCCACCGGGCCGTGGGCGGCGAGCTTTCTCGACCGGGTCGCGCACGTCGCGCACAAGCGCAACCTGCGCCTGATCAAGGGCAGCCACATTGTCGTGCCGCGCTTGTTCGAGCACGACCACGCTTATATTTTCCAGCAGCCCGACCGCCGCATCGTGTTCGCGATTCCCTACGAGCACGACTACACCCTGATCGGCACCACCGACGTCGACTATCGCGAGGATCCCTCGGCGCCGCGCATCTCCGGCGAGGAGATCGACTACCTGTGCGCCGCCGCCTCGCGCTATTTCCAACGCCCGGTGCTGGCCGAAGACGTGGTGTGGACCTACAGCGGCGTGCGCCCGCTGCTCGACGACGACAGCGACAAGGCCTCGCAGATCACCCGCGACTACGTGCTCGACCTCGATCGCGGCGGCGCGCCGCTGCTGAGCGTGTTCGGCGGCAAGATCACCACCGCGCGCAAGCTCGCCGAGGAGGCCTGCGACATCCTGGCGCCGCTGCTGGACAACCGCCGCCCGGCCTGGACCGGCGCCTCCAGGCTCCCCGGCGGCGACCTGCCGAACGCCGATTTCGAGGGGTTTTTCGAGGATTTCAGCCTGCGCCGGCCATGGCTGCCGGACCCGCTGGCCTACCGCCTGTGCCGCAACTACGGCAGCCGCGCGCTGCGCATCCTTGAGAGCTGCGTGCGCCTGGAAGACCTCGGCCAGCGCTTCGGCGCCGACCTCTACCAGGCCGAAGTGGATTACCTGATCGACTTCGAATGGGCGCGCACCGCCGAAGACATCCTGTGGCGGCGCTCCAAGCTCGGCCTGCGCTTCGACGCCGCCGGCCGTGACGCTCTGCAGCGTTACATCGCGCAGCGCGCCGCCGCATGATCGCCTTGACCTCTCGATTGCTCCCTGTAGGAGCGGCGCAAGCCGCGACCGCGACACCGCGCTTGCGTCGCAGCTGCGACGTCGCGGTCGCGGCTCGCGCCGCTCCTGCAGGAAGATTCCCGAACCCCGCGACATAAGGAAATCCACCGCAATGGCCTCACCGATGTCGCAATACCTCAGCGAGTTCATCGCCACCGCCATGCTGATCCTGCTCGGCAACGGCGTGGTCGCCGGCGCGCTGCTCAACCGGTCCAAGGCGCAAGGCGCCGGCTGGGGCGTGATCACCGCCGCCTGGGGGCTGGCGGTGCTGATCGGCATCTACATCGCCGGCCCGACCAGCGGCGCGATCATGAACCCCGCGCTGACCATCGCCCTGGCCGCGATCGGCAAGCTGTCCTGGGCCGTGGTGCCCGGCTTCGTGCTCGCCCAGCTCGCCGGCGCCTTCGCCGGCGCGACCCTGGTCTGGCTGACGTATCTCGCCCACTGGCGCGTCACCGACGACCCGGAACTCAAGCGCGCGATCTTCTGCACCTCGCCGGCGATCCGCGACACCAAGGCCAACCTGCTGACCGAAGCCATCGGCACCTTCGCCCTGACCTTCGGCGCGCTCGCCATCGGCGCCAACAGCCTCGCTCCCGGCATGGGCCCGCTCGGCGTCGGCCTGCTGGTGGTGGTGATCGGCATGTCGCTCGGCGGCCCCACCGGCTACGCCATCAACCCCGCGCGCGACCTCGGCCCGCGCATCGCCCACGCGCTGCTGCCGATCGCCGGCAAGGGCGGCTCGGACTGGGGCTATGCCTGGGTGCCGGTGGTGGCGCCGGTGGTTGGCGCGGTGTTGGGGGCGTTCGCGTTTCAGGCAGCGTACGGCTAGGAGATAGCAGATAGGAGGTAGGAGATAGCCAAAGCGCGCGCCTGCCCCCCCTCCTCGCCTCGACGCTACTTCTATCTTCTATCTCCTATCTCCTATCTCCTATCTCCTACCCGCTAACCCCTACCCCGGCGGCCCACCATGACCCAACGCTACATCCTCGCCATCGACCAAGGCACCACCAGCTCGCGCGCCATGCTGTTCGACCGCGAAGGCCGCGTCGTCGGCGTGGCGCAGCGCGAGTTCGAGCAGATCTTCCCGCGGCCGGGCTGGGTCGAGCACGATCCGCGCGAGATCCTCGCCAGCGTGCAGACCACCGCGATCGAGGTGATGACCAAGGCCCAGATCGGCGCGTCGCAGATCGCCGGCATCGGCATCACCAACCAGCGCGAGACTACCGTGGTCTGGGACCGCCACACCGGCCAGGCCGTGCACAACGCCATCGTCTGGCAATCGCGCCAGACCGCGCAGATCTGCGAGCAGCTCAAGGCCGACGGCTACGAGGACATGGTGCGCGAACGCACCGGCCTGCTGATCGACGCCTATTTCTCCGGCACCAAGGTCAAGTGGATCCTCGACAACGTCGAAGGCGCGCGGGCCAAGGCCGAGCGCGGCGACCTGCTGTTCGGCACCATCGACACCTGGCTGATCTGGAACCTGTCGGAGAACAAGGCCCACGTCACCGACTACTCCAACGCCTCGCGCACGTTGATGTACGACATCCACAAGCGCCAGTGGTGCCCGGAACTGCTGGAGATGCTCGGCGTGCCGGCCTCGATGCTGCCGGAAGTGCGTTCCAGCAGCGAGGTCTACGCCCACACCGGCGCGCGCCACTTCTTCAACAACTCGGTGCCGATCTGCGGCGTCGCCGGCGACCAGCAGGCGGCGCTGTTCGGCCAGGCCTGCTTCGAGGCCGGCATGGCCAAGAACACCTACGGCACCGGCTGCTTCCTGCTGATGAACACCGGCGAGAAGGCGGTGCGCTCCGACAACGGCCTGCTCACCACCATCGCCTGGGGCGTGGACGGCAAGGTCGAGTACGCACTGGAAGGCAGCATCTTCGTCGCCGGCTCGGCGGTGCAGTGGCTGCGCGACGGCCTGCGCATGCTCGGCAAGGCCAGCGATTCGCAGGCCTACGCCGAACGCGCGCGCTCGACCGACGGCGTCTATTTCGTCCCCGCCTTCGTCGGCCTGGGCGCGCCGTACTGGCGCAGCGACGTGCGCGGCGCGGCGTTCGGCCTGACCCGCGGCACCAGCAAGGAACATTTCATCCGCGCCGTGCTCGAATCGCTGGCCTACCAGACCCGCGACGTGCTCAGCGCGATGCAGGCCGACGCCGGCATCGAACTGACCTCGCTGCGCGCCGATGGCGGCGCCATCGCCAACGACTTCACTGCGCAGTTCCAGGCCGACATCCTCAACGTCGCGCTGCAGCGCCCGCAGGTCAACGAGACCACCGCGCTCGGCGCGGCGTATCTGGCCGGGCTGGCGGTCGGTTTCTGGGAAAGCCGCGAGCAGATCGCGCAGCAATGGCAGGTGGAGCGCAGCTTCGAGCCGCAGATGCTGGAGGCCGAGCGCGAGAAGCTGTATGCGGGGTGGAAGCGGGCGATCGAAGCGACATTGGCGTTCAGCGTGGAGCACGCCTGACGTCTGCGACGGCCGCTGCGCGACCTCCATCGCGTCTTACATCGCGTCATCCCTACCCTACCCCGTCATCCTCCTACCCCGTCATTCCGGCGAAAGCCGGAATCCATTTTGACTTTGCTTTCGCGCTTGCCCGAGCCGCGACCGCATCTTCGCGAAAATCAAAATGGATTCCGGCTTTCGCCGGAATGACGGGGTGAGGGGATGACGGGGCGAGAGGAATGACGGGATAGAACAGGCGCGGCGGCCGCAACGAAGCGGCCGCCCGATCAGGTCTCCTGCGGCACCTTCACCTTGAACCACGCCGCATACAACGCCGGCAGGAACAGCAAGGTCAGCGCCGTCGCCACCATCAACCCGCCCATGATCGCCACCGCCATCGGCCCGAAGAAGGCGCTGCGCGACAACGGAATCATCGCCAGGATCGCCGCCAGCGCGGTCAGCACGATCGGGCGGAAACGCCGCACGGTCGCATCGACGATCGCCTTCCACGGCTCGTGGCCCTCGGCGCGGTCCTGTTCGATCTGGTCCACCAGGATCACCGAGTTGCGCATGATCATGCCCGCCAGCGCGATCGTGCCCAGCATCGCCACGAAGCCGAACGGCACCCGGAACACCAGCAGGAACAAGGTCACCCCGATCAGGCCCAGCGGCGCGGTCAGCAGCACCATGAAGCTGCGCGAGAAGCTGCGCAGCTGCAGCATCAGCAGGGTGAACACCGCGAACAGGAACAGCGGCATGCCGGCGTTGATCGACTTCTGCCCGCGCGCGGAGTCCTCGACGCTGCCGCCGACGTCGATCGAATAGCCGTACGGCAGCTGCGCGCGCAATCCGTCCAGGGTCGGCGAGATCTGGCCCATCGCCGACGCCGGCTGGGTGCCGTCGTAGATGTCGGCGCGCACGGTCATGGTCGGCAGGCGGTCGCGGTGCCAGATGATGCCTTCCTCGAAGCCGTACTCCAGGGTCGCGATCTGGCTCAGCGGCACGCTGCGGCCGCTGCTGGTCGGCACCATCAGATTGCCGAGCATGTCGAGCTGGATGCGCTCCTCGCCGGGGCCGCGCAGCAACATCTCGATCAGCCGGTTGCTTTCGCGATAGGTGCTGATGTGCGAGCCCGACAGCGAGCTGGACAGGAACTGCGACAGCTGCGCCGAACTCACGCCCAGGGCGCGCGCGCGCTCCTGGTCGACCTGCAGGCGCACCACCTTGCTCGGCTCGTCCCAGTCGAGGTTGACGTTGGCCACGTGCGGGTTCTCGCGGATCTTCTCGCGCACCTGATAGGCGATCTTGCGCACCTGGTCGATGTGCTCGCCGGACACGCGGAACTGCACCGGATAGCCGACCGGCGGGCCGTTCTCCAGTCGGGTCACGCGCAACTGCAGCTCGGGGAAGCGCGGCGCGACGTCCTGGATCACCCAGGTGCGCAGCGCTTCGCGCGCCTTGAGGTCCTTGGGCATCAGCACGAACTGGGCGAAGTTGGCCGCCGGCAGTTGCTGGTCCAGCGGCAGGTAGAAGCGCGGCGAACCGGTGCCTACGTACGCGACGTAGTTCGCCAGGTCCTTGCGCTGCTTGAGCATCGCCTCCAGCCGCTGCGCCTGCTCGGCGGTCTGGCGCAGCGACGAACCTTCGGCCAGTTCCATGTCCACCATCAGCTCCGGCCGCACCGAGTCGGGGAAGAACTGCTGCGGGATGAAGCGGAACAGGAAGATCGAACCGACGAAGGCGGCCACGGTCACCGCGATCACCAGCCAGCGCCGGCGCACGCACCACAGCACCCAGCCGCGGAAGCGCAGGTAGAACTTGGACGCGTACGGGTCGTGGACGTGGCCGTCGATCGGCGGCTTCGGCGCGATCGCGCCGGCCAGCGCCGGCATCCGCCGCGCCAGCCCTTCGCGCGCGCCGTTCCAGCGCGCGGCCAGCGAACCGGGCTTGGGCGGCGCGGCGGCGTGGCCGTAGTCGGGCAGCAGCTTGTCGCCAAGGAACGGAATGAAGGCGACCGCGGCGATCCACGACACGCACAGCGCGATGGTCACCACCTCGAACAGCGAGCGGGTGTATTCGCCGGTGCTCGAGGCCGCGGTGGCGATGGGCAGGAAGCCGGCGGCGGTGATCAAGGTGCCGGTCAGCATCGGGAACGCCGTGCTTTCCCAGGCGAACGCGGCGGCGCGCAGGCGGCTGAAGCCCTGCTCCATCTTGATCGCCATCATCTCCACCGCGATGATCGCGTCGTCCACCAGCAGGCCCAGCGCCAGCACCAGCGCGCCGAGCGAAATCTTGTGCAGGCCGACGCCGAAGAAGTCCATGACCGCAAAGGTCATCGCCAGCACCAACGGGATCGACAGCGCCACCACCAGGCCGGTGCGCAGCCCCAGCGAGAAGAAGCTCACCAGCAGCACGATCGCCACCGCCTCGGCCAGCACGCGCACGAATTCGCCGACCGACTCCTCCACCGCCGCGGGCTGGTCGGCGACCTTGCGCAGCTCCATGCCGGCCGGCAGGGTCTTCTGCAGGCGCGCGAACTCGATTTCCAGGGTCTTGCCGAGCTTGAGGATGTCGCCGCCTTCCTTCATCGACACGCCGATGCCGATCGCGTCCTCGCCCATGAAGCGCATGCGCGGCTGCGGCGGGTCGGCGAAACCGCGCCGTATCTCGGCCACGTCGCCCAGGCGGAAGGTGCGGTCGCCGACCCGGATCGGGAAGTCGCGGATCTGTTCGACCGAAGTGAACTGCCCGCCGACGCGCACCGGCACGCGGCTGGACCCGGTTTCGAAGAAGCCGGCCGGCACCAGCGCGTTCTGCTGGTTCAGCGCATCCTGCACCGCCTGCGCCGGGACGCCGAGGGTGGACAGCTTCACGTTCGACAGCTCGACCCAGATCTTCTCGTCCTGCACGCCGAACAGTTCGATCTTGCCCACGTCGGGCTGGCGCTGCAGCGCGAGTTGCACGCGGTCGGCGTAGTCCTTGAGCACGGCGTAGTCGAAGCCCTGGCCGGTCAACGCGTAGATGTTGCCGAAGGTGTCGCCGAATTCGTCGTTGAAGAACGGGCCGACGATGTCGTCGGGCAAGGTCGGGCGGATGTCGCCGATCTTCTTGCGCGCCTGATACCACAGCGGCTGGATGTCCTTGGAGCGCAGCGAGTCCTTGGCGGCGAAGATCACCTGCGATTCGCCTGGCCGCGAGTACGAGCGGATGAACTCGTACTGGCCGGTCTCCATGAGCTTCTTCTCGATCCGCTCGGTGACCTGGCGCGAGACCTGCTCGGCGGTGGCGCCCGGCCACAGCGTGCGCACCACCATCACCTTGAAGGTGAAGGCCGGATCCTCGCTGCGGCCCAGGCGCAGGTAGGACATGGCGCCGGCCAGGGCCAGCACCAGCATCGCGTAGACGATCAGGCTGCGGTGGCGCAACGCCCATTCGGAAAGATTGAAGCGCATGGGATCAGCTCGTTAGGGCGAGACGCGCGGCGTGGCGCGCGCGGCCGGTCGGGAACGGAAGCGGCCGCGCGTCGCGGCCGCATGCGGAACGGCGGCGCCGACGGCGCTCACCGCTCCACCGGATGGTTCTCGCGGTCCACCGGCAACACCTTCTGGCCGTCGCGCAGCAGATGGCCGCCGGCCACCACCACCCAGTCGTCCGCGCCCAGGCCCGAGCGCACCGGCACCCGCTCGGCGCCGTAGGGGCCTGTAGCAACGGACTTGAGCTTGACCGTGCCGGCGCGCGGGTCGGCGACGAACACCGCGGTGCCGTGGGCGGTCTGCTGCACCGCGGCCAGCGGCACGCTCAGGCCCGAGCCGGCCGGATCGGCCTGATAGATGCGCGCGCTCTGGCCCAGCTCCAGCGTCCCGGCCGGCGCGTCGACGGTGACCCGCGCGGCGTAGGTGCGCGAGGCCGGATCGGCCGCCGGCGCGACTTCGCGCACCCGCCCGGGCCAGCGCTTGCCCGGCATCGACCACAGTTCCGCCTGCACCTGCTGGCCCGGCTTGAATGCGGCGATCGCGCCCTCGGGCACGGCGAAGGCGATCTCGCGCGCGCCGTCGGCGGCCAGCGCGAACACCTGCTGGCCGGCGGCGACCACCTGCCCGGCCTCGGCGCTGCGCGAGGCGATCACCCCGGCGGCCGGGGCGCGCAACTGGGTATAGGCCGACTGGTTGCGCGCCACCTCCCAATTGGCCCGGGCCGAATTGAGCTGACCCTGGGCGGCCTTGGCCTGAGCGTCCTGGGCGTCCTTGGCCGAGCGGCTGATCAGCTGATCCTTGGCCAACTGGTCGTAACGGACCTGATCGGCGCGGGCGCGGGCATACTCGGCCTCCGCCGCGGCCAACTGGGCCTGGGCGGCGCGGGTCTGGGCGTCCAGGTCGCCCGGGTCGAGCACGGCCAGCACCTGGCCGGCGGCGACGTGGGCGCCGACGTCGACCTTGCGCTCGACCAGCTTGCCGCCGACGCGGAACGACAACGGGCTCTCCTCGCGGGCGCGGACTTCGCCGGCATAGGCCGACACCGCGGTCACCGCGCCGCTGGGCCGGGCCACCAGCACCGGGCGGGCGGCTTCGGCGGCCGGCTGGGCGCCGCCGCAGGCGGTCAGGGCCAGGGCCAGCGCCGCGGCCAGCCACCAACGGCGGCCGGTCGGGAGAGAATAGAAGGCGGAAGGAACCCGGCTGCGCATTGCGGACGGCCTCTCAGGCAATTAATGTACTCGTCAGTACTGTATAAATATCAAACCCGATAGTCCAGTATTCAATCATGGTCTCGCCCCGTCCCTCCAGTCCAACCGATACCGCCGGTCAGCCGCCGTCCGCCTCCAAGCCGGCCGGACCCGGCCGGCCGAAGGATCTGAGCAAGCGCACCGCCATCCTCGAAGCCGCCAAGCGCCTGTTCCTGATCCAGGGCTACGACGGCGTGAGCATGGACCAGATCGCCGCCGAGGCCGGCGTCTCCAAGCTCACCGTCTACAGCCACTTCGGCGACAAGGAGACGCTGTTCGCCGCCGCCGTGCGCGCCCATTGCGAGCAGCACCTGCCGCCGCAGCTGTTCGCGCCGGAGCCCGGCACGCCGCTGCGCGAGCGCCTGCTGGCGATCGCCCAGGCCTTCTTCGACATGGCCGCCGCGCCCGAGGCGATCCGCATCCACCGCCTGCTGTGCACGCCGCAGCTGGCGCAGTCGCCGCTGACCCAGCTGTTCTGGGACGTCGGTCCGCATCGCCTGCACGAGGAATTCGCCGGCCTGCTGCGGCGGCGCGGCGAGGCCGGCGAGCTGGCGCTGGACGACGCCGACACCGCCTCGCGGCAGTTCTTCGCCGTGCTCAAGGGCGAGCCGTACGCCTTGCTGATGCTCGGCTATCCGCTGCCCGGCGCGGCCGAAATCCGCGCCCATCTGGAGGCCTCGGTGGACATGTTCCTGCGCGCCTATGCCCGGCGCGAGCGCTGACTGTGCCGGGTCTGGCGCTCTCGCGAATGCGCGTAAGTGCGCGCCCTGCCAGGAGTTCTGGTGACTTTCGGCACTGAGCCCGCCCCGCGCGCTGGTTAATTCTTTTTCCCGCCGGGAAGCGCGGTCCCGGTAGAATCCGCAGTCCCCGCGCACGAATTCCGCAGACCCTCCACATGACTACGATCGATTACGCCAAGGCCCGAGAACTGATGGTCGAACAACAAGTTCGGCCCTGGGACGTGCTCGACCCGCGCGTGCTCGACGTGCTGGCCGCGCTGCCGCGCGAAGCCTTCGTCGCCGACGCGCACAAGAACCTCGCCTACGCCGACCTGGCCCTGCCGCTGGCGCACGGCGAATTCATGATGAAGCCGGTGATGGAAGGCCGCAGCCTGCAGTCGCTGGGCGTGAATCCCACCGACGACGTGCTCGAGATCGGCACCGGCAGCGGCTACCTGACCGCCTGCCTGGGCCGGCTGGCGCGCGAAGTGGTGAGCCTGGAGATCCACCCCGACCTGGCCGCCGCCGCGCGCGAACGCCTGGCCGCGCAGACCATCCTCAACGCCCAGGTGGTCGACGCCGATGCGCTGAACTACAGCACCGACCGCCGTTTCAACGCGATCTGCGTCACCGGCGCGGTGTCGCAGATTCCGGCGCAGTGGCTACAGTGGCTGCAGCCGGGCGGCCGTTTGTTCGTCGTGCGCGGCCGTTCGCCGGCGATGGAAGCGGTGCTGGTCGGCGGCGGCGAGCGCAACGAAGTCAACGCTTCGCGCATCCAGTCGTTGTTCGAAACCGATCTGCCTTATCTGCAAGGCGCCGCGCCCGCGCCCGCCTTCGAGTTCTGACCGTCCTGTCAGGCCAGCGTCAGCCCACCGTAAGAGCCCGCGTGCCAGCATGCGGACCCATCAATACATGCAAGTCCAAGGAAGCCGCATGATCCGCCGTCCGCTCGTTCTTGCCCTCGCTCTTGGCCTGCTGCCGGCCGCCGCGTCCGCCGAAGACCTGCTGCAGACCTACGAGCAGGCGCGGCAGAGCGACCCGACGCTCGCCCAGGCCGAGTCCAACCGGCTGGCGACCAAGGAAGACCGCATCCAGGCGCGCGCGCGGCTGCTGCCGTCGCTGACCGGCGAGGCCAGCTTCACCCGCAGCCGCACCGAGAGCGAATCCGGCGGCGGTTCCAGCGATCCGACCGATCCCAACGCGCCGGTGGTTCCTCGCGGCACCGACATCACCAGCGAAAACAGCAGCCGCCGCTACGGCGTCAGCGCCCAGCAGGTCGTGTACAACCGCTCGCTGATCAAGGGCCTGCAGAGCCAGAACAAGCTCAGCGAAGCCTCCGACTACACCCTGGAGTCGGCCGGCCAGGACCTGATCGTGCGCACCTCGCAGGCCTACTTCAACGTGCTGGTCGCGCTGGAGAACCTGGCCGCGACGGTGGCCTCGGAAACCGCGCTGCAGAAGCAGTTCGACTACACCACCAAGCGCCTGGAAGTCGGCCTGGCGCCGATCACCGACGTGCACGAAGCGCGCGCCCAGTACGACAACGCGCGCGCCCAGACCATCATCGCGCGCAACACGGTCGAGGATAACTACCAGGCGCTGAGCCAGATCACCGGCCAGCCGGTGACCACGCTCAAGGCGCTGCCGGCCGACTTCAAGCCGACCCTGCCGGAAAGCCAGCAGGTCGACGCCTGGGTCGAGAACGCGGTCAACTCCAATCCCTCGCTGCGCGCGTACAAGCTGCAGGTCGAATCGGCCGACATCAACGTGGAAGCCGCGCGCGCCGGCCACTGGCCGACGCTGGCCCTGAACGGCGGCTACAGCGACAGCACCAGCTGGAGCGACCGCCGCTTCCTCGGCCAGACCTTCGACCAGCCGTCCAGCTCCGGCCGCGGCCCGAACTTCGGCATCACCCTGTCGATTCCGCTGTACTCCGGCGGCGCGGTGCAGTCCGGCGTGCGCCAGGCCCTGGCCCGCCGCGACGCCGCCCAGGACCAGTACGAATTCCAGCGCCGCCAGTTGGTGCGCAGCACCCGCAACGCGTACCAGACCCTGGTCGCCGGCATCAGCGAAGTCGAAGCGCGCCGCCTGGCCGTGGTCTCGGCGCAGGCCGCCTACGACGCCTCGCAGGTCGGCCTGGAAGTGGGCACCCGCACCGTGCTGGACGTGTTGAACAACCAGCGCACGCTGCTGCAGGCGCAGCAGGCCTACGCCCAGTCCAAGTACAACTTCCTGCTCAACCGCCTGCTGCTGGAGCAGTCCGCCGGTTCGCTCGACATCGCCGACGTGCAGGACGTGAACCGCCTGCTGACCGCGAACGCCGCCACCGAGCTGGCGCCGCCGCCGACGATGCGCTGAGCAGCGCCGCGCGCGCCGCAAGCCACCCAGCCGCCGGGAAACCGGCGGCTTTTTTGTTTGTGCGCGCGATGTGCGGTGCGCGCGAACGATCGAATTCGTTCGGCTCGGCCTTTGCTCCGGCGGCCGCATCGCACATCCGCGCGTCGCGATCGATCTTGTTGCGGACGCGAAGAGCGCAGGCGCGATGCGCGCGAATGAGCGCAACCGCACGATCCGCGTCGTGCCGGTCGATGCGGCGCAGGTCCATGCATCGCGACGGCGCCTGTCCGCTTGCGCGCCGATCGCGTTGTGCGTTGCGCATTGGGCGATGGATGCGGCGCGCAGCATCAGACTCGTCTGATTCGGCGATCTTTCCGTCAACCCATCACAAGTTCGCGCATCGTGCCCGCATGCGATGCAACCTTCTGCGGCGAAGGCGGCGCTCATCCTTCGAACGCAGCGCATCGCGGCCGATACCCGGCCCGCGCTGCAGTTCCGCGTGTAGCGATCATCCCCTTCGTCCATTGGAGACAACGCATGAACATCCGCAGCATCGCCCTGACCGTCGCCGCGTCCGCCGTCCTGTTCGCCGGCGCCGCCAACGCCCGCACCGAACGCTTCCAGGCCACCGCCATCGGCTCGGGCAGCACCGAGGCGGCCGCCGCCACCCGCGCCAAGCAGGCCGCGCTGCAGCGCTGCACGTCCGCTGGCGGCACCGCCGTGAGCGCGCCGACCGCGACCTTCCTGCGCGCCTACGGCACCAACCAGGCCGGCCCCGACGTGGTGATCATCGGCTACGACTACCTCGGCTCGGTGACCTGCGCCAAGCATGTCGCGGACGACGGCGGCCCGCAGTTCGGCGAGGTCTGATCGAAGAACGCCCGCGGCGGCTCCGGGGCCGCGGGCCTGCGTTGCGAACGCGACGGGCTTGTCGGCCGACTGCGGTCGCGCTGCCGCTGCGATGTCGCGATCGCAACGGTTTGCGCACAAAGCCCTGCTGCGGCGCGCGTCGACGGCGTCTAGTTAACTTGCGCCCGCCGCAGCAGTGTCCAGGGCGAGCGTGGCCGCTTGCCTGCGCGGCCACGCTCGCGCCTCATCGGGCGCAACGAGGATCTCAGCGCGGCGGCAACGCCGGTTGCAGCAGCGCCATCGTCCGCGTCAGCGCGCCGCGGCCGGTTTCCACCAGCGCGCGGCCGGCGGCGACCATCTGCGCGCGTTCGGCCGGGTCGGCCAGCAAACGCTCCACCGCCGCTTCCACCTGCTCGGCGTCCTGGCCGATGCGCAGCGCGCCGGCGTCGTCCAGGCGCTGGGCGATCTCGACGAAGTTGTGCAGGTGCGGGCCGGTGACGATGGCGGTGCCGGTCGCGGCCGGCTCGAGCAGGTTGTGGCCGCCGATCGGCTGCAGGCTGCCGCCGACGAAGGCCACGTCGGCGCAGGCGTAGAAACTCATCAGTTCGCCGAGCGTATCGATCACGAACACATCGTCGCCCGGCTGCGGCCAGCGCGCGCGCGAGCGCGTGGACACCTGCCAGCCGGCGCTGCGCGCGTTCTCGGCCACCACCCGGAAGCGCTCGGGATGGCGCGGCGCCCACAGCAGCAACAGATCGGGAAAACGCTCGCGCAGATGCCGGTGCATGGTCACCGTCACCGCTTCTTCGTCTTCGTGGGTGCTGGCGGCGATCCACACCGGCCGCTCGCCGGTGTGGCGATGGCATTCCTGCGCGAACGCCTCCAGCGCATCGGGCACGCTAACGTCGAACTTGAGGTTGCCGGTCTCCACCACCTGGCGCGGATCGGCGCCGAGCTCGACGAAGCGCTCGCCGTCGGCGCGCGACTGCGCCGCGACCGTGCGCACCGTGCGCAGCGCGCGGCTCACCAGCGGCGCCAGCACCCGATAGCCGCGCAGCGAACGCTCCGACAGGCGCGCGTTGAGGATGTAGGCGGGAATGCCGCGGTCGCGGCAGCCGAACAGCAGGTTCGGCCACAGCTCGGTTTCCATGATCAACGCCGCGCACGGCTGGTGATGCTTGAGGAAACGGCCGACCGCGCCGGGCAGGTCGTAGGGCAGGTAGACGTGCTCGACCGAATCGCCCCAGGCCGCGCGCGCGCGGTCGGCGCCGGTCGGCGTGATCGTGGTCACCAACAGGCGCAGGTCCGGGCGGCCGCGGCGCAATGCGTTGACCAGTGGGATCGCGGCGTTGACCTCGCCGACCGAGACCGCGTGCAGCCACAGGGTGCGGGTCTGGGCCGGGCCGCGGTAGACCGCGTAGCGTTCGAGCCAGCCGCGGAAGTACGCGGGCTGGCGGAAGCCGCGCCAGATCAGGTGGTACACCGTGACCGGGGCCAACAGGTACAGGGCGACCGAATACAGGCCGCGCAACAGGCGCTCGATCAAATCCTTCCGCATGGCGCCAAGGATAAAGGCTGCGGCGGCGGTTCGGGGTGGAGGCGGTGTTCATGAAGCAGGCCCGGCGCTTGCGGCCGTCGGCGCTGTTCCGGTTTCGTCGTTCCAGCGAAAACCGCAACCCGGCCGCTTCTGTGGGAGGGGCTTGAGCCCCGATGCTGTTCGCTCCGATCGCCGCGTCGCTGCGGACACAAAAGCGTCGGGCCTGAAGGCCCTCCCACAACAGCGCAGCGAATAAACTATCGCCATGGCCGAACCCGCCCTGCCCCCCCGTCCTTCCCTGCTGTCGCCGCGCTTGTGGCCGATGTGGCTGGCGCTGGCCGTCATGTGCGCCGGCGCGCGCCTGCCGTGGGCGCTGCAACGCGGACTGGGTGCGCTGATCGGCGCGTTCGCGCTGCGCGTGGCCGGCACCCGCCGGCGCGCGGCGCAGGTCAACCTGGCGCTGTGCTTCCCCGAAAAGAGCGAGGCCGAGCGCGAGGCGCTGCTGCGCGAGAGCTTTCGCGACCTGGGCATCGGCTTCTTCGAGTTCGCCCGCGCCTGGTGGGGCGGGGTCGAGCCGATGCGGCGCACGGTGCGGATCGAGGGCGTGGAGCTGCTCGACGAGGTCCGCGCCGCCGGCCGCGGCGTGCTGATGGTGTCGGGCCACTTCATGACCCTGGAAATGTGCGGCCGGCTGATGTGCGACCGCCTGCCGCTGGCCGGCATGTACCGCAAGCACCGCAACCCGGTGATGGAATGGGCGGTCAAGCGCGGCCGCCTGCGCTACGCCGCGGCCATGTTCACCAACGAGGAAATCCGCCCGGCGATGCGCCACCTCAAGCAGGGCGGCTTCCTGTGGTATGCGCCGGACCAGGACATGCGCGGCAAGGACACGGTGTTCGCGCCGTTCTTCGGCGTGCCGGCGGCGACGATCACCGCCACCCACCAGTTCGCGCGCCTGGCCGGCTGCGCGGTGGTGCCGTTCTTCCATCGCCGCGAAGGCGCCGACTACGTGCTGCGCATCGGCGCGCCGCTGAGCGACTTCCCGTCCAGCGACGCCACCGCCGACAGCGCGCGGGTCAATGCGCAGATCGAAGCGATGGTGCGGCAGGCGCCGAGCCAGTACCTGTGGATCCACCGCCGCTTCAAGCGCCGGCCCGAAGGCATGGTGTCGCCGTACAAGCGGCAACCGTAAGCCGCGAGCGCCCCCTGTAGGAGCGGCGCGAGCCGCGACCGCGACAACGCAGCGACGCCGCAGGTTTCATCGCAGTTGCGTTGTCGCGGTCGCGGCTCGCGCCGCTCCTGCACAGAAGCTATTCGCTGCGCGGCTGCGCCAGCAGGCTGCCCGCATACAACGCCGCCAACAGCAACGTCAGCCCGCCCCAGAACGTCGAATAAAACGCCAGGTGGGTATTGAGCGGGAACACCGTCACCGCCAGCGCCACCATCGCCGGGCGGGCGCGCTCGCGCGCCTGCACGTCGGCGAAGGCCCAGGCGCGCCACGCCAGCGCGGCGCCGGCCAGCCACATCAACAGGCCGAACGCGCCGGTTTCGCTGAGCACTTCCAGGATCAGCTGATGCGCGTGCAGCGCCGGGCCGTAGCCCCACGAGGTGTTGACGCCCGGCAGCGGATCGCAGGCGGGAAAGGCCTCGCGGAAACCGCGCGCGCCGACGCCGTTGATCGGGTGCTGGGCGATCATGCAGCCGGCCGCGCGCCAGATCCGCGCGCGCCCGGACAGCGCATCGTCGATGCCGGACATGTCGGCGCTGACGATGTGCGCGGTGCGCACCAGCCGCTCGTGCACCTGGGTCGAGGTGCGATCGAGCACGACCAGCGCGAGCAATCCGCAGGCGAACAACGCCAGCAGCTTCTTCCATCCGAGCAGACGCCAGCCGCTGAGCAGCAGCACCAGGGCGAAGGTGATCCACGACGCGCGCGAGCCGGCCAGCACCACCACCACGCCGGTCAGCGCGGTCGCGACCAGCCACCCGGCCAGGCCGTAGCGGCGGCCGGCGGCATACAGCAGGAACGGCGAGAAGCTGGCGATGACCTGGCCGAGCTTGAGATTGCACGGGCCGAGCACGCCGCCGAGGCGGTCGGCCAGCGCCAGCTCGGCCGCGCTGCACATGCCGTGGCCGCTGATCGAATGCTTGGCCGCGTCGATGGCGCGGAACAGCGGGCTTTCGGCGGTGCCAGACAGCGCCTGCAGCAAGGCGTCGGCGATCCACAGCGCGAGGATCAGCGCCAGCCCGCCGAAGGTGACGCGGCGCCCGCGCGTCGATGCCACCGCCGCCGCGACCAGCCACAGGAACGGCAGGTAGCGCAGGTCCACCGCGGCCTCGCGCAACGCGCGCGCCGGATCGACCGCGTCGATCGCCGAGACCAGTTCGGGCAGCCAGTACGCCGCGAACAACGCGCTGGTCAGCGCCCAGGCCGCGTCGCTGAGCAAGCGCGGGCCGGTGCGCATGCGCCCCAGCGCCAGCTTCACCAGCATGGTCAGCGCGCCCAGGCTCAGCACCGCCTCGGCGAAGCCGGGCGCGAACAGCAGCGCGACGTAGGCCAGCACCCACACCGGCGCCCAGCGCCAGCCGACGATCTCCGCCGGCGGCGTGCGCGGCGCATCGGGCGGCATGGTTGCCGCCGACGCGGGGCCCAGCGCCGCCGGCGACGGCGCGGCCGGCTCAGGCATCGACGAGTTCGGCATAGACGGCAAGCGTGGCCTCCTGCATGGCCCGCAAGGAAAACGCCATCGTATCCACTGGCGCGGGCGCATGCGTTAGCAATTCGCAAGCGCCGGCCCGCAACGCCTGCGGATCGAACGGCGCGACCGCGCCGCGCGGTTGCAGGCGCGCGAGCAGTTCGCCGACGCCGCCGTGGTTCCAGCCCAGCACCGGCCGACCGCAGGACAGCGCCTCGACCACGGTGCGGCCGAAGGCTTCGGGCTTGCGCGAGAGTTGCAGCACCAGATCGCTGGCGGCGTAGGCGCGCGCGATCGCGTCGGTCGGCGCGGTGAAGGCGACCGCGTCGGCGATGCCGAGTCCGTTGGCGAGCGTCTGCATTTCGTCGATGTACTCCTCGCGGCCGGCTTCGCGCGCGCCGGGCAGCCACAGGCGCGCGTCGAAGCCCTCGGCGCGCACGTCGGCCAGCAGTTGCAGGCCGTCGGCGTGGCCTTTCAGGCGCGTGCCGCGGCCGGGCAGCAACAGCAGCGGGCCGGCGCCGGCCAGCGCCGGATGCTGCG
>NZ_LXSD01000030.1:0-8621 GCF_017168095.1 Lysobacter enzymogenes | reverse complement strand
GCGCCGCGGCGGCCGCAAGCGGCGACGGCGCCCCGTGGGGCGCCGTCGCGGTGGAACGGGAAGCGGGCTGGCTCGCGGCGGCGGGGCCGGCGCCGGGCAGCGTCGATCAGGCCAAGATCGCAGCGCGGATCGAATTCGGATCGAATCAGGATCGAACCGGACCGACCGGCGCCGATCAATCGTCGTCGCGATCGCGCCAGCGGCCGTTGTGGCGGCCATGATCGTAGTAACGGTTGTCCCAGCGATGATCGTTGCGGCGATCGTAGCGGGCGTCGTAATAGGTGCTGCGGCACTTGCCGTGCTTGTTGCAGTCGCGATCGTAGTAGCGGCGGTCGCCGTAGCGACGGTCGTTCGCGTAATAGCGCGGCGGCGGCGCCGGGCGATAGCGGTAATCGACGTAGCGCGGGACGTTGCGGTAATAGGTCGGACGGCCCCAGCGGTCGTGGACCACCACCAGGCGATCGTTGTAGCCGTAGTTGCCGTAACGCCAGTACGGGGTGTTGTTGCGCACGATCACGTCGGCGATGTCGACGATGACCCGGGTCAGGTCGTCGGCGCGGGCCGGCGCGGGCAGCGCGACGGCCGCCGCGCCGAGACCGGCGGCGAGAGCGACGGGGGCGAGCCAGCGGGAAAGAACGGTCATGGCGGTCTCCTGGGGGATGCCCGCATCGTCGGCGGGCAGTGCGACTTTGCGGCCGCCAGGGTGAACCGGTTTTTAACCGTTCGCGCCGCTTTCACGGCCGCTCAGTCGCGGTTGCCGCGCGCCGCGGCGCGCGCATGCGCTGGTAACGTTTTCAGCCGGCTTCGGCCGTGCGCGCCAGTTCGCGCACCGTCTGCGGCAACTCGGCGGCGCTGGCGACCCGGCGCAGGCGCGGCGCGTCGGCGGCCACCTCGGCTTCGTTCTCGTGCGCCCAGGTGGTGTGGTAGGGGACGTGGATGCCCCAGCCGCCGAGTTCGAGCACCGGCGCGATGTCCGAGCGCAGCGAATTGCCGATCATCGCGAACTGCGCCGCCGGCAGGCCGAACTCGCGCAGCAGCCGGGCGTAGGTGCCGGCGTCCTTCTCGCTGACGATCTCGATGCGGCGGAACAGGTCGGCCAGGCCGCACTGCTTGACCTTGGCCTCCTGGTGGAACAGGTCGCCCTTGGTGATCAGCACGATCTCGAAATCCGCGGCGATCGCCGCCACCGCCTCGGCGATGCCCGGCAGCATCTCGACCGGGTGGCGCAGCAAGTCCTTGCCCAGTTCGACGATGCGGTGCAAATCGGCCGCGCCGATGCGCTGGCCGGTGATCGCCACCGCCGCCTCGATCATCGACAAGGTCATGCCTTTGACGCCGTAGCCGAACACGCCGATGTTGTTCTTCTCGATCTCGTACAGGCGCTCGTGCAGGCGCGCGTCGCCGAGATCGACGTACTGGCCGACGATGCGCTCGAAATCGAGCTGGGCTTGGTCGAAGTAATCCTGGCTGCGCCAGAGGGTGTCGTCGGCGTCGAAGCCGACCATGCGAAGAGGTGCGCTCATGCGCGGATTATCGCGCATTTGCGCGGCGCCCACGGTGGACGCGGCGGCACGCGCGCTGCCGCCAGGCAACGCATAGTCGCGCGGCGCGACCGCAGTCGCAGATCCGCGCCGGCGCCGCGGTGGGCCGGGTCGGAGGACCGACAAAAAAAGGGCGGCCGCCAGGCCGCCCTTCGCACAACGCAGGAAGTTCCTGCACCCCAAGGGGACGGCCGGGCTGGCCCGGCCGCCCTGACTGCGCTTACTTGCCGCCGCTGCTGGCGGCGCCGCCGCCCGACTGGGCCTTGGCGACGTAATTCTTGTACTCGTCCGGCGTCAGCTGGCCGTTGGCGTCGGTGTCGGCCTGCTCGAACACCTGGCTCAGCGCCGGCACGGCCGCGGCCTCGCCCTTGCTGAGGCTGCCGCTCTTGTCGGTGTCGACGTCGGCCCAGCTCTTCTTCTGCGCGCTCGGCGCCGGCGCCGCGGTGGCGGCGGCCGGATCCTGGGCGGCGCTGGCCGCGGCGGCGTCGCCGGTCGGCGGCGCCTGGTCGGCGGTCGACTGGGCGAACGCCATCGGCGCGGCCAGCGCGGCGGTCAGGGCCAGGGTAGCGATCAGCGGCTTGCGGGACTTGATGTTCATCCGTCGGTACTCCTTCGGTAGGTGAGCCGTGTTGCGAACGCCGCCTCGTCGTCGGCGCATCGCAGGGCGTGTGGTGCTGCGAGGCACGGGGCCACCTTGCCGCCGCGGTTCTGAACCGATCACCGCGCGCAAGAGTTAAAGCTACGTTGGTTTAACCACCACGCCGCGTACAAGGATTAGGCGCGGCGAGAATCGCGGCGACGCGGCACGGCAAAAACGTGACTCGGCGCGGCAAATCGTTAGCGCGTCGTTCGACGCAATTCGCTGAACGCAACACAACCTTTACGAATGCGCGGTGCAGTAACGCGGTGGCCGCTGCGTTTGCGGGAGCTCGCAGAGCGGAACCGAGCGGAGAGGAAAGCGGAACGAGCGCCACAACTTGTTTCTCTTTTCTCTCCGCTCGATTTCGGGGCGTCCCGATCGCCTGCGCCGCAGACCGGCACGCATCGCCCCAACGCTAGACAGGCTTCTGTACCCGTGCGTAGCGCACATCGCGGGTCTCGCGGTCTGCAGCGGCCACGCGCAGGCATTCGGCCGCCTGCGCTTCCAGTCCGGCGCGCTCGGCCGCGGCCAAGCGGCGGAACGGGAGAATCGTCAGCGTCGCCGCGCGCGCATCGCGCTGCAGTTTCCACACCCCGGCGACGAAGCCGTCGATCAACACGGTCGCGGCGACCAGGCCGTTGCGGGTGTACACCGCCGCGCGCGCGGATTCGGCGAGGATGCGCTCGCGCCGCGCATGGGCCAGCAAGACGTTGTCGAACTCCGGCAGCAGGCGCGGCGGCGCCGGCAGCTCCGGCGGCGGCCGCGGCGCATCGGGCAGGTCGAACAGTTCCGTGCCGTCTTCGTCGCGGAACACCAGCAACTGCGGCCGCAGCCGGCGCAGGCGCTCGGCCGGCGCGGACAGGCCCGACCAGGCGCCGAAGTCGCGCGCGCTGGCCGGACCGAACGCGCCCAGATAGCGCAGCGCCATCGCATCGGCGGCGTCTTCGCCGGACTCGTCGGCGACCGCGGCGCCGAGCCAGTCCAGCGCGGTGGCGAAGGCCGCGGGCTTGTGCCAATCCCAACAGCCGGCCGGCGGCACGTGCACCAGCGCCTCGGCGCTGCGCACCAGCAGCGCCAGTTCGCCGCAGTCGCGATCGGGCCAGTGCGCGCGCAGGGCCTCGCCGAGTTCGGCCGCGTTCAACGGCGCGGCGCGCAGCGCCGCGAAGCCGGCGCGGCGCAGCTCATCCAGCTCCAGGCCGCGCAAGGCCTTGGCGTGGCCGCTGGCCAGCGACAGGCGCCGCAACGCCGGCTGCAACACCGGGCGCAGCGCGCGATAGTCGGCGGCGCTGACCAGGTGCAAGGTGCCGCGCATCATCGTCGCGCGGACGATGCGGCGCGCCTGCATCGCGCGGGTCAAATCGTCCAGCGCGAACCGCTGCAGCCGCGTCCATAGCCCCAGATACGGCGGATTGGGCGCCTGCGCCTGCACGCCGACCAGGCGCTCGACCATCGCCTCGACCGATTCATCGCTGCGTTCGAGCAACGACTGCCGCGCCAGCAGGGCGCGGTTGAGCGCGCGCGCGGACAAGGTCGGCGGCGCGGCGGCGCCGCGCGTTTTCGTCGTCATCGGCCCGGTCACTCGCGCGGACAGCGCGGCGGCCAGTGCGGATCGCCCTTGCCGTCGCGCCACAGGAACAGTTCGCCCGAGCGTTCGCCCTTGAGGTCGCGCGCGAACAGCATCGAATGCCCGTCCGGCGACAGCAGCGCGCCGATCTCGCTGCCGTTGGCGTCGATCGCCGGGCCGAGCTTGACCCGCTTCGACCAGCCGTGCGCGCCGCGGACGCTCTGGTACAGGCCGTCGGCCGCCATCAGCACCATGCGCTTGCCGTCGGCGGAGACCAAGGGCTCGTATTCGTCGTCGGGCGTGTTGAGCGCCGGCCCCAGGTTCTGCACCGTCCAGGCGCCGTCGCCGCCCTGCCGCGCGCGCCACAGGTCGGTCTTGCCGAGGCCGCCGGGACGGTTGGAACCGAAGTACAGCCAGCCGTCCGGCGCCAGCCGCGGAAACCACTCGGCGCCGGGCGAATTGACCGGCTCGGGCAGGCGCTGCGGCCGGCCCCAGCGGCCGTGCGCGTCGCGCTCGACCCGCCACAGGTCCAGATCCTTGCGCTTGCTCCCTGCCGGCAGCGGCGGCGCGCCGTCGGGCGTGCGCGAGGAAATGAAGTACAGCGCGCGGCCGTCCGGGGTGAACCAGGGATCGGCCTCGACGCCGTCGCCGGCGAACGCCGGCTCGACCGGCTCGCTCCAGCCGTCGGCGCCGCAATGGCTGGTGAGGATGCGCCAGCCGGTGAAATCCGCTGCGCTGCGCACGAAGTAGAGATCGCCGGTGAGCGGATCGAACGCCGGGTGCGATTCGAAGCGCGCGCTGGCGATGCGCGCCGGCGCCCACGGCTCGACGCTCTCGCCGCGCGCGCCGAAGCCCGGAACGGCCGCGAATGCCGGCGCGGCGGCCAGGCACGCGGCCAGCGCTGCGAGCGCGAGCCTCATGCGTCGTCCTCCGCGTACACCGCCACCGCCGGCTCGCCGTCTTCCTCGACGCTGACCGCGACCACGATCGGACGGCAGCAGACCTGGCAATCCTCGATATAGCGCTGGTCGCCGGCGGACTCGTCGATCAGCAGCTCGATCGGTTCGCCGCAATAAGGACAGTGCACTTCCACGCTGGGCAGCATGCGCGACTCCGGGAGGCGATGGCGGCGGCAGGATGCGCGGCGCGGGCGGTCCGCGTCCAGTGACGTTCCTCACCCGCGGCGCGCGGCCGGGCTCACCGCGGCTTAACCCGACCCGGCGGAGGCTGGCGTTACACGGCCCGGCGGGCACGCCGCCGTGCCCGGCCGGTGCCGACCGGCGTCCCCTGCGGACGCCAGCGACGGCGGCGCGCGGAGGGCGACATGAAAACCCGGCATGTGTTCAGCACCCACGATTTGATCGTCGCGCAGACGGCGATGGACGCCGCGCGCGAAGCCGGCGTGCGCGACGACGACATCCTGTTGATCGCGCGCTCGGACATCGAGCTCGAATCGATCCCCAACGAACGCAAGGAAGCCGACACCGACCTGATGCCCGCGGCGCTGCGCGGCGCCGGCTACGGCGGCGCGGCCGGATTGCTGGCCGGGCTGCTCGCGGTGGTGGTCACCCCGATCGGCCTGACCGTGGCCGGCACCGCCGCGGCGCTGGCCGCCGGCGCGATGGTCGGCTGCTGGGCCTCGGCGCTGATGGGTTCGGCCCTGCCCGACCCGATCCGGCGCAAGTTCGACGCGCACATCCGCGCCGGCCGCATCCTGGTGGTGATCGACGGCGACCGCGATCTGCTCGGCCGCGCCGAAGCCTATGTGCTCGCGCGCGCGCCCGGGGTCGAGATCCTGCCGTTCGACGCGCCGACGGCGCTGGCTTGAAACGACGGCGCGGCTGCGGCTGCGGCGCCGCGTTCGCCGCAGGCGTCGCGCGCAGCGTTTGCGCGCGGGCGAACGCGCGTTCGCAACACGCGTCGCCGACGCGCCGACGCGGCGACGACGGCGCAGCGCACGCGCATATGCAGCAATCGCGTGACGCGCGTATGCAGCGAATTCGGCCGCGCGCGGCACGGCATCTCGCCCGCTTACGATTTCCTAGCGCGCAAGCCTCATTGCGCGCGTGATCGCGGTTGAAGATCGCTCGCGGTGCGCGCGCGCACGCGGCGAACTGCCGAGGCGGTCGCAAGATCGCGCGCGCGGCGGGTGGCACTCTCGGCCGGCCTTCCCCAACGCACCACGCCGGAGAACCGCCATGAAGCTCACCACCCTGTCCCTGTTGTGCGCCGCCGCGCTGTCGCTGCCCGCCGCCGCGTTCGCACACGATGCGCAGGACGCGCCGGCCGACGCCGCGGCAGCCAAGGCCAATCCGTTCACCGCCACCGAGGTGGCGCGCTTCAACGAACCCTGGGCGATGACCTTCCTGCCCAACGGCCGTTTGTTGGTCACCGAAAAACGCGGCCAGCTCAAGGTGCTGACCATCGGCGGCAGCGCGCAGACCATCACCGGCGTGCCGGCGGTCGCCTACGGCGGCCAGGGCGGCCTCGGCGATGTGATCCTGCATCCGCAGTTCGCCAGCAACGGCCTGATCTACATCAGCTACGCCGAGAAAGGCACGACCAGCGGCACCGCCGGCGCCACCGTCGCGCGCGCCAAGCTCAACCTCACCAGCAGCGGCGGTTCGCTGAGCAATCTGCAGGTGCTGTGGCGCCAGCCCAAGGTCACCGGCAGCAACCACTACGGCCACCGCCTCGCGTTCGGGCCGGACCGCAAGCTGTGGATCACCTCCAGCGAGCGGCAGAAGTTCGACCCGGCGCAGGATCTCAACTCGCCGCTGGGCAAGGTGATCCGGCTCAACGACGACGGCAGCGTGCCGACCGACAATCCGTTCTACAGCCGCGGCGGCGTCGCCGCGACGGTGTGGTCGTACGGCCACCGCAATCTGCTGGGCATCGCCTTCGATGCGCAGAACAAGCTGTGGATCCATGAAATGGGCCCGGCCGGCGGCGACGAACTCAATTTGATCGAGCGCGGCTCCAACTACGGCTGGCCGCTGGTGTCGCAGGGCGACCACTACGACGGCACGCCGATCCCGCGCCACAGCACCCGCCCCGACCTCAACGCGCCGGAAGCGTGGTGGACGCCGGTGATCGCGCCGGCCGGCTTCGTGATCTATTCGGGCACGCGCTTCCCGGCCTGGGCCGGCAGCGGCCTGATCGGCGGCCTGGCCTCGCAGGCGCTGGTGCGGGTCAAGTTCAACGGCAACACCGCGGCGGAAGCCGAGCGTTATCCGATGGGCAAGCGCATCCGCGAGGTCGAGCAAGGGCCGAACGGGGATGTGTGGCTGTTGGAGGATGGGACGAATGCGCGGTTGTTGCGGCTTACGCCTATTTGAAGCAAGAACGAGTTAAGAGGAACGAGGAACCAGTAGAAACGGACTCGTTCTTTCGGAAACTAAAAAAGCGGGCTTCGGCCCGCTTTTTTTGTCGGTGCTCGACCAAGAACGCGCTTTTACTCGTTCCTCTTTACTCGTTCCTGCTTCACTGCGCCGCGCGCAACGCCGGCTTCCGCGTCCCCAACGCCAACTGATAGCGCTGCAACAACGCCTCCACCTTGGCGATGTATTCCTGCGTCTCGCGATACGGCGGCACGCCGCGGTAGCGCGTCACCGTGCCGATGCCGGCGTTGTAGGCGGCGGTGGCCAGGGTCAGGTCGTTGTTGTAGCGGCGCAGCAGCGACTTGAGGTGGCGCGCGCCGGCCTTGATCGATTCTTCCGACGAAAACGGATCGCCGACGCCGTATTCCTTGGCGGTTTCCGGCATCAGCTGCATCACGCCCTGCGCGCCCTTGCTCGACACCGCCTTGGCGTCGAAGCCGCTTTCGGCGTGGGCGATCGCGCGCAGCCAGGCGTCGTCCAGGCCGTTGGCCTTGGCGGCGCTGCGGAATTGCGCGGAGAACTTGTCCAGTTGCGGCTTGCCGACCTTGCCCAGGCCCGGATGCGCCGGTTCGCCCGGCGGCGTTTCCACGGTGAAGCCCATCACCCGCACCGAGCCGGGCAGGTTGCGCGTGCTGTAGACGGTCTTGCCGTCCTGCTGGCGCTCGTAGAGGTTGCCGTTGATGACGCCCATCGCGCCCCACAGGTTGGGCAGCTTCACCGCGTTGTCGTCGATCTGCCTGGCCTCGCAGCGCGAGCCGGGTTCGGGCGTGGTGGCGAGGCTGACGGTGCCGTCGCGCACGCAGCGGTAGACGGTGCGCGCCTGCGCTGCGGTGCTCGCCAAGGCCAGCAGCGCCGCGGCGGCGGCCAGACGCAAGGCAAGGGTTCGGGCGGGCGCGGCGGCGGTCATGAGGCGCGATTCTAGGGCCGCGCGCGCGGCCGCACAGCGCCGGAAGTCAGGGGCCGGGGGCTGCGTTCATTCAGGTCAAGATGCCGTGGGCGGAGGGGTGGAGTGCGCGAGGTCGGAGACGAAAGCATCGGGGCTCAAGCCCCTCCCACAAAGATCAAAGCCTTTCCCACAAGAATGAGAGCCTTGCCGCACCACCCGCAGCCGCAGTCGCGAGACCGACCCGCCACAGCACGGGTCTTATGGGACGCCCTTCAGGCCCGAGTCTTTCCGGCCCGAGACGATCAAGCGCCGATCCGCCCGGCCATGCAGCGCCCATCGACCAAAAAGCGGGCGCAACGCGATCGACTCGCCCAACCACGCCGCGCCCGAGGGAACCCGCCCGAGCGAACTCGATCCGGGTTCTTCGCTGTCCGATCGGTTGCGGCCCGACCGGTACTGCCTGAACGCCGCGGCCGATCCGTAGGCCGGCCGCGGCGTTCTCGAAACGGTTTACGGCCGGATCGCGCTCGCCTCGGCGCGAATCCGGCAGCGGCGGCCGGGCAGGCCGGCCGCCGCGGGCATCAGCCGCCGTCGCCGCTGGTCGGCGGCG
>NZ_LXSD01000029.1:0-1203 GCF_017168095.1 Lysobacter enzymogenes | reverse complement strand
GCGGCCTGCGCCTGCGCGCGCAGCAGGCCGACGTCGGCCTGGCCGCGCGCGTCCTCGCGCTGGCGGAACAGCGCGGCGGCGGCATCGAGCTGCGCCAGCGCGGCGCCGATGCGGCCCTGCATCAGTTCCAGCTCGCCGAGATTGCGCCGCGCCACCGCGGCTTCTTCCATCATCTGCGCGGCCAGCGCGGCGTCGAGCGAGGCCTGCAGCGATTCGCGCGCCTGCGGCCAGTGCCCGCGCGCGCTCGCCAGCAGGCCCAGGTTCTGCGCGGTGCGGACCTTGCCGGTTTCGTCGCCGAGCTTGGCGTAGGCCTCGCGCGACTGCACCAGATAGGCCTGGGCGTCGTCGTAGGCGCCGAGCTGGTAATGGGCGAAGCCGATGTCGTTGAGCGCCTGGGCGGTGCCGGCGGCGTCGCCGGCCTGCTGCCAGGCGGCCAGCGCGCGCCGGAACGCGGCCAGCGCGGCGGGATAGTCGCCGCGTTCCTCGGCCAGCAGGCCCAGTTCGTTCTCGACCGCGGCCAGGCCGTGGCGGTCGTCGAGCGCGGCGTAGAGTTCGCGCGCCTGGTGCAGGCTGCGCGCGGCTTCGTCGAAACGGCCGGTCAGCGCCAGCACATTGCCGAGGTTGCGCAGGCTGGTCGCCAGCCCGCGCCGGTTGCCGACCGCGCGGCGCAATTCCACCGCGCTGCGGTACTGGTCGAGCGCGTGATCGTTCTGGCCCAGGCGGGCGTAGCCGATGCCCAGCGCGTTCTGGGTTTCGCCTTCGCCGTAACGGTTGCCGCCGCGCCGGTACTGGACCAGGGCGCGGGTCAGGTAGTCGTCGACCGCCGGCTGCGCCTGGCCGTGCAGGATCGAGAACTTGCCCAGTTCGAACCAGGCGCGCGGGTCGTCGGGATCGCGCGCGGTCAGCGCGCGCAACTGCGCGATCGCCGCGGCCGCGTCGCCGCCGGCGCCGAGCGCGCGCGCCAGCGCCAGTTGCGCGTAAGCGTCGTCGGGCGCGGCCCGCGCGCGTTGGCGCCAGTATTTGGCGACGGCGTCGAAGTCGCCGTCGAGGGCGGCGCGTTCGTTAGCGAAGCGCGCGACGATTGCCGCATCGCCGGCGGCCGCGCGTTCGCCGCGTTCGAGCGCCGCGTAGGCGGCGTCGCCGTCGCCGGCGGCGTTGCGCGCTTCGGCCAGCGCGAGCCAGGCCGCAGCGAAGCCGGGCGCG
>NZ_LXSD01000028.1:0-211 GCF_017168095.1 Lysobacter enzymogenes | reverse complement strand
TTCGAACCTCAGCGTCAGTTACAGACCAGAGAGCCGCTTTCGCCACTGGTGTTCTTCCATATATCTACGCATTTCACCGCTACACATGGAGTTCCACTCTCCTCTTCTGCACTCAAGTCTCCCAGTTTCCAATGCACTACTCCGGTTAAGCCGAAGGCTTTCACATCAGACTTAAAAGACCGCCTGCGTTCCCTTTACGCCCAATAAATCC
>NZ_LXSD01000027.1:0-1347 GCF_017168095.1 Lysobacter enzymogenes | reverse complement strand
CCGGCCGCTTCGGCCGCCGCGGTCTGCGCCGCGGCTGCCGGCGCCTCGCTCTGCAGCGAGCCGCCGCAGCGCGGGCAGGCGCGCGCCGGACCGTCCTTGGCGACGATCAGCGCGACCAGGTAACCGCAGTGAGGGCAGGCGACGAACATGCGCGCTTATTCAACCATGCCGCGCGCTCAGCGACGACGCACGCCTGTGACGCGAATCCAGTCTTCGAGGCGTTCGACCTGCAACGCGTCGAACCGCTCGGCATAGCGCGCGACCACCTCGTCCTCCTGCCCGGCGAGGATGCCCGACAGGGCGATGCGGCCGCCCGGCGCGACCCGCGCGGCCAGGGTGTCGGCCAGCGCGATCAGCGCCGAAGCGAGGATGTTGGCGACCACCACCGGATACGCCGCCACCGGTTCGTCCTGCGGCAGGAACACCTGCATGCGCGCGGCCTCGCCGTTGCGTTCGGCGTTGTCGGCGGTGGCGATCAGCGCCTGCGGATCGTTGTCGACGCCGATCGCGTCGGCGGCGCCGAGCTTGAGCGCGGCCAGCGCGAGGATGCCCGAGCCGCAGCCGAAATCGAGCACGCGCCGCCCGGCCAGTTCGCCGGCGTCGGCCAGCGCGTCGAGCCAGGCCAGGCACAGCGCGGTGGTCGGGTGGGTACCCGAGCCGAACGCCAGGCCCGGGTCCAGGCGCACCACCGCAGCGTCGGCGCGGTCGGCCTCGGCGGGCAGGTCCTGGTTCCACGGCACGATCCAGGTGCGGCGGCCGAACTGCAGCGGCGCGTACTGGTCCATCCACGCGCGTTCCCAGTCCTGGTCCTCGACGTTGGCGAAACCGACCCGGCTCCAGTCCAGGTCCGGGTCGAAGGATTCCAGCGCGGCCAGGATCACCAGCGCGTCGGCGTCGTGCGGGAACAGCGCGCTGAGCACGATCGACTGCCACAGCGGGGTCTCGCCGACGCCGGGTTCGAGGATCGCGCGTTCGTTGCTGCTGTCGGCATCGGCGTCGAGCATGGTCACGGCGAGCGCGCCGACGTCGTCCAGCGCGGCTTCGAAGCGCGGCTGTTCGGCCTCGCTGCAGCGCAGGGTGAGTTCCAGGAAAGGCATGGGCGGGCGCGGATGAGCGAAAACGGCGGCCATTATTGACCCGTTTCGGCGCGATCAGATAGCGTGCGGCGCTTTGCGGACCCAAGGACGCGCAGTCGCGAAGCACATGGACGCCTACCCTCGCCAGCCGTTTTCCCCCGTTCCCGCCGCCCGCGCGCTCGCCTTGGGCATCGCCCTGAGCCTGGCCGCGGCCTGCGCGCGCGATCCGGCACCCGTCGCCGCGCCAGCCGCGCCCGTCGCGCCGGCGAAG
>NZ_LXSD01000026.1:0-25103 GCF_017168095.1 Lysobacter enzymogenes | reverse complement strand
ATCGCGGCCGCGGCGCGCGGCGCCGGCCGCGGCTTGCTCGCGGCCTTGCGCGCGGTGGCGTTGAGCAGGTCGTGGCGCACGCACGCCGCGCAGGGTTCGCCGGCGTAGTGCTGGTGCTCGCGATTGCGCTCGCAGATCACGATCAGCCCGCGCGAGGGCTGCGCATAAGCGCGCAGCGTCTCGCTCCATTCGGCCGAACTCGGGCGCCGCGCCGGCTCGTCGCCGAACGCGCGGTCGAACAGATCGCGCAGCCCGCGCGGCATCAGCGCGTGGCCGCTGACCGGGTTCGGCGCCATCATCGGATTGCCGCGCTGCGAATAGGCGTAGCACCGCTCGCGGATGCGCCCGGGCACGTCGGTCGGCACCCGGTCGTAGGCGGGGCGGCCGCTGTAGGGATGGATGCCGAAGTTGAGCAGCTGGAAGATCACCACCGCCAGCGCGAAGCGGTCCTGGGTTTCCTCGCCGGCCTCGTCGAGCGCGCGGATCTGGTATTCCGGCGCCAGATAGTCGGGCGTGAACTGCGGCGCGTGGAAACGGCCGCCGCGGCCCTGGATGCTGAAGCCGTCGCAGTCCAGCAGCGCGATGTACAGCGAGGCGCGGTAGAAGCGCAGGTTCACCGGCTTGAGGTCGACCACGTAATGGTGCTGCGCGTGCAGCGCCGCCAGCACCGAGGCCAGGTTCGCCGCCAGGGTGACCTTGTGGCCCAGCCCCACCGGCAGGCCGGCCGCGCGCGCCTGGCGTTCCTGCAGGATCTGCTCGACCTCGTTGGTCGATTGCACGTCCAGCGCCGGCATGGTGAAGCCGACGAAGCGGCCCTGCTCGTCGCGCACGCTCGCGTCGGGCCAGGCGATCTGCACGTAGCGCTTGCCGCTTTCGTACTGGTCGGGCAGCTTCGGGCGCAGCTGCAGCATCGCCTCGATGCGGTCGGTGTAGCTCGGCGGATCGACCCGCGCGTGGTAGATCTTGGCCACGCTGTGCGGATCGTCGGCCAGCAGGTACACGCTGCCGGCGCCGCCGCTCTTGATCAACGGCCCCAGGCGCGAACGGCGCGAGCCGATCACGATGGCGCTGCCGGTGGTGAGGCTGCTCATCGCCGGCGTTCTCAGGCCCGCAGCGCGATCAGCAGGGTCTTGTCGTCGGAGGTGATGCCGTGCGTGCGCGGATCGGCCAAGGTGCCGTGCAGCGCGCGGCTGCCCTCGGCCTCGTCCACCGACGCCAGATAGCGCGCCACCGGATCGATGAACGGCGCGTACAGCGCGGCGTTGCCGCGCGTCATCGCGAACGGCATCGCCCCGTCGGACATCAGCGCCAGGCGCGCGGTCGGCGCCGGCACCTGCAGCACCCGCAACTGCTCGCGCCAGCTGTCGCCGGTGACGAACCAGGTTTCGTTGGCGTACTCGCCGTTGGCCGGCAACGACACCACCGCGTCTTCGTCCGCGTCGGCCGCCTCGGCCACGCCGATGCCGTCGCCGATGTGCAGGAACCAGCCGCGCTGCGCGTCGCCGGCGTAGCCGACCACGGTCGCGGCGTAGTCGCCGAGCGCGCGGCCGTCGGCCTGCGCGCGCTCGACCACGCTCGCGCGCGCCTGCGCCACCGCCTCGGCGGCGGCTTCGAAGAAGGTCTCGCGCGGCGCCTCCAGCAACTGCGGCTCGCCGGCCAGGCGCTCGCCGAGCGCGCGCGCCAGCCCGTCGGCGATCAGACGCGCGCCGATGTCGCTGTGCGCGGCCGAACCGGCGCCGTCGCAGACCACCGCGGCCAATACATCGCCGTCGACGTGGAAGGCGCAGGCGTCCTGGCACGGAATGCCTTTGTCCAGGTGCGAGCTGCCCACCGCCGATGCGGCATAGATCCGCCAGCCCATGCGCGCCCCGCTCAGGTCGGAACCGAGGACCAGGTGTCGGTCGAAGGCAGCTGCGCGGCGCCGCCCGGACGCGACTGCGAGACCACCTGCATGCTCGCGCTGAGCCACAGGAACAGCTCGCGGAACTGCAGGCCCTGCAGGCGCTTGACCCCGCCGGGGCCCTTGCTGCTGAACTGGCTCATGATTCGCTCGTCGCCCTGCCCGACCGCGATCGGGAAGATCGCGACCTTGTTCGCGGTTTCGGCGTCGCGCGCGCGCTGCGCGGCGGCTTCCCAGGCGTCGGTCGGCGCGCCGTCGGACATCAGGAACAGCCACGGCCGGGTGTAGGCCACGCCGGCGGCCTTGAAGCGCTGCTTCTCGTTTTCGACCTCGCCCAGGGCCAGGTCGATCGCGCGCCCGGTCGGGGTGGTGCCCGCCGCTTCCAGCACCGGCGCGGTGAAATCCATGGCGTCGCACCAGTCGCCGGCCAGCTCGGCCTGATCGAAGCCGCCGTAGCGCACCACCAGCACGCGCACGCGCTTGGCCGCGATCACGTCGCTCTTGAGCTCTTCTTCCAGCAGCTTCAGGCCTTCGTTCAACTGGTCCATCGGCGCGCCGGTCATGCTGCCGGAGCAGTCCAGCACCAGCACCAGCGGGGTGCGCTGTTCGGTGTTGTCGACCAGGGCGACGTCCGGGATGGCGGTCTGATTCATGACATTCCCTTGCTTTGACTGAACCGCGAGTATGCCAGCGCGGGGCCGCAGGTGGCCATCGCGCACGCTGGCGGCGCGAACGCCGGCACAGGTCGGCGCCGCGGTCGGCGAACCGTCACCGCACTGCCATACGCCCGCAGCACGCTGCCGGAGCGGCGCTGCCCGCCGCTTCCCCCAGCCTCCGCTTTCGAGCGGGTATCTCGCCCGGATCGCCATGACCGACCAACACGACCCCTCGCGCCGCGGCTTCCTGCGCGGCGCCGCCGGCGCGACCGCCGCCGGCCTCGCCCTCAACCTGTTCCCGCCCTCGATCCAGAAAGCCTTGGCGATCCCCGCCGCGCGCGTCACCGGCACCCTGCACGACGTCCAGCACGTGGTGATCCTGATGCAGGAGAACCGCTCCTTCGACCACTACTTCGGCGCGATGCGCGGCGTGCGCGGCTTCGGCGACCGTTTCCCGATCCCGCTGCCCGGCGGCAAGCCGGTGTGGCGGCAGAGCGACGCCCGCGGCCGCGAAATCCAGCCCTGGCACATCGACACCAAGACCACCAGCGCGCAGCGCATCGCCGGCACCCCGCACACCTGGCCCGACGCTCAAGCCGCCTGGAACCACGGCAAGATGGACCAGTGGCTGCCGGCCAAGACCGAGCGCTCGATGGGCCATTACCTGGAAGCCGACATCCCGTTCCAGTACGCGCTCGCCAACGCCTTCACCCTGTGCGACGCCTACCACTGCTCGCAGCTCACCGGCACCAACCCCAACCGCCTGTTCCTGTGGACCGGCACGAACAATCCCGCCGCCGACCGCGGCGGCCCGGCCATCGTCAACACCTTCGACGACTCCGGCCCGGCCGGCGAAGGCTATTTCTGGACCACCTATCCCGAGCGCCTGGAGCGCGCCGGGGTCGGCTGGAAGCTGTACCAGGACATGGACGACAACTTCTCCGACAACCCGCTGGAAGGCTTCCGCCAGTTCCGCGCGGCGGCGCCGGGTTCAGCGTTGGCCGAGAAGGCGCTGAAAACCTGGACGCTGGAGGATCTGGCCAGCGACGTGCGCAGCGGCAAGCTGCCGCAAGTGTCGTGGATCGTCGCGCCGGCCAAGTATTCCGAACACCCCGGCCCGTCGGCGCCGATCTGGGGCGCGGACTACACCGCGCGCGTGCTCGACGCGCTCACCGCCGATCCGGCGGTGTGGGCGCGCACCGTGCTGATCGTCAACTTCGACGAGAACGACGGCTTCTTCGACCACGTGCCGCCGCCGGCGCCGCCGTCGCTGGACGCGCAGCGCAAGCCGCTCGGCGGCTCCACCGTGGACCTGCGCGGCGAACACCATTTCGCCCGCAGCGGCCCCTCGTACGGCACCTCGGCCGATCCGGCGGTCTATTACGACCGTCCTTACGGCCTGGGCCCGCGCGTGCCGATGTACGTGATCTCGCCGTGGAGCCGCGGCGGCTGGATCAACTCGCAGGTGTTCGACCACACCTCGGTGATCCGCTTCCTGGAAAAGCGCTTCGGCGTCAACGAACCCAACATCAGCCCGTGGCGGCGCGCGGTGTGCGGCGATCTGACCAGCGCGTTCAATTTCGAGAACCCCAACCACGAGCCGATCCCGAGCCTGCCGTACACCGGCGATGCCGACCGCATCGTCGCCGAGCAGAGCAAGCTGCCGGCGCCGAAACCGCCGGCGACGCCGAGCGCGGCGCGCCAGGAGCCCGGCATCAAGCCCTCGCGCGCGCTGCCCTACGACCTGCACGTGGGCGAACGCTTCGACCGCGACGCGCGCACGCTGCGGCTCACCTTCGGCAACAGCGGACGCGCCGCGGCGGTGTTCCATGTCTACGACCTGCTCGACCCCGAGGCGATCCCGCGCCGCTACACGATCGAACCGGGCCGCTCGCTCAACGGCGACTGGCCCCTGCGCAGCGGCGGCGCGCGCGCCTACGCGCTGCAGGTGTTCGGGCCGAACGGGTTCTTCCGCGAGTTCCGCGGTTCGCTGCACGGCGCCAATCCGGGCGCTACCACGATCCCCGATCTGCGCCTGCGCCATCGCAAGCTGATCCTGGCGCTGCGCAATCCGGGGCGTAAGCCGCTGCGGCTGGAACTGGCCGATCAGTACGGGCTGTACGCGCCGCGGCTGGAGCGGCTGGGCGCGGGGTCGCTGCGTTATCGGCCGCTGCGGCTGGACGAGAGCTGCCAGTGGTACGACTTCGTGCTGACCGATGCCAACGATCCGGAGTATTACCGGCGGATCGCGGGGCGGGTGGAGACGGGGGCGCACGGGATTACCGATCCTGGGTTGATCTGAGGCGCAGGCTCGATAGCTTCGCGCCGGGAGACCGAGCCGCTCCCGGCGCGATCTCGCCGGAGAGTCCCTCGCGGCACACCGCGCTTCACGTCCCAGCGCGATCCGCCGTTCACGCCTGGAAACCGAGCGGCCCGCCGCTCGGTTCCCTGGTTTCGCCCGCCTCGTCCAAGGCGCGAAGCGTCGCAGGCGATTGCGAACGACCGAACAATTCCTGTGCAAGCATCCGTGCCGTCGCGACGTTGGTCGCGTACGGAACATCGCACACATCGCAGATGCGCAGCAACGCCAGGATATCCGCCTCGTGCGGTTGCGCGATCGTCACATCGCGCAGAAAGAACACCGCGGAAATTTCGCCCGCCGCAAGCTTGGCGGCGATCTGCAGATCGCCGCCGTCCGGCCCCGACCGCATCGGCACCACATCGAGTCCGAGCCGCAGGCGCAGCAGCATCGCCGTGGCTTGCGTCGCCACCAACTCGCAACGGGCCAACTCCGCCAGGTGACGGCGGGCGAACTCCAGCAAGAGCTCTTTCTTGGAATCGTGCGCTATCAACGCCACGCACCGGCGCGAAACCGCGATCGTCGTACTCATGGCTCCAACCGTGCCGGTCGTCGATGCGGCGAGTATCGATCACGGCCTGCATCGCCGCATGAAGAACAAATGCGCAGTCCGGCACTGGGCCGCAGCAGGGCCGCCGCCAGCCTCACCTTCGCTCTCGCCCGATTAACTCGCTCATTCCAGAAAAAACGCCGCACGTGAAGTCCGGCACACAATTCCGGCCGCTCGACGATTCTTATCGTTTGTTCTCATAAGCGTCGATCTATGCGAAGCGTCACCGTCGCCCGTCGCACACTTGATAACTTCGCAAACGGCCCTGCAAGGCGAAGAACGAAGCCGCATCGAAGCGATCGCCTTGCCGGCCGAGCCCCAGCACCGCGTCCGGCAGGACGCGTCGCGATGCCGCGGACGCTGCGCCCCCTGGAATCCGCATGATCCGACCCTCGCCTTACGACGGTTACCAGCGCCTCATCGACGCGATGCGCGAATGGGGCGTGCGCACCTGCTTCGGCGTCAACGGCGGCGGCGTCATCCATCTGCTGAAGCACCTGGCGCCGTACGCGCACCGCCGCCGCAACGACGACGCGATCGAATTCTTCAACGTCAACGAGTACGTCGCGGGCTTCATGCCGCTCGGGCATTACCTGTCGAGCGGCCGCGTGGCCGCGGCCGTGGCGACTACGGGCGCGGCGACCAAACTGCTGTTGTGCGGGCTGAGCGACGCCAAGCTGCACAACCTTCCCGCGCTGTACCTCGTCGCGGCCACGCCATCCGGGCTTCGCGACAGCGCGCCGCTGCAGGACAGCACCGAATCGGGCGCCAACATCGCCGCGCAGATCGCCGCCGAGCTGCCGCACGGAACCTTCGTGATCGACGATCTGTCCCGACTCGACGCGCAGTTGTCGGCCGCCGCGCACGAATTGGCCCATAGCGCTCCGGTCGCGTTCGTGCTGCCGCCCAACGTGCTGAACGCGCCGCTGCCGGAACAGGCCGCCGCCGCATCCATCCACGCGCCCAGCACGCCGCACCTGCCCGCCGAAACGGTATTGGATCGCCATCTGGCCCCGCGTCGGCGCGCGCGCACGCTGCTGCTGGTCGGCGACGAAGCCCATGCCGTGCCCGACATCGCGGCCTTGACCACGCAACTGTGCTCGGCCCTGAACGCGCCCGCGGTGTGGAGCATCAACGGCGCCAATGCGATCGCCCACGACAATCCCTACGCCGCCGGCTACCTGGGCTTCGGTGGAAGCGCGCAGGCCGCACGGTTGTGGGAAAGTCTCGGCCGCGACGACACGCTGGTTTCGGTGGGCTACTGCGGCGACGAATACACGGTCAATTTCGCCAAGGCCAAGGCGGGCCTGGTATGGAACCTGGCCGAGCGCATTCCGCGCTACGGCAGTCGCGACGGCGGCTTCGCCCATCTGGCAGGCGGCGAGTTCGTCCAGACCGTCGCGCCGCTGCGCGAAACCATCGCGGCGATAAGCCGGTGGAGCCCGCCGCGCCCATGCGCCGAGGCGCGGCCGGCCGGCGCTGCTGCGGCCGCGGCGGTGCGGGAACGCGGGCGAAGCGGTCCCGACAGCGTCGATCTCGTCGATTTCTATCGGCGCCTGGACCGGTTGTGGCGCCCGGGAAGCATCGGCTTCGACGACGTCTGCATGGCTTACAAGGACCGTCAGCACGTATTGCAACGGCCGCATCCGCACATGCGCTTCTATGCGCTCTATCGCGGCTCGGCGATGGGCGGCGCATACGGCGCCGGCCTCGGCGCCAAAACGGCCGATCCGCGCCGGCACGTGTTCGTGTTTTCCGGCGACGGCTGCTTCCGCCTCTATGGCGGCGCGCTCGCGGAAGCCGCCGCGCTGGGCATCGCCCTGTTCGTCCTCGACAACGGCGCTTACGGACTGATCGAGCAGGCGCTGGAGCATGTGCTGCCCGGCGTGCGGCGCGAGCGCTACCACGGCGGGCTGGCGCAGGCGGACTACGCCGCGATCGCCGCTGCCAGCGGCTGGATCGGCTGCCGCCTGCGGCCGGACCTGGCCAATCTCGACGAGCTCATGGCGCACGCCTACCGCACCGAACGGCCTTCGATGCTGATCCAGGTGCCGGTCGACGCCGCCCAGATCCTCGGAACCAATCCACGCATCGCCAACCTGTAGCGAGCTATCCTCATGCCCGACCGCACCGAACTCGCCGCCGCCCACGCTCTGATCGAGAGCAGCTACCTGCATTGGACCGGGCAGGCGCTGATCGACGAAACCGATCGCGTCGACTGGCTCTACCGCGAAGCTCCGTTCGCCCTGCTCGCGCACGGCGGGCAGGACGACCCGCTGTTCATCTACGCCAATACCGCCGCGCAAACGCTGTTCGAGTATTCCTGGGAGCAGATCGTCGGTCTGCCTTCGCGTCTGTCGGCGCCGCAGGCGCAGCGCAGCGCGCGCGCGACGGCGCTGCGGCAGGTCGAAACCGAGGGCCTGGTACGGAACTACTCCGGCTTGCGGGTCTCCCGCAACGGGCGCCGGTTCTGGATCGAAGGCGCCACTTTGTGGAAGTTGCGCGATGCTGCGGGACGTTCCGCCGGATTAGCGGCGCTGATCCCGTCCTGGCGCGCGGATTGAAGCGCGCGGGCGACGATCGGCACGACGGCGAGGATCTACAACGAATCCTGCGGCTCGACCACCACCGCATCCGCGGGCACCCGCGACACCCGATTGCGCGACACCCACGCTTCCCAGCGCCAGAACAGCCACGCCGCCGCGGTCAGGCACGACGCCGCCACCGCCAGATGCAACGCGCTGTCGCTGAGCATCGGCGAGACCACCCCGGCCAGCGCCGCGTTTAACACCAGGCCGGTGAAGGCCTGCAGCGACGAGGCCGAGCCGCGCTGGTGCGGGTACATGTCCAGGATCGACAAGGTCACGATCGGGAACACCAGGGCGATGCCGAACGCGCCGATGCACATCGGCACGACCGCCCACGGCACCCGCGGCGCGTCGGTCCACAGGTTGTAGCCGAGGTTGATGGCGATGGCGAGCGCGCAGCAGGCGAAGCCGATATCGACCAGGCGGTCGCCGCTGACCTTGCCGGCCGCGCGCCCGGACACGAACGAGCCGGCGACCATGCCGCCGATGGTCGGCACGAAGAACCAGGCGAAATCGCGTTCGCCGAGCTTGAGCAGGTCGAGCACGAACGCCGGCGCCGAGGCGATGTACAGGAACAGCGCGCCGAAGTTCAGCGCGCCCACCGCGGTCAGGCGCTGGAAGCGCGGGTTGAGGCAGATCGCGAAGTAATCGCGCAGCAGCCGCCTGGGCTTGAGCGGCAGGCGCGCCTGCGGCGGATGGGTTTCCGGCAGCAGCAGCGCCACCGCGGTCCACAGCGCCACCGAGAACGCGACCAGGAACCAGAAGATCGCCGGCCAGTGCGACCAGCCCAGGATCCAGCCGCCGATCACCGGCGCGATCGCCGGGGCGATGCCGAAGATCATCATCACCTGGCTCATCAGCCGCTGCGCGTCGTCGCCGTGCAGCAGGTCGCGGATGACGGCGCGGCCGACGATGAGTCCAACACCTGCCGACAGACCCTGGATCGCACGAAAGCAAAGCAGAGTAGGCAGATCGTCGGCCAGCGCGCAGGCTGCCGAAGCCAACGTAAAAATCGCCAGCCCGCCCAGGATCACCTTGCGCCGCCCGATCGCGTCCGACAGCGGGCCGTGCACGATGCTCATCAGCGCATACGCCACCAGGTACACGCTGATGGTCTGCTGCATCTGCAGCTTGTCGGCGGCCAGCTCGGCGCCCATCGCCGGGAACGCCGGGAAGATGGTGTCGATGGAGAACGGCCCGAACATCGCCAGCCCGCCCAGCAGCAGGGCGAGGCGGCGGATCGGGATCGGCGGCTTGACGGTGGCGGCGTCGCGGCTCATCGCGCGGCGCGGTCCGCTGCGGCGCGGTCCCGGGGCGCATCGGGCGGGCCCTTGAGCTCGATCATGTTGCCTTCCGGGTCGTACAGGTACTGCGAGGGGCCTTCGCCTTCGGCGCCGTAGCGCGAGCCGAACTCGCCCACGCGCACGCCATGGGCGTTGAGGTGGGCGAGGATGGCGTCGCGGTCGAACGGATCGGCGCGCAGGCACAGGTGGTCCATGTTGCGGCCCTGCTCGCCCGGCGCGGCGCCGCCGAGGCGGCCGATCTTGCCGTCGACGTCGACCAGGTCGATCAGCGACTCGCCGGCGCGCAGCTGGACCAGGCCGATCTCGTCCTGGCGCCGCTCCACGCTGCAGCCGAGCACATCGCAGTAGAACGCCGCCATCGCCGCGCTGTCGCGCACGCGCAGGACCACGTGGTCGAGTTGCAGCAGGCGGAACGGTCGCGCGGCCATGGCGGGCCTCGATGCATGAATGGGGGGGGGGCGACAGCATACTCCCGCGCGGCCACGCGGATCGCCGCCGGAGTTGTTCCGATCTGTCCGCAGCCGCAACCGCGAAACCCCACCTGCGGCGCGCCCGGCTACCCCGCAGTCGCGGCTCGCGCCGCTCCTACAGGGGCTCCGGGCGGGTCCCCGCGCCGCCCGCCAACGGCTATAATCGCCGCTTCGACCACGCGGTGGGAGAAGCGGCCACCCGGGCCTCCCGGCCGGCCGCTGCCGAAGGCGCAACGCCCGTAATCGCTCAGGCCCCAGACCGCCGCGTGTACAAAACTCTGGAGAGACCGCCCGCCCGCAGCGTCACCGCGGACGGAACCGGCGCCGAAGGGGCACGAAGCGAGCGCGGACAGGAGCGGCCCCAGCGGCCCACCCCTCCCCCAAGCGGCCTGGGCCGCAGCGCGCTTCCAAACTCTCAGGCAAAAGGACAGAGGGGCGCCTCGCGTGCGGCACCGCACGTTCGCCTTAGGACGCCCCCTGCCATGACCCATTCGACCCTGCGCGACCTCGAGCACCACGACGCCTTCATCGAGCGCCACATCGGCCCCAACGACGCCGAGATCGGCCACATGCTCGGGCAGGTCGGCTACGCCTCGCTCGAAGCCCTGACCGACGCCATCGTCCCCGGCTCGATCAAGTCCCCCCAGCCGCTGGCCCTGCCGCAGGCGATCAGCGAAGTGGAAGCGCTGGCCAAGATCCGCGCCATCGCCTCGAAGAACCAGGTGCTGCGCAGCTTCATCGGCCGCGGCTACTACGGCACCCACACCCCCAACGTCATCCTGCGCAACATCCTGGAGAACCCGGCGTGGTACACGGCCTACACGCCGTACCAGGCGGAAATCTCGCAGGGCCGCATGGAGGCGCTGATCAACTTCCAGACCATGGTCGCCGACCTGACCGGGATGGAGATCGCCAACGCCTCGCTGCTCGACGAAGCCACCGCCGCGGCCGAAGCGATGACCCTGGCCAAGCGTTCGGCCAAGTCCAAGTCCAACACCTTCTTCGTGTCGAAGAACGTGCATCCGCAGACGCTGGAAGTGCTGCGCACCCGCGCCGAGCCGCTGGAGATCGCGCTGCACATCGGCGACGACAGCGAAGCCGCGGGCGCCGACGTGTTCGGCGCGCTGCTGCAATACCCCGACACCTTCGGCGGCCTGGGCGACTACCAGGCCGTGGCCGACGCGCTGCACGCGCGCGGCGCGATCCTGGCCGTGGCCAGCGACCTGCTCGCCCTGGTGCTGCTGAAGTCGCCGGGCGAATTCGGCGCCGACATCGTCGTCGGCAACACCCAGCGCTTCGGCGTGCCGTTCGGCTTCGGCGGCCCGCACGCCGGCTTCATGGCCTGCCGCGACGCCTACAAGCGCTCGATGCCGGGCCGCCTGATCGGCGTGTCGGTCGACAGCGACGGCAAGCCGGCCTACCGCCTGACCCTGCAGACCCGCGAGCAGCACATCCGCCGCGAGAAGGCCACCAGCAACATCTGCACCGCGCAGGTGCTGCTGGCGGTGATGGCGAGCATGTACGCGGTCTACCACGGCCCCGACGGCCTGACCCGCATCGCCCTGCGCGTGCACCGCCAGGCCGCGATCCTCGCCGCCGCGCTGCGCCAGGCCGGGCTCAAGGTCGCCGACGGCTTCTTCGACACCCTGCGCATCGACGGCGTCGACGCCGCCGCGATCCACGCCAAGGCGCGCGCGGCCGGCATCAACCTGCGCGAGATCGACGCGTCCAGCGTCGGCCTCAGCCTCGACGAAACCGTCGCCCGCGCCGACCTGACCGCGCTGGCCGGCGTGTTCGGCGCCGCGCTCGACATCGACGCGCTCGACGCCGCCACCGCCGACGCGATTCCCGCCGCGCTGCGCCGCACCTCGGCGTTCCTGCAGCACCCGGTGTTCAACACCCACCACAGCGAGCACGAGCTGCTGCGCTACATGCGCTCGCTGGCCGACAAGGACCTGGCGATGGATCGCACCATGATCCCGCTGGGCTCGTGCACGATGAAGCTCAACGCCACCGCCGAGATGATCCCGGTGACCTGGCCGGAGTTCGGCAATATCCATCCGCTGGCGCCGGCCGAGCAGGCGACGGGCTACAAGCAGCTCATCGACGAACTCGAAGCGATGCTGGTGGAATGCACCGGCTACGACGCGGTCAGCCTGCAGCCCAACTCCGGCGCGCAGGGCGAATACGCCGGCCTGCTGGCGATCCGCGCCTACCACCGCTCGCGCGGCGAGGCCCATCGCGACATCTGCCTGATCCCCGACTCCGCCCACGGCACCAACCCGGCCTCGGCGCAGATGTGCGGCATGACGGTCGTGGTGACCAAGACCGACGCCAACGGCAACGTCGATGTCGAGGACATCCGCCGCAACGCCGAGAAGTACAGCGACCGCCTGGCCGCGATCATGATGACCTACCCGTCCACGCACGGCGTGTTCGAGGAAGAGGTCGTGGAGATCTGCGAGATCATCCATCAGCACGGCGGCCAGGTGTACACCGACGGCGCCAACATGAACGCCCTGGTCGGCGTGGCCAAGCCGGGCAAGTGGGGTTCCGACGTTTCCCACCTCAACCTGCACAAGACCTTCTGCATCCCGCACGGCGGCGGCGGCCCGGGCGTCGGCCCGTGCGCGGTCAAGTCGCACCTGGCGCCGTTCCTGCCCAAGACGGTCGACGGCGAAGGCGCGGTGGGCATGGTCAGCGCGGCGAGCTACGGCTCGGCCAGCATCCTGCCGATCTCGTGGATGTACATCACCCTGATGGGCACCGCCGGCCTGCGCAAGGCGACCCAGGTCGCGCTGCTCAACGCCAACTACATCGCCAAGCGCCTGGCCCCGCATTACGAGACGCTCTACACCGGCCGCAACGGCCTGGTCGCGCACGAGTGCATCCTCGACCTGCGCCCGCTCAAGGACGCCACCGGCATCAGCGCCGAGGACGTGGCCAAGCGCCTGATCGACTTCGGCTTCCACGCCCCGACCCTGAGCTTCCCGGTCGCCGGCACGCTGATGGTCGAGCCGACCGAGAGCGAATCGCAGCACGAGCTCGACCGCTTCTGTGATGCGATGATCCAGATCCGCGAGGAAATCCGCGCGGTCGAAGACGGCCGCCTGGACCGCGAGGACAACCCGCTCAAGCACGCCCCGCACACCGCGACCCAGGTCAGCGCCAGCGAATGGACCCGCGCCTACCCGCGCGAGCTCGCCGCGTTCCCGCTGCCGTCGCTGAAGCTGCAGAAGTACTGGCCGCCGGTGTCGCGGGTGGACAATGTGTATGGCGACAAGAACGTGATGTGCGCTTGTATTCCGATCGATGCGTATAAGGAAGAGGTCGAGGCGTAAAACTTCGATGGGTTCCACCCAGCAATACAAAAGGCCCCGCTCGCGCGGGGCCTTTTATTTTGAGGGGTAACCTGTAAGAGCGATTTCATGCAGGCCACGGATCGTCGCCGCATCGGCCGTTGGGCGTAGCCGACTGGGGCGGACCCGCCTTCGGCATAACTCGATGTCACTTCGCGTCGCGGTCCTCGTGTTTGAGCTTGCGACCGATCAGATGCGCGGAAACGATCGCGAATGCGATCCCTGTCGCCACGCCGGCACCATACAACAGCGCGCGCGGCCAAAAATCCGGCCTGTCCGGCCGGTTTTCCGCCACCACCGCGGCGATCAGGTAGATCGGCACCAACGCGGCGGCCATGGTGTTGGCCAGCAGGTAGCCCAACCACAGCACGCTGCGCCAAGCCGAGCGGCCTTTCACGTAAAGCTGCTGCAAGGCCGAAAGAACGAATCCTGAAGTCACCGCTAGGCCACAGACATAACCGGTACCGATCAGGAAAAAAAATTCGGGGCCTTTCATTAGCGTTCTCAACACCGCTCACTTCTTCTTCAGCTGATGCGCATGCCCCGGACCCGGCGAAACTCCATTGGCTTTGTCCACAGCCTTATCGACCACGGTCTTCACGATCACCATGGGCGCTTCGGGTGCGGCGGCCTTTTGAAGCGCGTTGAGCGCCGGCCCCGCAGCCTTATCCACGACCGCACCGCCCATGCTGCCCAACGCTCCGGTCGCACCCGCCACCGCGATCTTACTTTTATCGTACGTGTATGAGCCGGTATCCGCGCCGTGGGTCATCACGTTGTCCGTAGTCTAAGCCACGCCCTGCAGGCCCTGCAGGAACGTTCTCAGCTCCAAGAGATAGACGAAGCTGAAAACGATGGCCACGGGGGCCAGCAGCACCAGGACGCCGAACATGCTCGCTACCGGTCCAGAATCGCCGCCGCTTACTCGGCCGCGGGCTTGAGCTTGGCCGACACCGCGTCGAAATCCGCCTTCGTTGACGGCGACAGATTCGGCCGGCCGGCGAACATGCCCATGGTCACCGTGCCCTGCACGTAATAGGTCTCGCCCGCCTCCACTTCCAGGTTGAGGATGTCCTTGGCCTCGGAGTGCACGGTGTATTCGTGCGCGCCCGGCTCGACCGCGGCGACGAAGTACTTGCCGTTGCGCAGCTTGCCCAGTTCGGTCGTGCCCTCGCGCACCTTGTAGCCGATCGCGGCGCCGGCGAACTTGGACGGTCGGAAGAACACGATCTGGCCCTTGCCGGGCTGCGGCGCGCCGATCAGCGAGCCCGATGCGGCGGCGGTCGGTTCGGACTTGGCTTCGGATTTGGCCTCGGACTTGGCCTCGGCCTGGACTGCGGGCTTGGCGTCGGCCGCAGCCGTTTCGCCCGTCGTCTGCGCCGCCTGCCCGGCCGACGCATCGGCCGTGGCCGCTGCGGTGGTGGCCGGCACCTGCTTGGCCGGATCGACCGACTTGCCGTTCCAGGCCCAGGCCGACAGCGGCAGCAACAGCACGGCGGTCAGGACATACGCGGACTTGCACTTCATTGGACAGCTTCCCCTGTGGTTGGGTGTTGCGCGGAAATCGACGGCGACGCCACGGCGGCGGGCGCCGCGGCAGAATGGGATGCGGATGCGGATGCGGACGCGGACGCCGGCGCAGCGGACGCCACCGCCGGCGCGGGCATCGGCCCGGTAGCCGGCGCGGACGGCGCGGGCGCGACGAGGGACAGCTCTACGGCCTCGGCAAGGCGGGCCTGCGCGCGCGCGCCGACGGGAATCTCGATCTGCCCGCCGCGCACGAACATCGCGAGCGGCCCGGCCACGATCGCCACGCCAATCGCCGCAGCCATTTTCTCCTGACCCGCACCGGACAGGCGGAAGCCGCGCAGCGGAATCCGCCGTCCGTCGTATTCGATGTATCGGGCCGCCAGCAACAATTCGCCGGGCTTGCCGCCGCCGCGCGAGCGTTCGGCATGGATCACTTCGCCATGACAGGCCGCGCCGGCCGGCAGCACGGTCGCGCCGTCGACCACCAGCGGCTCGGCCAGGCGCAAGGCCAGGCCGTCGCCGCGCTTGGCGGTGGCCGAACTCAAGGCTTGCGCGGTCTCCAGGACCACGCCGGTATCGGCGGGAACCAGGCGGGAGGACGCGGCGGCGATGCCCGGCGCCGTCGGCGCCACCGCGGTGGGCGTGGTCGTGATGGGCGCAGGCGCGACACTGGATTCCGCCGCGGCCCGAGTCGACGCGGCTGCGGCCTCGGCCGCAGGCAAGGCCGGTTGCTCGGCTCGGGCAAGACTCCCCTGCGCAGCGATGGCCAGCGCCATCGCCGCGATCAACGCGCGCGATATCGTCAACATCTCGGCGGCCCCTACCGTCCGTGGTGGAGCGACACGCTAACCAAAACCCGGGTTTCTGCCAAGTAGCACACAAAACGCACACATCTGCCGCACGGCGCGCGTCGGTCCGCCGGACCGACGCGCGGTGCCACAAGCGGCCTCTGTCAGGAGACCGAACGTCCGCCCTGCGATTGCTGCACCTCGGGCTGGAGCGCCTTGTCGGGCGCCAGCGCGCTCAGGCCCGCTGCTGTCTCGGCGATCGGCGGCGCGGGGGCCGTCAGGTCCACGGCGACCAGATAGCCGGGCGTCTTGCCGGCGACGAAGATCCGCTCGCCGACCACGGCGGCGCTTTGCACTTGGGCCGGGTCGTGCATATCCCCTTGCGCGCTCTTCAGAGCGACTTCCGCGACCTTCGCGTCGGGCACGGTCTGCGGCAATTGCTGGCGCAACGACGCGTACAACGGATCCGCGTTCAGACCGCCGGCCGCAGCCGTGGGCACGCTCCCGCCATCGCCACCGCCATGAGCGACCGGCGCGCACACCAACGGACCTTCCGTGCGCGGCGGCGGCGCCTGGCTGTCGCCGCTTTTGTCGTAGCGATAGTCGTCGAGGAACTGGGTCTCGCTGTCGTTGCCGGGCCGGCTGACCTCGAGACCGCGGTCGCGCATCATCTCCTCCATCAACGTCCACGAGTGCGCGCCGACTTCCGGAATGCGCATGCCGTCGGCGATATGCTGCTCGCGCGTCTGCGCTTCCGCGGCCTTGCGCGACTCAGTCCCCACCAGGTCCGGATTGCTCATGATCTTGTCGTACTGATCCGCAGCGATCATGCCGCCGAGCTTGCGCACGGCCTCCGCCATTTCCGGACTGAACGCGCCGTCGATCGGAATCGGCTTGCCCTGCGCATCGGTAATGCCGAGCTTGGCCAAGTTCTCCTGCAGCGAACGCACGTCTTCGCCGCACATGCCGGGCTTGAGCGGATCGCGGACATAGACGCCGTCGTTGAACCAATCCTGATTCGGTGTCGCCATATTCCCTCCTTGAATCGGTGAATCGAATTTGCATATGCAGCGGTGCAGCGCACCGTCCAAATGCGCCGCGGCGAAACTCGCGCCGATCGCAGTCGGCGATCGCGTGCCGCGCTTGATTCTAGGCATCGCTGCGCGTCGGGAGCATCGACGCGATCGTCACTATGCTGAGCCGAATCGTCGCAACGCTTCAGAAAATCGCGAACGAGTGGCCTGTGTGTGGATCAACTGTGTAACCCGGCGCCGACTTACCGGCCGACCACTCAACGACATCGGATCTTTCGCGTATACGAAACCAACACGCAACGCCATCGGTTCCGATTTCCTGTTGCCGAAACCGGCCCGAGCGCTCGGCCGGGCGAGGCCGCCGGCCGTGTCCACCACCCGCCGCAATCGCAATGCCGCCCGCAGGCTGTGGCTGAATGCGGACCTCGCCCGCCTTCCGGCGTCGCGGCCCGGCGCTATACTCCGCCCCATCGCCGGGGGGCGTATGCCATGAACATGCAGGAACCGAAGCTGCAGGCGTTCTCCGAGCGCCTGTTGAAAGTGATCGAAACGCAGACCGAGATCGCCCGCCTGGGGCTGGACCTGGGCGGCGTCATGGACCTGGTCGCGCACCGCGCGCAGGGCCTCACCGGCGCGGTCGGCTCGGTGGTCGAGCTGGCCGAAGGCGAGGACATGGTCTATCGCGCCGCCGCCGGCATCGCCGAATCCAGCCTGGGCATGCGCCTGCGCCGCGACGCCAGCCTGTCCGGCCATTGCGTCGCCGAAGGCCGGCCGCTGAACTGCCGCGATTCGGAAACCGACGAGCGCGTCGATCGCGCCGCCTGCCGCGCGGTCGGGCTGCGTTCGATGATCGTGGTGCCGCTCAAGCATCACGACACCGTGGTCGGCGTGCTCAAGGTGATGTCGCGCGAGCCGGCCGCGTTCGACGACGACGACCTGCGCGTGCTCGACATGATGTCGGGCCTGATCGCCGCGGCGATGTACCACGCCGCCAAGTACGAAACCAACGAGCTGTTCTACCAGGCCACCCACGACGCGCTGACCGGCCTGCCGCTGTTCTACGACCGCCTGCGCCACAACCTGGCCCAGGCGCATCGCGAATCGCGCCGCGTCGGCATCCTCAACCTGGACATGGACGGGCTCAAGCCGGTCAACGACAAGCTCGGCCATCGCGCCGGCGACGCCGCGATCCGCGAATTCGCCGAACGCATGAAGCTCAGCGCGCGCGCCGGCGACACCGTCGCGCGGGTCGGCGGCGACGAGTTCGCGGTGATCCTGCCGCGCATCGAGCACCGCGAAGGCGCGTTCGCGCAGGCGCAACGGCTGGCGCAGGCGCTGCGCTTCGGCTTCGAATTCGAGCAGCGGCCGATCGCGCTGGACGCCAGCATCGGCTGCGCGATCTATCCCGACGACGGCGAAGAGCTGGGCGAGTTGCTGGAGAAGGCCGACCAGGCCATGTACGACGTCAAGCGCTCGAAGAAGACCTCACGCGAGTGAAGCGCGGCGGCGCGCCCGACGCGCCGCGGTCTCGATGCGAGCGGCGATGCCGCCTTGCGTCGCTTTCGTTCCTGGCGACGGCGGCGTGCGCTTCGGCCGCGCCCCATATCGCCATTGTGTGCCGAGTAAACGCCTGCAGGCGTATTCCCGCGGATTGATACACGCGCACGACATATCCAGCTGCATAGAAAAATCATATTTCCTGGACCTATCGCCGGCGCCGGCGAGTTCGTAGCATTTTCTCCGCAAGCGCTCGCATCGAAATCGGCGACCGCTTCGCCGTTTCGCCGCCGGTCCGAAGTGGCTCCGCCCTTCGATTTCACCGATACGGCATTCGCGGATGCCCTTGGTATCGAACGGAACAGGAAGTTCTGCATGCCCCACACCCACACCGCATCGAGCGCAACCGCCGCAGCCCGCGAGCCTCGCGCACCGGCACGCGCCGCCTTCGCGACCACCGGCCCGCGCGAGGACCGCCCCGCCCCATCCCTCGACCGACTGCCGAGCCGCCGCGATGCGCGCCCGGCCCTTCGCCCACGACAGGCCATCTCGCGCATGAAACTCGCCACCCGCCTCGCCGCCGCCTTGCTCGGCGCATCGCTGTGCACCTCGGCTCCGGCGCAGAACGCCTGGGAAGTGCACGACAAGCATGCCAACGATCATCTGGCCGAGATCGAGAAGCGCATCGGCGACGACGGCAACGTCAACGCCAATCTCAACAAGCTCGCCAAGATCGGCAGCGCCAAGAAAAGCGGCGACGACGCCAAGGAACCGGAGGAGAAACTCGACGCCAAGGATCCCAGCGTCCAGGTCAAGAAGAGTATCGAAGAGCGCTGCCCGAACCCGGGCGGCAGCGCCGGCGCCGCGCAGCAGCAGTGGCAGCTGTGCCAGGAGATCGTCAAGACCGAACTGGCCCAGTACACCTATTCGATGACGATGTACGAACTCTCGCGCAAGCGCCAGGAGCGCCTCCAGGAGATCGAGCAGGAGCGCAGCAACCTCAGCGTCGGCGAACAGGGCAAGCTGCAGGACAACAGCAACAAGCTGCTGGCGCTGCTCTCGCGCATGGAGGTCGACCGCCAGCAGAGCCGCGCCTACATGGACGCCTACAGCGCGCGGCTGACTTATCTGCGTGCGGTGCGCGACATGCTGAGCAACGAGGTGCTGCGCGGCAAGGACTCAGGCGGTGGATCGAGTGGCAGCGGACGGATCGCAGCCGGAGTTGTCGGCATCGCAACGATGAAGGCAGCCTTGTGTGCCGTCGCCTCTCAACGTAAGAACTGGCGAACCGGCGACGTGGTACCTATGTCTGAGTGCCTCTGATTCTCCTGCCAGGACGACGTCATGCTTGAGCCGATCCCCTTCGCCGATTCGCTGACCGACTTGCTCCACGGCCCCGCCGCTCAATTCGAGAGCCTGGGTCAGTGGGTCTTCTTCAAAATCATATTCGACTTTCTCGACAACGAGATCCTGGCCTTCCGCGAGGGCATGGTGCAGCAGATGACCGCGACCATCGCTTGGGTCGGCTTCCCATTGGCGACGTTGTGGATCATCTTGCAGGGCTACCGCATCCTGACCGGCCAATCGCGCGAACCGATGATGGGTCTAGTGGTCAATTCGCTGCGCACCGTGGTGATTCTGATCGCTTCCACTTCACTGATGTTCGGCTCCGCGGATCTCTATACGATTTTCAGCGACGACTTGCCGCGTGACATCGCCGAGATAGTTACCGGCGACGACAAGGATCCCGCAGAAACCATCGACAACGGCCTGACCAAGATGCAGCTCGCGATGGCGGCGATCGAAGCGCTTCCCTCGATCGAGAATCAAAGCATCAAAAATGACAAGGACCGCGCCCTCCTCCTCACCGGCGTTGGCGTAGCTGGACCAGCGGTAATCGGCGGCGCGCTGTTGGTCATGTACAAATTCGCCCTCGCTCTGTTCGTCGGCCTCGGCCCTCTGTTCATCCTGTTCCTGCTGTTCGACCAGACCAAAGGCATGTTCGCACGCTGGCTCTACTACGGCATTGGCACGATGTTTTCGATGGCCGTCCTAAGCTTCACCGTAACCGTGGCGATGAAAATGGTCGGTGCGGTCGCCGCGAACTTCGCAGCGCAGTACATGACGATGGTGGCTTTGGGCGCAGGCGACTCGCCGGGCGTGAATACGATGGCGATGCAGCAGGGCGGGCTGGGTATTTTTCTGACGGTGTTGATTCTTTCGGTGCCGCCGATGGCGTCCAGCTTCTTCCAAGGAGCGCTGGGGAACTTCATGCATTACTCGGCGTTTGGGGCGAACACTGCACCCGCCAAACCTGAAGCGCCCGGGAACCCTGCGCCACCCCAACAACCGCGACTTCCAGATCAAAACCAGGGCGGCAAACACGATAGCCAACAGAAGCCTCCATCTTACTTACCCCCACAACCTCAGTCCCAGAACCCTCCCGACTCAGGCCCCGGCGAAATCAGGAAAAGATGAACATGAAGACCCCAACTGCACAAGCGAGGATGGCTGCGCTAGCGGCTGGGTTCCTATTCGTCTTGCAAACGTATGCATGTCCACCTGGAACCGTCCCGCAACAAGGCATCGGATGGCAAGGATGCGCCCCAGTGCCTGGCACATCAAACTCTTCGGCTACAACCGACACTTCCGCAGCATGGGCTGATCGCTGGGGCGCTATCGCAATTGACATGACGCCAGGAGGTGTTGGCATCGGCTCTTCCTCGGGAATGAATCGAAAACGAAATGCCGAGAAATCCGCGCTGTCTGCATGCAAGAAAAAAGGAGGAGCGCGATGCGAAATAGAGATCACATACTACAACCAGTGCGCGGCCATAGTTCTTGGCAGCCAAGCGTTTAACTCAAGCAGCGCCGCCTCTTTGGGGGAAGCTAAAAGGCGAGGAATCGAAAAATGCACTCAAGCCGGGGACAAGGAATGCACAGTCTATTTTTCCGAATGCAGCTTTCCAGAGCGCATCAGGTAAAAAAATAATTTCGCATCGCGACCTTTATCGCATCCGGCTCATTGTTCACCTTCAGCCTAATGCTCGAACGGACCAAATCTGAGTTCGGCCGCTGGCTGCAGTACGGCCTGGGCACGATGTTCTCGATGGCGGTGCTGAGCTTCACCGTGACCGTGGCTATGAAGATGGTCGCTGCCGTGGCGGCGAGCTTCGCCACTCAATATCTGACGATGATGGCGCTCGGTGCGGGCGACTCGCCGGGTGTGAATACGATGGCGTTGCAGCAGGGTGGGCTGGGGGTTTTCTTGACCGTGCTGATTCTTTCGGTGCCGCCGATGGCGGCTAGCTTCTTCCAAGGGGCGTTGGGCAATTTCGTGCCGCAGTCGATCTTTGGGGCCAATTCGGCGGCGAGCCGCCAAGAGTCGCCGGGAAGTCACCAAAGGAATAGCTACCAGCAGGGAGCTCCAGGCGGCTCGGCGAATCAGCAGCGAATTGAGCAAAACCAGCATACGAATCAATCAATCGCGAATGCCTCGCTGGGATCCGGGAAAAGAACATCAGAACAAACCGATGTTCATGCGAAAGACCGATCAAGTCCGACAGATCCACCGAAAGACAAGATCAAGAACACCGAAAACCGTCACCCGGAGGATTCATGAAAACTCGAATTTTATGGATGACATTCGCACTTTCCGTACTGCCAGCGGGAAACTCCTTCGGCTGCCCGCCAGGTGAGTGGCTGCAACAAGGCGCGGGCTGGCAGATGTGCGTGCCTATTCCAGGAATGCAGAACCGTACTTCTGGACCTCCTAGCTCAGCTCCAGTGTGGGCAACTCGATGGGGGGCTATCGCCGTGAACGAATCCGACATCGCTGCCGGGGTCGGCTCCGCCTCCGGAATGGTGGGGAAAAGACTGGCAGAAAGCGCGGCACTGCGGGCTTGCCGAGAAAAAGGGATCAATGGATGCAAAGTGAAGTTCACCTATAAAAATCAGTGCGCGGCTATCGTCTGGGGAGATCACGGCTCCAACGTAAGCGGAGCTGCATCCATAGAAATGGCTACTCGGGTCGGCCTCGATAAGTGCGTCAAAGATAAGGATACGAATTGCGAAGTGTATTTCACGGAATGCAGCTATCCAGAGCGACTCAGGTAACTGCCGTCACCGCCCCCAACTCCACTGAGGAACACCCCGTGAAATCTGCCTTTGCTTTCCTCATGCTCGCCTCGGCGCTATACCTGCCCCCCGCCACGGCCCACAAGATCTCCCCCGGCGTCTACACCCAAGTCCCCTACAACAACAACCCCGACAAGTTCTGCAGGCTCGGCATGCCGCAGCACGGCTGGATATCCATCGCGCCCAAGCTCGGAATATGGAAACCGATCTCGCAGTACTACAACCCGCAATGGACACGGACCTTCGAACGCGTATGCGCCGCGGGCGGCCGCCCCGCCGGCGGCGGCGGCAAGTACAAGCCGCGCGATCCGGCGGCGGCGTTGTGATGCACGGCGCCAACGCCGGGACCGATACGGCGGTACTGGAGCTTGCCCCGCTATGGACGCATGCGCAGCGGGGCTACCAGAGCGCCCGCGTCGGGGCGCAGTGGCTGGTGCTCGGCATCTGCGCGGCGTTCCTCGCCCCGAAGTTGGAACTGGTATGGCTCACGCGCGTCGCCGCGACCGCGACCGCGGTTTCGGCGTTCTTCCACTGCCGCGCGGCGTGGCTGGAAACTCGGTTCGCGTTGGAGGTCCGGGCTTGCGTCTGGAATCGCTGGCGTGCCAGCGCCCTGTCGGAATTGACCGGCCTGCGTCGCCGCGGGCGCGGCGTGGCTTGGGCTGCGGCCGCGGGCGGGACGCTCGCCGGCGTCGTCTCGTTGCTGGTTTTCCCGATCGGATTGAGCTACGAGCTGCCGGGGCTGTTGAAGGCCTACGGCCTCGTCCTGGCCATCAGCGTACTGCGCCTGCCCTGCACGGCCACGACCAGCCGCCGGGTCCTGTTCGAGTTGGACGAGTGTTCGCGTAGCGTCGCCTGTTCCGACGTGGCCGCGATGTAAGCTGCGCGGTCGCGGCCAACGGCTGACTGTCGCGTAGCCGAATCGACTTCACCGATGCCCGGCCAGCGGCCGCGACTTGTCCCCTGCGGGCTTCCCCTTCCGTCGGCAGCCCGGTACGCCACGACAACGCGATCCCTCGCCATCGTCTCCGCCGGCGGCGCGGAAATTCGACGCGATCCGCGCCCCGCCCGGTGCTCCCGATTTCGCTCCATCCCTCGATTTCGCTCCAGCCCACCCCACTTTCGCTCCAGCCCACCCCGGTTTCGGTCGCCCCGCCCACGCTTCCGTCGCGCGACGGCTTCCCTTGTGCCCGCAGAGCACTATCCTGCGCACAACCCACCGCCGGACCGCCCTGTGATCCGCAACCTCTTCTTCGTCGCCCGAATCGCCGCCGCCTGGTTCGGCGTGTTCGTGCTGATCGGGCTGGTCGCCTCGGCCCTGCCGGGGTTGCAGCGCCTGGACCAGGGCCCGTTGTTCATCCTCGCGATCCTGGTGTCGATCTACGTCGCCAGCAAGGCGTTCTCGCACCTGCGCCGGGTGCGACTGATCGCCGGCCGCGTCGATGCGACCACCCGCGCCAACCGCCAGCGCCGCCAGATCGAGGTGCCGTTCGAGGTCGAGGAGGCGTTCGAACTGCTCACCGCCGCGATCCGCGAGCTGCCGCGGGTGCAGGACGTGGAAAGCGCGCGCGACAGCCTGCAGGTATGGGCCAAGGTGCAGCGCTCCGACCAGGCCTGGATGTTCAACCCGCAAAGCGCCGATCCCAGTTCGTGGAAGTACAGCCTGGCGCTGAATCAGGTCCAGGCCACGATCGACTCCGGCGCCGACGGCAGCCGCATCACCCTGATCTGCGAGCCCGAAGTCGGCGCCTGGAGCGATTGGTTCTGCGTCGACCAGGGCACCAACCTGGAGAACGCCGAAGCGCTGGCGCGCGCCATCGCCCGGCGCGTGGCCGAGCGCCGCCGCGGCGAGCGCGCCGAGGCCGCGCGCACCGCCACCGAGAAAGAGCTCGCGGTGGCCAAGCTGAGCCTGCTGCACGCGCAGGTCGAACCGCACTTCCTCTACAACACCCTGGCCAGCGCGCAATACCTGACCCGCCACGACCCGCCGCGCGCCGACGAGATGCTCGGCCATCTGATCGAATTCCTGCGCCGCTCGCTGCCGCGCACCGAGGACGCGCTGTCCACCCTCGGCGACGAACTGGAACGCTCGCGCGCCTACCTGGAGATCCTCAAGCTGCGCATGGGCGCGCGCCTGCAGACCCAGATCGACGTGCCCGAGGAGCTGCGCGCGCTGCCGCTGCCGCCGATGATCCTGCAGACCCTGGCCGAGAACGCGATCAAGCACGGCCTGGAGCCCAAGCCCGGCGGCGGCACCGTGTGGATCCGCGCGCGCGGCAACGAGACCGGCGTGGCGATCACCGTCGCCGACGACGGCATGGGCCTGAACTCGCTCAACTCCGGCAGCGGCATCGGCCTGAGCAACGTGCGCGAGCGCTTGCGCCTGGTCTACGGCGAACGCGCGCAGCTGTCGATCGTCGCCAATTTCCCCAGCGGCGTCGCCGCCACCATCGTCGTGCCGGCCGCGTCCGGCGAGGAGCCTGCCCGTGTCTGACCCCACCGCGAACGACGGCGCCGCGGGCGCGCCCGCCGCGCCGACCGCATTGATCGCCGAGGACGAATCGCTGCTGCGCCAGGCGCTGGTCGACGCGCTGCGCGAGGCCTGGCCGGAACTGCGCATCCTGGCCGAATGCGAGGACGGCGCGCAGGCGCTCGAAGCGCTGGCCGAGCACCGCCCCGACGTAGCCTTCCTCGATATCCGCATGCCCGGCCTGACCGGCCTGGACCTCGCCGCCGCCGCCACCGAAGTCAGCCCGGCGACCCAGATCGTGTTCGTCACCGCCTACGACCAGCACGCCATCGACGCGTTCGAACACGGCGCGGTGGATTACCTGCTCAAGCCGGTGACCGTCGACCGCCTGGCGGTGACGGTGCGGCGCCTGCGCGCGCGCCGCGGCGGCGGCGACGACCGCCACGCCGCGCTGCGCGAGATCG
>NZ_LXSD01000025.1:0-3064 GCF_017168095.1 Lysobacter enzymogenes | reverse complement strand
GCGCACCGCCAGCGCGCCGGCGTCGGGCGCCGGCAAGGCGCGCCGGTCGAGCTTGCCGTTGGGCATCACCGGCCATTCGTCCAGGCGCACGAATGCGGCCGGCACCATGTGCTCGGGCAGGCGCGCGAGCAACTGCGCGCGCAGCGACGCCGCCAGTTGCGGGTCCGGCGCGGCCAGCACGTAGGCCAGCAACTGTGTGGACTCGCCGCTGCCGTGCGCCACCACCACCGCCTCGCGCACCTCGTCGCATTCGCACAGGTGCGCCTCGATCTCGCCGAGCTCGACCCGGAAACCGCGGATCTTGATCTGGTGGTCGTTGCGGCCCAGGTACAGCAGTTCGCCGTCCGGCGACCAGCGGGTCAGGTCGCCGGTGCGGTACATGCGCGCGTCCGGATCGCCGTGGAAGGGGTCGGGGACGAAGCGCTCGGCGGTCAGTTCGGCGCGGTTGAGATAGCCGCGCGCGATGCCGACGCCGCCCAGGTACAACTCGCCGATCGCGCCGGTCGGCACCGGCTGGCCGCGCGCGTCGAGCACGTAGACCTGGTTGTTGTCGATCGGCCGGCCGATCGGCACCGCATCGCCGTCGAAATCGGGCGGGCAGGCCCAGGCGGTCACGTCCAGCGTCGCCTCGGTGGGGCCGTAGAGGTTGTGCAGCCGCGCCCACGGCAGGCGCGAATACCACTTGCGCACCATCGCCGCCGGCAGCGCTTCGCCGCCGCAGATCGTGCGCCGCAGCGAAACGCAGTGCGAGGCCTCCGGCGCCTGCAGGAACACGCCCAGCATCGAGGGCACGAAATGCGCGGTGGTCACTTCGTGCTCGACGATGGTCGCGGCGAGCGCGGCCGGGTCCTTGTGCGCGTCGGGCGCGGCCACCACCAGGGTGCCGCCCCACAGCAGGGTCCAGAAGAACTCCCACACCGACAGGTCGAAGGTGAACGGCGTTTTCTGCAACACGCGCTCTTCGGGCTGCAGGCCGAACGCGGTCTGCATCCAGGCCAGGCGGTTGACCACCGAGCGGTGCTCGATCATCACGCCCTTGGGCCGGCCGGTGGAGCCGGAGGTGTACATCACATACGCCAGCCGGCGCGAATGCATGCCCTCGACCTGCGGGTCGTGGCCGGGGCCGTCGATATCGTTGTTGGGATCGATCGTCTCCAGCGTATGCCCGTCCAGCGCGGCGCGGCCGACCGCGTCGGCCAACAGCAGCATCGGCGCGGCGTCTTCGATCAGCTCGGCCAGCCGCTGCGCCGGATAGCTCGGATCCAGCGGCACGTAGGCGCCGCCGGCCTTGAGCGTGGCCAGCAGCGCGACCACCATCGCCGGCGAGCGCTGCATGCACACCGCCACGTGCCGATCCGGTCCGACGCCGGCCTGCACCAAGCGATGGGCCAGGCGATTGGCGCGCGCGTCGAGTTCGGCGTAGCTCCAGCGCAGGCCCTCGCCGATCACCGCGATGGCGTCGGGGGTGGCGTCGGCCTGGGCGCGGAACAGCTCGTGCAGGCAGCTTTCGTGCGGATACGCCGCCTCGGTGGCGTTGCGCTGCTGCAGCAGCAGCGCGCGCTCTTCGGCCGGCAGCACTTCGATCCGGGCCAGGGCGCGCTGCGGTTCCTGCGCCAGCGCCTCGACCAGCCCCGCCACCGCCATGCGCATGTTGGCGCCGATGCGTTGCGGATCCATCGGCTCGCAGCATTGCACGCCGAGCGAGAAGCCCTCGCCGTCGTCGTTGAGGTTGATCAGCAACGGGTAGTTGCTGCGCTCCTGGCTGTCGATCACCCGCGCGCCGTCCCACAGCGGCGTGTGCGCGCCGGCGCGGGTGGCGCGGTTGTGGCGATAGTTGAACACGCTGGTGAACAGCGGCCGCGCCGCGTCCACGCCGCTGCAGCGCTGCGCCTGGGCGAGCGAGGCGTATTCGTGCGCGACCAGATCGGCGAGGTTGGCCTGCATCGCAGCCAGCGCCTCGACCACCGGCGTGGCGCCCAGGTCCACCCGCAACGGCAAGGTGTTGACGAACAGGCCCAGCGCGCGCGCCGCGCCTTCGCCGCCGCGCTGGCGGCCGGACAGCACGGTGCCGAACACCACGCTCTCGCGCCCGCTGGCGCGCGCGGCCACCAGCGCCCAGGCCAGATGCAGCAACGCCGCCGGCGTGGCGCCGTGACGCTGCGCGAGCTCGCGCACCTGCGCCGACAGCTGCGCGGGCAGCGCCACCTCGGCCTCGTGGATGTCCTGGCCGTTGCCGCGCACTTCCAGCGCGCCGAACGGCGCGGTCGGCTCGTCGATGTCGCCCAGGCGGGCGCGGAAGTAGTCGTCGTAGTCCGCCGCCGGCGCGCGCCGTACCGCGGCGATGAAATCGCGGTAGGGCCAAGGCGCCGGCAACGTTTCCGCGCGGCCGGCGACGATCGCCTGCATTTCCTCCAGCAGCAGTTCCAGGCTGACGTGATCGATGATCAGGTGATGGCCGAGCAGGGCCAGATGGCAGGCGCCGTCGGCGGATTCGATCGCGCAGGCGCGCAACAGCGGCGCCCGGCCCAGGTCCAGGCGCTGCCGGCGCGGGTCGCTGTGGCGCAGCAGCGCGTCCAGCGCGTCGGCTTGCGCGGGCAATTCTTCGAGCGGAATCTCGGCGCGGCGTTGCACCACCTGCACCGGTTGCGGCAGGCCCTGCCAGTGCAGCGCGGTGCGCAGCGCGCCGTGGCGCGCCGACACCTGCCGCGCCGCGGCCAGGAACTCATCCAGCCGCGCGCGCGAATCGAACGCCAGCACCCAGCGCTGCACATAGGCATCGCCGCCGGCGTCGGCGAGCAGGTGGTGGAACAGCATGCCTTCCTGCAGCGGCGACAGGCCGTAGATGTCTTCGATGTTGGCCGCGCCGCCGGGCGTGGCGGCGACGATGCGGTCGATCTCGTCCTGGCTCAGGTCCGCCAACGGCAGCATCGACGGCTCGATCGCCGTGGCGTCGGCCGCGATCAGGTTCGGCGGCGTTTCCACCGCGGCCGTGGCCGCGTTCGCAGTAGCGGCCAGGCGCGAGGCCAGCGCCTGCGGCGTCGGCGCGGCGAACACCGCGCCGGCG
>NZ_LXSD01000024.1:0-13822 GCF_017168095.1 Lysobacter enzymogenes | reverse complement strand
GGCGCCGGCCAGGGCCAGCCCGGCCCCGGCGAGGGCCAGGCCGAACCACCACCTCAAGCGCCGCGCGCTAGCGATCAATCGCGTATCCCCGCCGAACGGATCGGCCCATCGCAGCGGCAGCGTAATCGAAACCGCCTGCGCGCCGATACCTTCGCCGATACCCTCGCGCATGCGCGGCGCTGGCGCGTGCGGCCGGCGCCGGCCGCGGCACGCGCGCTCAACGCCGCTGGCCGGCCAGCATCGCGGTGCGCTCGACATCGGCCAGCACGCCGCGCAACAGGCGCACTTCGCGCTCGTCCAGTTCGGCGCGCAGGAACAACCGGCGCAGCTTGTGCATCGCCGCCTCGGGCACCCGGCCCTTGTGGAAGTCGATCGCGTCCAGGGCCTGGCCGAGCTGGCCGAAGAAGCCCTCCATCTGGGCGTGGCTGGCCGGCGGCTCGCGGCGCTCGCCGGAGTCGGCGTCGACGCCGCCGGCGGCCAGCGCGGCCATGCGCAACTCGTAGCTGAGCACCTGCACCGCCGAGGCCAGGTTCAGCGAGCTGTACGCCGGATTGGCCGGGATGTGCACGGCGGCGTGGCACAGCTGCAGTTCCTCGTTCTCCAGCCCCGTGCGCTCGCGCCCGAACACCAGCGCCACCTCGACGCCGCCGCGGGCGCGCGCGTCGCACAGCGCGGCGGCCTGGCGCGGGTCGAACTGCTCCAGGGCGATGCGCCGGCTGCGCGCGGTGCAACCCAGGACGAAGTGGCAGTCGGCCACCGCCGCGGCCAGGTCGGGCACGATCCCGGCGGCGGCGAGCACGTCGTCGGCGCCGGCGGCCAGGGCGTAGCTGTCGCGGTCCGGGGCCTTTTCCGGCGCGGCCAGGACCAGCCGCGACAGGCCCATGGTCTTCATCGCCCGGGCGGCCGAGCCGATGTTGCCGGGGTGCTGGGTGCCGACCAGGACGATGCGGATGCGCGCCGCCGCCGGGTCGGCCGGCGCCGGCGCGGCAGCGGGCGCTGCCTCAAGTGAGTTGGCGTTTTCGGGCGCCTGGGCGCCCGGCTCGGGTTCGCGGGGATCGTGGTTCATGCGCAAATGGTAAACTCCCCGCCCCGGCCACAGGCGCCGGTCCGTTCTTTCCCCCGGTCAGCCGTCCCCACCTCATTCCGTCCGAGGCCGCAAGCCATGCAGAAACCCGCCGTCACCCTCATGGTCAAGGCCGCCCGCGCCGCCGGCAACATCCTGTTGCGCCACATGCACCGGCTGGACGCGCTCAACGTGGTGGAGAAGGACCGCATGGACTACGCCAGCGAAGTCGATCGCCTGGCCGAAGCCGAGATCATCAAGGAATTCCGCCGCGCCACGCCCGACTACGCCATCCTCGGCGAAGAGCACGGCCCGCTCGGCCAGTCGCGCAACACCTGGGTCATCGACCCGCTCGACGGCACCAGCAACTACCTGCACGGCATCCCGCATTTCTGCGTGTCGATCGCGCTGTGCGAAAACGGCGAGCCGACCCACGGCGTGATCTTCGATCCGCTGCGCAACGACCTGTTCACCGCCAGCCGCGGCAGCGGCATGCAGCTCAATGAGAAGCGCGTGCGCATCGCCGACCGCAAGGACTTGAACGGCGCGATGCTGATCACCGGCTTCCCGCCGCGCGAACGCGCCCGCGCCAGCGCCCACCTCAAGTGCCTGGACAACCTGCTGCTCGACGCCGAAGACGTGCGCCGCACCGGCTCGGCCGCGCTCGACCTGGCCTACGTCGCCTGCGGCCGCGCCGACGCCTACTTCGAAGCCGGCCTGAAGCCGTGGGACGTGGCCGCCGGCGTGCTGATGGTGCGCGAGGCCGGCGGCAAGGTCACCGACTTCAAGGGCCGCGCGACCGGGCCGATGGACAACCGCGGCCTGCCGCCGCGGCAGATCGTCGCCGGCAACCTGCGCGTGGCCGAAGCGCTGCAGCAGCGCATCGTCAACACCGGCTACGCGGCCGCGTTCGACTGACGCCGCGCGCCGCGAACGCGGCGCCATCGCCTGCGAAAACGCCGCGCATGTCGCGGCGTTTTTCGTTGCGGCGGATTGGCTTGGGCGCGGTCCTGCGGATGCCGGCCGCTTCACCGCCGCGCCGCGGCCGCGTTGAACGGGATGAGCGCGGCGCCGGTCGCGCCCTCCCCTTCCACCGAGGCCTCCGCCATGACCGCCGCATCGCCTTCGCGTCCGCTCCCCATGCTGTCCCTGCTGGCCGGCGTCGGCCTGTTCCTCGGTGCGCTCGCGCCGCGCGTCGCCGAGGCCCAGGCGATGATCGTGATGTCCGACCTGTGCGAAGACCCCGCCGCGGTCTTCGACTACCAGTGGGCGCGCGCCAATCACGGCGTCGGCGCCGCGTTCCTGATGCGCGACGACGGCAGCGTGGCGCCGATCGAAGGCGCCGCGCCGCAGGGGCTGCCGGCCTATCCGCAGCTGTACGTCGCCGCGCACGGCGGCCCGAACCAGATCTCGCACATGAGCAACGACCGGTTCGCGGCCGCTCTGCGCCGGGTCCGCCCGGCCACGCCGCAAAGCGTGTTCTTCGCCGTGTGCGGCGCCGGCGCGGGCCCCGACAGCCTGCTCAAGAAACTCAACGCGAGCTATTGCGACGGCATTTCCCGCTTGAACGGCGGCGTGGTCGCGTGCGCGTTGGCCGGCAACGGCCAAGCCTCGCTGGTCGGCGCGCAGTACAACATCCACGTGCGGCAGAGCGACGAGGCGCTGTACGACAAGATCGTGGACAACATCGAAGCCAAATGGCGCGGCGACTACCCCGGCCAGCGCGGCCGCAGCTACGCGCAGGTGTGTCAGGGGCTGATCGCCGCCGACGGCTACAACCCGGCCGCGCTCGCGGGGTTCATGAGCACGGTCTACGACCAGTTCCGCCAGCCGTCCGTGGACCCGCAGCACTCCACCAATTACCTGGACCTGGTCAAGCTCAACGTGGGCGGCCAGCCGTTGACGCTGTGCGGCGCGGATCCGAGCGGCAACGGACGGCCGACGGCTTGTCCTTGATGCGGCGCGCGCGGTGTCCGGCATGCGCCCGCGTCGTTGTTGCGATGCGGGCGCCGCTCAGTCCGCGCCGCGTTCTTGGTTGCCGCATGCCTCGGCGCCGCGCTCGCGCATGCAGCGGCAACGCGAATGGCCTGCTCCGGCGGCGGCGCCGTTCGTTTTCGTGCGGGCGCTCATTCCAGATCGCCGAAGGCTTGCAGGAACATTTCGACTTCGAGATCGACGCTGCGGATGCCGGTCGGATCCTGCAACTCGCGTTCGCGCAGCAACCGCAGCAGCAGACGCGCCGCGCGAAGGATCTCGACCGCCTCGGGCAGCAGCCCCACATCGCCCGACACCTCGCTGAGCATGCTGCCGAATAACCACACATCGGCCTGCGCGGCATGTTCTTCGATGTAGTCGAGCGCGGCCGTGCGGTCGAGCGCGTAGTAGTACATGAAGGCGCAGTCGAGGATCATCGAGGTCGGCCGCAGTTCCCCGAGCACGACCGGCAGCGCCTGCTGCGGCGACCTGCGCACGAGTTCGCCGAGCGCGTGGCAGGCCGACAGGTAACTCCAGCCGTCGACGACTTCGTCGATCACGACTTCGACGGTTTGAAGCCGCAACCAGGCCAGATAGGCCTGCGAGTCCTCTTCGTCGATCAGTTCCAGTTTGCCGGGGAGGACGATGGGCTCCATGCCGCGCTCACTCCTTTCGCGCCGTCACCACCCAGACCGCCCCGCCGACTTCCAAGCCGTCGTCGCCGGCGATCCGCAACAACGCCGCGCGGATCGCTTCGCGCGCCTTGGCGTTGGTCTGCTCGCTGTGCGATTCCAGCAGCCGCGCGATCGGCCCGACCCGGAACACCTGCGCCATCGCGTCGTCGGCCATCGCTTCGCGGGTCGCGCCGCGGCCGAGGTAGAACGGCGTCGCGAACGGTTCGAGTTCGATCTGCGCGAAGCCGGCCTCGCCCAACACTTCGCGGACACGGTCCGCATCGCTGAGCGCGAACGGCCCGGGTTGGCGCGTATCGACCGGCGTGCGCTCGACCAGATCGGCGATGGCAGCCAGCGGCAGCTCGTACCAGTCGTTGAGCTGCGGCCCCTGCCAACAGGCGAAGGCGAGGCGGCCGCCGGGCTTGAGGGTCTTGTGCAGTTCGGCGAAGGCGGCGGTCGGATCGTCGAAGAACATCACCCCGAAGCGCGAGTACAGCAGATCGAAGCTGTGCGCCGCGAAGCCCGGCCGGCTGGCATCGGCTTCGCGGAATTCGACGTTCATGCCCTGCGCGGCGGCGCGTTCGCGCGCGCGCCCGAGCAAGGGGGCGGAGACGTCGACGCCGGTCACCGACCCGCTCGCGCCGACCGCGCGCGCCAGCTCGAACGAGGTCGCGCCCGCGCCGCAGCCGATGTCGAGCACGGACTCGCCGGGCTGCGGCGCGGCCGCCGCGAACGCGGCGCGGCCGTAGGCGGCGGTGCGTTCGTCGAGCCAGTCGTTGTAGGCCAGCCAGCGCAGGCCGACCGGGCCGTTCCAGTAGTCGATCTGCTCGGCGTTCGGCGGCGCGGCGGCGGTCTGCTCGTTCAAGTCGGTGTCCTTGCGGGATGGCCGTGCGCGCAGTCTTTCGCGCTGCGCCGCGGCGGTCAATCGTCGCGATGCCGCAGGCTGGGTTTGCCGCTGCGGGGGCGTCCAGGGTGCGAGTAACTGGGTGCAGGCTTCGTCATTACCGCGTTGCCGCGGTCGCGGCTTGCGCCGCTCCTACAGGCAGGCGCGGCGGCGTTCGGCGCTTCAGTCTTCCGCGCGGCCGGGGCCTGCGCGGTCGTGCGGGTAGCTGTGGGCCAGCGCGAACGGCGGCAGCCAGGCTTCGCGGCGCACGTTCCACAACTCGTAGGTCGGCCGCAGCCGGTCGGGCTCGTCGAGCGATCCCAGGTTCACTTCCACTTCGTCGCCGCTGCGGCCGAACACCGGCGAGCCGCAGTTCGGGCAGAAACAGCGCCCGGCGTAATCGCGGGTCTCGCCTTCGATCGCGACCGCGTCGGCCGGGAAGATCGCCGAGGCATGGAACAAGGCGCCGTGGTGCTTGCGGCAATCCAGGCAGTGGCAGATGCCGACCCGGTAGGGACGGCCGCGCGCCAGCACGCGCACGCGGCCGCACAGGCAGCCGCCGCTGAATCGATCTTCGCTGGATCGATCTTCGCTGGATCCGTTCTGTTCGGATCGGTCGTCGTTGGGTTGATCCATAGCGCACCTCAACCAGGCATCGAGCCCGGCCACAAGTACACCGATCCGCGCCGCCGGCGCAAACGCCGGGCGCGGGCCGCGGTCGCAGAAACGAAAAAGGCCGCGCGGGTGCGCGGCCTTTTCCGGGGTGCGGCGTGGCGGAGGCTTACGGGCGGCGCGCCAGCGCCGCTTCGTCCTTCGACTTCGGCAGCAGGTCCTGCTTGGTGACCTTCAGCATGCCCAGGGTCAGCAGCGGGCAGGCGACGAAGATCGAGGACAAGGTGCCGATGATGATGCCGAGCATCTGCGACTCGGCCATGCCGCGCAGCGAGCCGCCGCCGTACAGGTACAGCGCCAGCACGGTCAGGAAGGCCACGAACGAGGTGATGATGGTGCGCGACAGGGTCTGGTTGATCGACTTGTTGAGCACCGTCTCGGGGTCGGCGCGCATGGTGCGGAAGTTCTCGCGCACGCGGTCGAACACCACGATGGTGTCGTTGATCGAGTAGCCCATCACCGACAGGATGCCGGCCAGTACGGTCAGGTCGAACTCGTGGCCGCTGACGGCGAACCAGCCGGCGACCACGATCACGTCGTGCAGGGTGGTGATGATCGCCGCCACCGCGAACTTCCACTCGAAGCGGAAGGCGATGTAGATCAAAAAGCCCACCACGACGAACACCAGCGCGTACATGCCCTTGAGCGCGAGCTCCTTGCCGACCTGCGGGCCGACGAACTCGTTGCGCACGATGTCGGCCTTGTTGCCGGCCTCGGTCACCGCCTTGGTCACCGCCTCGGCGGCGTGCTTGGTGGCGACGTCGCCGCTCTCGCCCTCGCGCGGCTGCAGGCGGATCAGCAGCTGGTTGCCCGAGCCGTAGGTCTGCACCTGGGCGCTGTCGTAGCCGTCGGCGGCGAGCTTCTCGCGCACCGCGTCCAGCGGCATCGGCTTGTCCAGGTGCGCTTCGATCAGGTTGCCGCCGGTGAAGTCCAGGGCGTAGTTGAAGCCGCGGGTGCCCATCGCGCCGATCGCCACGAACATGATGATCGCGGCGATCGCGATGGAAATCCATCGCATGCGCATGAAATCGATGTTGGCGTCGTTGGGCAGCAGGGTCAGCGGGAAAATCTTCATGTCTGGGTTCTCCCGTCAGATCGCGATGGACTTGAGCTTGCGGCGGCCGCCGTAGATCAGCGTGGCGATGCCGCGCGACACGGTGACCGCGGTGAACACCGAGGTCAGGATGCCGATGATCATGGTGATCGCGAAGCCTTGCAGCGAGCCGGTGCCGAACGCCCACAACGCCACGCCGGCCAGCAGCGCGGTCATGTTGGAGTCGAAGATGGTGCCGGAGGCCTTGTCGTAGCCGGTGGCGATCGCCGCCTGCGGCGGTACCCCGGCCCGCAATTCCTCGCGTATGCGTTCGTTGATCAGCACGTTGGCGTCGACCGACATGCCCACCGACAAGGCCAGGCCGGCGAAGCCCGGCAGGCTCATGGTGGCGCCCATCAGCGACATCAGCGCGATCACCATCAGCAGGTTCAGCAGCAGCGCCAGGCAGGTGATCAGGCCGAACATGCGGTAGTAGATCAGGAAGAAGGTCAGCGCGAACACGAACGAGTACAGCACCGCGGTGGTGCCGCGCTTGACGTTCTCCGCGCCCAGGCTCGGGCCGACCACGCGCTCTTCGACGAACACCATCGGCGCGGCCAGCGCGCCGGACTTGAGCTGGTTGGCCAGCGACTTGGACTCTTCCGCGCTCAGGCCGGTGGTCTGGAAGTTCTTGCCGAACACGCCCTGGATGGTGGCCGAGTTGATCACCCGCTCGTCGGTGCGGATCGACTGCACTTCCTTGCCGTCGACGATGGAGGTGGTCGGGATCTGCTCGACGTAGACGATGCCCAGGCGCTTGCCGACGTTCTCCAGCGTGTGGTCGAGCATGCGCTGGCCGCCGACGCTGTTGAGGGTGATCTGCACGCCCTGGCGGCCGGTCTGCGGGTCGGTCATCGGCTGCGCGTTGACCAGCTGGTCGCCCGACACCAGCAGGCGCTTGGACAGCAGCAGCGGCACCTTCTGCGCGGTGTAGTAGACGCGCGAGTCCGGCGGCACGCTGCGGTCCTTGACCGCGGCGGCGGCGGCGGCCTCCTCGCCGGTGACGGCGCGGAACTCCAGGGTCGCGGTGGCGCCGATCTGGCGCTTGGCCTCGGCGGTGTCCTGCAGGCCCGGCAGCTGGATCACGATGCGGTCGGTGCCCTGGCGCTGGATCACCGGCTCGGCCACGCCGAAGGCGTTGATGCGGTTGCGCAGGGTGTTGAGGTTCTGCTCGATGGCTTCCAGCGAGATCCGGCTGAGCTCGGCCTGCGGCACGTCGAGGGTCAGGGTCTGGCCTTCCAGGCTCAGGCCCAGGTTCGGGAACGACTGGCGCAGGCGCTGCTGCGCCTTGGCCTTGTCGGCGTTGACGCCGAGGGTGGCGATCAGCGCTTCGTTGCCGCGGCGCACCACCGAGGTGTAGGGCACGCCGGCGTCGCGCAGGGTCGAGCGCACGTCTTCGACATAGGCGTCCAGGCGCTTGTCGAGGGCGGCGTTCTGGTCCACCTGCATGACGAAGTGGACGCCGCCCTGCAGGTCGAGGCCGCGCGGCATCGGCTTGGCCGCCAGCGACTCCAGCCACTGCGGCGCGGTCGGCGCCAGGCTCAGCGCGACCACGTAGTCGCTGCCCAGGCGCGGGCGCAGCAGGTCGGCGGCGCGGGTCTGTTGTTCGGTGTCGGCCAGGCGCACCAGCAGGTTGCCCTGCTCTTCGACCTTGATCGACTTGGCCGGGATCTTGGCCTCGGCCAGGATCCCCTCGATCCGCTTGGCCAGCGGCGCGTCGATCGCGATGGCGCCGGCCTTGGCGGCGGACACCTGGACCGACGGGTCCTGAGGATAGGCGTTGGGCAGCGCGTAGATCACGCTGAAGATCAGGACCGCGAGGATGGCGAAGTATTTCCAGCGCGCGAAGGTCAGCATCGAAAACCCCTGCGGCGACCTCCCCGGCCGCCGCTTTTCAAAGTGGCGTGGCGTCGGCTCAGGCCGACTTCAAGGTGCCCTTGGGCAGCACGTTGGAGATGGCGCCGCGCTGCACGCGGATGGCCACGTTCGGCGCGATCTCGACGGTGATGAAGTTCTCGCCGATGTGGGTGACGGTGCCGGCGATGCCGCCGTTGGTCAGCACCTCGTCGCCCTTGGACAGCTTGTCCAGCATCGCCCGGTGTTCCTTGGCGCGCTTCATCTGCGGGCGGAAGATCAGGAAGTACATCACCGCGATCAGGACCAGCGGCAGGACCAGGGTGGTCAGGCCGCCGCCGGCCGACGGAGCGGCGCCCTGGGCGTAGGCGGGAGCGATCAGGAGGTCGAGCAGGTTCATCTGTGAAGTCCTGGAACTAAAATAGCCGGGGATTATGCCACGGCCGGGCCGAGGCTACGGGCGGCCCCGATTTAGGTCGGATCTGGGCCGCGGCGCACGTTTTCGGCCCGGGCCGGGCGCCGTCGCGGCCCGCGCCGGCCGGTGGGGCTCGCGGCGGGGTCTGCGGCGGCGGGGAGGCCCTGGCCCCTGCCCTCTCCCGCGAACGCGAGAGGGGGACGGGGCGTTCGCCCGCGGCGCGGGCGAACGGCTTATTGCATGCGTGCGGCGTAGAAGGACTCGCGGAAGGCGGCAAAGGTTCCCTGCTCGATCGCCGCGCGCATCTGCGCCATCAGCCGCTGGTAGTAGCGCAGGTTGTGCAGGGTGCCGAGCATCGGCCCGAGCATCTCGTTGCAGCGGTCCAGGTGGCGCAGGTAGGCGCGGCTGAAACCGTTGGCGCAGGCGTAGCAGTCGCAGCCCTCTTCGATCGGGCGCAGGTCGCGCTCGTACTTGGCGTTGCGCACCCGCACCGTGCCCTGGGCGGTGAAGTAGTGGCCGTTGCGCGCGTTGCGGGTCGGCATCACGCAATCGAACATGTCCACGCCGCGCGCGACCGATTCGACCAGGTCCTCGGGCCGGCCCACGCCCATCAGATAGCGCGGGCGGTCTTGCGGCAGCTGCGGGCAGGTGTGTTCGAGCATCTCGTTGCGCTCGGCCTCCGGCTCGCCCACGGCCAGGCCGCCGACTGCGTAGCCGTCGAAGTCCAGCGCCTTGAGCGCTTCGGCCGAGCGCGTGCGCAGGCCGTGGTGCACGCCGCCCTGGACGATGCCGAACAGCGCCGCGTCGTTGCCCTCGTGGGCTTTTTTCGAACGCTCGGCCCAGCGCAGGCTCAGCTCCATCGACTTGCGCGCGACCTCCTCGGTGGCCGGGTACGGCGTGCATTCGTCGAAGATCATGACGATGTCCGAATCCAGCACGCGCTGGATCTTCATGCTCTCCTCCGGGCCGAGGAACACCTTGCTGCCGTCGACCGGCGAGGCGAAGGTCACGCCCTGTTCGGTGATCTTGCGCCGGTGCGCGAGCGAGAACACCTGGAAGCCGCCGGAGTCGGTCAGGATCGGGCCGTTCCAGCGGGCGAAGCCGTGCAGGCCGCCGTGGTCGCCGATCACCTCCAGGCCCGGGCGCAGGTACAGATGGAAGGTGTTGCCGAGGATGATCTGCGCGCCGAGGTCGCGCACGTGCTCGGGCATGATGCCCTTGACCGAGCCGTAGGTGCCCACCGGCATGAACGCCGGGGTTTCGACCGTACCGCGCGGGAAGGTCAGCCGGCCGCGGCGCGCGGCGCCGTCTTGGCCGAGAAGTTGGAAGGACATGCGGCTCATGCGCGGGTTCCTTGGGTCTGTTGTGGCGGGCGCATGCGGGCGGCGCGCGGGTGGTTCGGAGGGGGTCGGAGTCGGGATTCGAGCGCAACTCGCGCCGGAGCCCTGGTTACCGTCATTCCGGCGAAAGCCGGAATCCATTTTGATTTTGGCGCGTGCCGAGGCTGATCAAGGTCGGCGGCAAAATGGATTCCGGCTTTCGCCGGAATGACGGCCTGTAGGTTCAACGACAGCCTGAAGATTCGATAGCGTCCTGGAGGTTCTCGGTTTCGGGCAACGCAGCGGCGCTACGTCGCATCGCTCGCCCACAACAACATCGCATCGCCGTACGAGAAGAACCGATACCGCTGCGCGATCGCATGCGCATAGGCCTGGAACACCCGGTCCTTGCCGGCGAAGGCCGAGATCATCATCAGCAGCGTGCTTTCCGGCAGATGGAAGTTGGTGACCATCGCGTCGACCGAGCGGATGCGGTAGCCCGGCAGGATGAACAAGCGGGTCTCGCCGGCGAACGGCTGCAGTTCGCCGCCGCCCTGGCGGGTCGCGCTTTCCAGCGCGCGCACCACGGTCGTGCCGACCCCGATCACCCGCCCGCCGGCGGCGCGGGTGCGGCGGACCTGCTCGACCAGGCCGGCGCCGACGTTGAGCCATTCGCTGTGCATCACGTGCTGCGACAGATCGTCCGCGCGCACCGGCTGGAAGGTGCCGGCGCCGACGTGCAGGGTCACCTGGCCGAACTGCACGCCGCGCTCGCGCAGCGCCTGCAGCAGGGCTTCGTCGAAATGCAGCCCGGCGGTCGGCGCCGCCACCGCGCCGATTTCGCGCGCGAACACGGTCTGGTAACGCTCGGCGTCGTCCTGGCCGGGCTCGCGCTGGATGTACGGCGGCAGCGGCAGGCGGCCGGCGTGCAGCAGCCATTGCTCCAGCGATTCGCCGACGTGGAAGCGCAGGCGGTAGAACTCGCCGTCGCGGCCGAGCACCTCGGCCTCGCCGCCGGCGTCCAGGGCGATGCGCGCGCCGGCCTTCGGCGACTTGCTCACGCCGAGCTGGGCGCGCGCTTCGTTGGAGCCGAGCAGGCGCTCGATCAGGATCTCGACCCGCCCGCCGGTGCTCTTGCTGCCGAACAGGCGCGCCGGGATCACCCGGGTGTCGTTGAACACCAGCAGATCGCCGGGCTGCAGCAACTGCGGCAGGTCGCGGACGCTGCGATCGGCGAGCGCGGCCGGCGCCGGCGGCACGTGCAGCAGCCGGCTGGCCGAACGCTCCGGCAGCGGCGCCTGGGCGATCAGCTCGGGCGGGAGGTCGTAATGGAAGTCGGACTTTTTCAAAGGCAACCGAAGTAATTGAGCGCGAAGCGCCGCCCCCTCCGAAGCCCGGCCAATCGGACGCAACCCCGGCCAGCCGGCCGGATCGGAGAGAACAGGAGAACGGGCCATTATCCCGGGTCTGGCCCGCGAGCGCCAAAACAGGGGTTCAGCCGGGCCGGATCGCAGCCGCCGAAGCCTGCGGGAGCCGGCCGCCTCACCGAAGCCGCCGCCGCGAATCCCGCCGTTGCGGCTGTAGGAGCGGCGCAAGCCGCGACGCGGCCCGATCAGCGCCGAGGAGCTGCGAGCGGGCGAGAACCCTCGGTCGCTCCGCGGCTTCACGTTGCTCTGTAGAGCGGTTGACTCTTAATCAACAGGTCCGAGGCGAATGCCCGGCGAAGTCGGCGCATCGGAGCTTTCGCCGCGAACGGATGCCCCGCGGTCGCAGCTTGCGCCGCTCCTGCAGGGGCTTCGGCCGCATTCGCCGGGAACCTAGAGCCAGCCGTTCTGGCGGGCGCGCCGATACGCCTCGATCCGGTTGCTGCTGTCGAGCTTGCCGATCGCCTCGGACAAATAGTTGCGCACCGTGCCCTGGCTCAAGTGCAGGCGTTCGCCGATCTCGGCCGTCGACAGGCCTTCGCCGGCCAGCCGCAGCACCTGGCGCTCGCGCTCGGTCAGCGGGTCTTCGTCGCTCCAGGCCGCCACCGCCAGCTGCGGGTCGATCGCGCGGCCGCCGCGGTGCACCTGGCGCAGCGCCTCGGCCAGTTGCCCGGCCGGCGCGTCCTTGAGCAGATAGCCGCGCACGCCGGCGTCCATCGCCCGGCGCAGGTAGCCGGCGCGGCCGAAGGTGGTGACGATCACCACCCGCGTCGGCATGCCCGAGTCGCGCACGCGCATGGCCAGGTCGATGCCGGTCATGCCGGGCATCTCGATGTCGGTCACCACCATGTCCGGCTGCACCCGCTTGACCGCCTCCCAGGCCTGGGCGCCGTCGCCGGCCTCGGCGATCACTTCGATGTCGGGTTCCAGGTTCAACAGCGCGGCCAGGGCGCCGCGCACCAGGGCTTGGTCTTCGGCGAGAAGCAGACGGATCATGCGGTACCTCGTTCGAGCAGCGCCGGTTGGCGCACGGACCCGGCGGGAGCGGCGGAGGCCGGCAGCCGGCGCGCGGCGCTGAGCGCCTCGCGCGACACCAGCAGGCTCAGGCGCGTGCCCGCGCCGGGGGGAGATTCGATTTCCAGCACGCCGCCGACCGAGCGCAGGCGCTCGCGCATGCCGGTCAGGCCGTGGCCTTCGGCGCCGACGCCGCCGCGGCCGTCGTCGACGATGCGCAGGGCGATGCCGCCGCGCGCGTCCTGGGTCAGTTCCACCTCGACCCGGCGCGCGCGCGCATGCCGCAGCACGTTGGTGACCGATTCGCGCAGCGCCAGCGCCAGCGCGGTTTCCACCGCCACCGGCAGGTCGATCGGGTCGAGCCGCTGGTCCAGGCTGATCTCGCCGCCGAGCAGGGCCAGCCGCGCCGCCGCCAGTTCGGCCTGCAGGCCGTTGGCGCGGATTCCGGCGACCGCCTCGCGCACCTGGGTCAGCGCTTCGCGCGCGACCCGCTCGACCTCGCTGATCTGGTCCTGCGCGGCGCACTTGTCGTGTTCGATCAGGCGCGCGGCCAATTGCGACTTGAGCACCACCACCGACAAGGTGTGGCCGAGCAGGTCGTGCAGGTCGCGGCCGATGCGCTCGCGCTCGGCCAGGCTGGCCAGGCGCCGCACTTCCTCCTGGGTCAGGCGCAGTTCGGCGTTGCGGCGCTCGCGCGAGCGCGCGGCCAGCACGCCGGTGAACACGATCGCGCCGACCAGCGACTGGATCAGCACGCTGAACACCGGCGCGCCCTGCGCCGGCAAGGTCGCGATCGACTCGGCCGCGAACAGCGCGAACAGCGCCACGGTCAGCGACAGCCCGCGCCACAGCGGCAGGAAGCTGGCGATCATGCCGGCGGCGAAAATCAGATAGGTGCCGCCGCCGATGCCGAACGGCACGGTGACGAAGCCCAGCCCCGCCACCGCCAGCACCAGCCACAGCCGCAAGGTCGCGCCGCCGCGGTAGAACGCCCAGTACAGCGGCAGGAACACCAGCACCGAGGCCACCGCCATGGCCAGGATCCACCACGGCGCCGGGAAGTTGAACACCGGGATGAACACGAAGCTCAGGTACAGCAGCGAGGCCAGGTGCCAACCCAGCAGGTTGTCGTTGGCGTCGAGCGGTGGGCCGGGCGTGCGCATGAGGGTGTGGATCCTGGAGGTCGGGCGTGTCGCGCCGGGCGCGCCGCCGTGCGTGCCGCCGTAGCGGGCGGCGACGGCGGCGAAGATCGCGGCGAAGGCGGCGCGGCCGGGCGATCCCTCCTCGGTGCGCGGCGCGGCAGCGGGAAATGAACGATTCGGGTGCACGCGGGCCACGAACGATGCGGACTTTAGCGGAGTTCGGCGGATTCGGCCGAACCGCCCGTCCCGCTGCGTGCCGGCCGCCGGCCGGGCGCGGCCGCCGCCCGCTCCAGGC
>NZ_LXSD01000023.1:0-3981 GCF_017168095.1 Lysobacter enzymogenes | reverse complement strand
ATCGGCCGCCAGCACCGCCAGCACCAGCGCCGCCGCCGCGGCCAGCGCGATCGCGCCGAAGCGGCGCCAGTGCGGCGCCGCCAGCGAGGCGTAGGCGAGCAAGACCGCGCCGGGCGCGAACGCCAGCCACCACAGCATCCACGCCAGCGCGTGCAGGCGGCTGGCGTGCGCGTCGAGATCCTGCGGATCGAGCGAGACCACGCCCTGCGCCGCCCACGCCAGCGCCGACCACAGCCACAGCCACGCGCCGATCCGCGCCGGCGCGCGCAGCCCGCGCGCGGCCCCGGCCAGGCCCCAGGCCACCCACGCCAGCGCCAGCCCCGGCCCGATATAGCCCAGCAGATTGAACGCCAGCGCATACCGAATGCCTTGCGCGCCGAGCAGGCCGGGCGGATGGCGCCAATGCGAATAGCCGTCCAGCGCCGCGCCGAAGCCGAGCAACGCGGCCACGCAGCACAGCGCGGCGGCCGCGGCGACGACGAACGCGCGCGAACCCGCCGGCGGCGGCGCGGTCGCCGTCGATGCCGCCGCCGCAGCGGCGTTCGTGGCGCTCGAAGCGCGGGACTTGGATGAGGCCTTCATCGCGACATGCTAGCGTGCGCGGCTCGCGGCGCGCTTGCCTCGCGCCGCCCCCGTCCCCATTTCGAAACGCGTCCGCTTTCGAATCCATGAGCCCGCCGATGACCGCCACCGCCGCCAATCCCCACGTATTCGACGCCACCACCGAACGGTTCCAGCAGGACGTGCTGGAAAAATCGCTCAAGGTGCCGGTCCTGATCGACTTCTGGGCCGATTGGTGCCAGCCGTGCAAGACCCTCGGCCCGATCCTGGAAAAGCTGGCCGGCGAATACCACGGCGCGTTCGTGCTGGCCAAGGTCGATGTCGAGGCCGAGCAGCAGCTCGGCGCGGCGTTCCAGATCCGCTCGATCCCGACCGTGTACCTGATGAAGGACGGCCAGCTCGTCGACGGCTTCGCCGAGGCGCTGCCGGAAAGCGTGGTGCGCGAGTTCCTCAAGCAGCACGGCATCGAGCCGGCCGCGCCGGCGGCCGAAGAAGCGCCGGCAGTAGCCGCGCCGGTCGATCCGCACGCCGAAGTCGTGCGCCTGCGCCGCGAAAGCGCCGAGCAGCCCGACAAGCCCGAACTCAAGCTCGACCTCGCCCTGGCCCTGCTGGCCACCGGCGCGGAAACCGAATCGGAGCAGTTGCTCGACGCGCTGCCGGCCAACCTGGCCACCGACGACCGCAGCGTGCGCGCCCGCGCCAAGCTCGGTTTCCTGAAAGTGGTGCGCGACGCGCCGCCGGCCGCGACCCTGGAAGCGACCCTGGCCGCCGCGCCGGACGACGCCCAGGCGCGCTACCTGCTCGGCGCGCGCCTGATCGCCGCCGGCCAGGACCAGGCCGGCCTGGAGCAGCTCATCGAACTGCTGCGCCGCGACCGCGCGTTCCAGGACGGCTTGCCGCGCAAGGCGCTGATCGACGCGTTCCGGGTGGTGGCGGACGAGGATCTGGTAGGGGTGTACCGGCGCAAGATGTCGGCGTTGTTGTTCTGAGCCGCCGGGGTTGGCGCGCGAGGATTCGGGCTTGGCCGAAGCGTCGTTTTCGGCGCTGACGGGTCCGGAGGACCTCAAGCCCGGCGCTTCGGCGTCGGGCACGCAGACCTCGTCCCGGCACCGAACCCTCGGCCCCTCACTCTCACCGTTCCGGCGCCCAACCCGTCGTTCCGGCGAAAGCCGGAACCCATTTTGATTTGGCTCCTCTGCTCTCGCCCACTCAAAAGAGGCGAAGCGAAAATGGATTCCGGCCTCCGCCGGAATGACGGCAAGCAAGCCGGTCGCCGCGAGTGCGCACGACAAACGGCCGCGGCGCCAGCCCCTCGCTTCAACAATACGCATCCGTATGGCAGACTGCCCGCGCCCGTCCCCACCCAGGCGCCCATGAAAGCCAGCCTCCTCCGCCACGGCCTGAACCTGTGGCCGCCGTTCCTGTTCGCCGGCATCCACGTCGCCGCGATCTCGCCCGATTACCGCCACGCCGCGGTCGAGCTGCGGATGCGGCCGTGGAACCGCAACTACGTCGGCACCCACTTCGGCGGCAGCCTGTTCGCGATGACCGACCCGTTCTGGATGCTGCTGGCGATGCAGGCGCTGGGCCGCGACTACATCGTCTGGGACCGCGCCGGCGCGATCGAATTCGTCAAGCCCGGCCGCGGCACGGTGCGCGCCCGCTTCGACCTGGGCGACGACGTCCTCGCGGAACTGCGCGCGGCCACCGCCGGCGGCGACAAGGTCCTGCGCTGGTTCGACAACGAGATCCTCGACGCCCAGGGCGAGGTCGTGGCCAAGGTGCGCAAGCAGCTTTACGTGCGGCGCAAGCGCGACCGCTGAGCGGCGAAGGCCGCGCCGGCGCGGCTTTGCGACCCGCGTCGCCATTCCGTCCGCGCCGCTGCGGTATGGAAGCGACTGTCAGAATGCGCGCCTGGGCCCCGCTCAGGCTTGTAAACGCGGGCACTTAAAAGCCACACTAGTCGTCACGCGGGCACTGCAGCGGCGTTATGCTGCGCAGTCGCGACACGGGGCCGCGAATGTCCAACAGCACAATCCAGACCGATGCTCAACGCGCGCCGATGCCGGAAATCACCGGTTATCGCTTGCGCGAGATCATCAACCACGGCGGCTCGTCCACGGTTTACCTGGGCGAGCAAACGGCGTTGGGGCGCGAAGTCGCCATCAAGATCATGTTGCCGCACGCCCTGGCCGACGAGGTCAGCCGGCGCCGCTTCGAGAACGAAGTGCGCACCATCGCGCGGCTCGAACACCCGCACGTGGTCGGCATCCACGAGGTCGGCCGCACCCGCGACGGCCTGCCGTACTACGCCATGCCCTACCTGCCGCGCGGCCACCTGGGCAAGCGCATCGAGCAGGGCTTCGCCCGCGGCGAGGCCGAGGTGATCGCCATCGTCGAGCCGTTGCTGGCGGCGCTGGAATACGCCCACGCCCGCGGCGTCGTGCACCGCGACGTCAAGGCCGAGAACGTGCTGTTCGACAATTCCGAACGGCCGCTGCTGGCCGACTTCGGCATCGCCCTGCGCCGCGGCTTCGGCGCGCGCATGACCGCGACCGGCCTGGCCGTGGGCAGCACCGCCTACATGGCGCCGGAACAGGCGCGCGGCGAGGAGGTCGACGGCCGCGCCGACCTGTACAGCCTGGGCGTGCTGATCTGGGAAATGCTGACCGGCCGGCTGCCGTTCGAGGCGCCCGACGCGCTGTCGATGGCGGTGATGCACGCGCAGAACCCGATCCCGAAGCTGCCGCCGCCGCTCAAGCACTGGCAGCGCTTCATGAACCGCGCCCTGGCCAAGCAGCCCGAGCAGCGCTTCGAAAACGCCGCCGAGATGGCCCAGGCCGTCGACGAGATCAAGCACCGCGCGCAGATGAGCGGCTTCGGCCGCGCCCTGAGCGCGCTGCGCCCGCTCAAGCGCTGGGCCACCCCGGCCTGGGCCGGGCTGGCGGTGGCCGCGGTCGGCGTGGTCGCGGTCGGCTTCGGCCTCAACCGGGTCGAGAAGGACGGGTTCTTCCGGGTCGAATCCAAGCCCGCCGCCAGCGCCGCCGCGGCGCCGGCCGCGCCGGACCCGACCCAGGCGATGATGGCGCCGCTGCCGCAGGCGCCGCTGCAGGATTCGCTGCAGGCCGCGCGCGGCTACATCGGCGAAGGCCGGCTGGCCGCGCCGGCCGACGCCAACGCCTACAACAGCCTGCTCACCGCCTGGCACCTGGACAGCACCAACCCGGAAGTGGCGGTGGTGGTGAACGAACTCACCCAGGCCTTCGGCGACGCGCTCGCGCGCGACCTGCGCGAAGGCCGCGACGCGCAGGCGCGCCAGCACCTGGTCAACGCCACCGCGCTCGGCCAGCAGACCGGCACCGCCGACTCGCCGGCGCAGCGCGCGCTGCGCGAGAAGGCCGCGCAGGCGCTGCAGGCGCG
>NZ_LXSD01000022.1:0-4577 GCF_017168095.1 Lysobacter enzymogenes | reverse complement strand
CACCGTCGCCACCGCCGCCAACCGCTCCGGCGCGGGCAGCGCGGCGCGCGCGCCGACGTGGCCGGGCAGCAGCGAGAACAGCGACGGCGGCGCCGCGCGCACGGCTTACCAGCTGACCGCCACGCTGGCGCCGACGTTGCGGCCCGGCGCGGTGTAGCGGTCGAGGATGGCGCTGCTCGCGGTCAGCGCGCCCGGGACGTCGCCGTTGTCCCAATACTTTTTGTCGCCGAGGTTGAACACGCCGACGTTGAACTTGGCGCCCGGGGCGAAGTTCCAGTGCGCGAGCAGGTCGAACACGCCGTAGCCCGGCGCGGCGAAGCGGCCGGCCTCGGGCAGGTCGCTCTTGCGGCGGGCGAAACGGCCGGCCAGCTCCACGCCCCAGGCTTCGCGGTCGTAGGCCACGCCGACGGTGGCGGTCAGCGGCGCGATCGATTCCAGCGGGCGGTCGTCGCTCTTGTCCTCGCCCTTGCTGTAGGCCGCGGCGAAGCGGCCCGACCAGCCGGCCAGCGACGGGTCGAGTTCGCCGAAGTCGACGCCGCCGCGCAGCTCTACGCCGCGGATGCGCGCCTTGTCGACGTTCTGCGACTGGAACACGATCAACGGCGTCTGCGGCGGCGCGCTGACCTGGCGGTTGGACTCGATGAAGTCCTTGTAGTCGTTGTAGTAGCCCGACAGCTGCGCATACACCGCCTTGCCGCTGTAGCGCAGGCCCAGCTCGTAGCCGTTGCTGGTTTCCGGCTTGAGGTTCGGATTCGGAATCGCGGTGTAGCCGAACTGCAGGTTGGTGAAGCCTAGGTTGACGTCGCTGTAGGGCGGCGCGCGGAAACCGCGCTGATAGCCGCCGTACAGCGACCAGTCCTGGGCGAAGTGCCAGACCGCGCCGAGCTTGGGCGAGACGCTGGTCTTGCTCAGGTCGCTGATCTTGACGCCGGGGTTGTCGCCGTTCCAGATCGCATCGTTTTGCGGCTTGAGTTCGTAACGGTCCACGCGCACCGCCGGCACCAGCCGGAACGCGCCGTCGGCGAAGCGGATTTCGTCCTGCACGAACACGCCGGCGTTGCGGGTCTTGCTGATCGGGAAATCGCGCACCGGGAACGCATCGGGCGAAATGGTGCTGCTGACCGCGCCGGTGGTCAGGTTGACCGAGCGGCCGTCGCGCTTCTGGCGGAATTCGGTCTGCTCGTATTCGAAACCGTAGGTCAGCGTGTGCTCGACCGAGCCGGTGGCGAAGTCCTTGTGCGCGGCGGCCTCGGCGCCGTAGACGCGCTGGTCGAAGTTGAACTCGCGCAGGCGCAGGGTCGGGCTGGTGTCGCGGCCGCCGACCACGCTGGCGCGCTGCTCGCGGGTGCGCTGCGTCGTCTCGCTGTCCTGGCGGTAGACCTGCCAGGTGAGCGAATCGGCCAGCGCGCTGTCGAGCGAGTCGATCTCGTGGGCGAACGCCACGCGGGCGCGGGTCTGGTGGTCGTTGCCGTACATCGACAGCACCCGCGTGCGCGGCGCGGTCGGCGGCAGGCCCGGGGTCAGCGCGCTCAGGCCCAGGGCGCTGAACACGTCGGTCTGGGTGCGGTCTTCGCTGCCTTCCACGGTCAGGCGGAAGCGCTGGTTCGCGCTCGGCGCGAACACCAGCTTGGTCAACAGGCTGCGGCCTTCGACGCTCTGCGGATTGGCGCGGGTGCGGCTGCCGTCGTGGGCGTCGTTGTCGCCCTGGTTCTCGGTTTCCTTGCCCTGGTGGTGGTTGACCACGACCAGGCCGGACCAGCGCTCGCCGGCGAAGGCGGCGGTGGCGCTGCCGTAAATGCCTTCGTTCTGGCTTTCGGCACCGAGTTTCAAGCCGAAGTAGGACTTGGCGCCGTCCTTGAGGTAGTCCGCGGGATCCTTGGTCACGAACGACACCACGCCGCCGAGCGCGTCGGAGCCGTGCAGCGCGCTCGACGGGCCGCGCACGATCTCGACTTCCTTGACCGTGTCCAGGTCGACGAAGTTGCGCCCGGCGTTGGAGAAGCTGCCGATGGAGAAGCCGTCGGACACCGAGATGCCGTCGATCAGCACGCGCACGCGGTTGCCGCCGAGGCCGCGGATGCGGATATCGCCGAGGCCGAAGCGCTCGCGGTTGCCGCCCACGTCGATGCCCGGCTCGTAGCGGAACAGGTCGCGGATGTTGCGGGTCAGCTCGTTGTCCATGCGCTCGCGGTCGATCGCGCTGACCGTGGCCGGCACGTCCTGCACGGCGCGCTCGGTGCGGGTGGCGCTGACCACCACGCGGTTGAGTTCGTTGACCTCGCCGCTGGCGTCGGGCGCATCGGCGGCGTGCGCGGCCGGCAGCGCCAGCAGCAGGGCCAGGGCCAGGGCCAGCGCGCAGCGCGCGGGAAGGACGGACGGAAAAGCAGGGCGCGCGGACGCAGCCGGGGTATGGACGCGGGACATTCTTCGACTCGGTTGGAGGAACGGTGGAACCGAGGCGAGCTGGCATCCGGAGAGAGTCGGGGCTGGCAGCCTGGGAGAGAGGTGCTGGCAAGTCGGCGGACCGACGCGCCGCACCGCGCCCGGGGCGGGCGCGGTGCGGGTGGCGCTTGCGGTGGCGCGGCGGCGGGCTCGGCAACGCGGTTGGATTCGGGCGGCGGGGCGCGGTGCGTCCCGTGCTGGGGAATCTGGGCCGACGTGGGAGGGGATGTTGCTGAGCGGGCTGGGCTGGCGCGCCTTGCGCGGGGTTGCTTTGGACGGGTTCGAGTACGGCCTGGAGTCGGGCGGCGGGGCGGTGCTCTGCCTCGGCGCTGGGGAATCCGGAGCGGTCCGGCGTGGATGTTGCTGAGCGGGCTCGGCCGGGACGCGCCGTACGCGGGGTTACTTGGTCAGGATCAGCTTGTCGTTGCGGGTGTGGCGCAGGCGATAGACCTCGCCGCCGTGGCGGATCAGGACTTCGCGGGCGCCGCGCAGCAGCGCGGCGCTCTCGACCAGTCCGCCCTGGGCGGCGGCGACCACCGCCGCGGCGGCGGCCGGCGCGACCGCGGCGACCGGCGGGGCGACCGCGGCCAGGGAACGATCGGTACGGGGCTTGAGCTGCAGCACGGGGTTGCGCAGAGACATGGCGGTGACTCGTTCGGGGGTGGGCTCCCGAATGATGATAATGATTCTCATTTGCCAGTCAACACGCGATTGCGTGAATCTGCCAGCCCGGTCAAACCATCCGTCGGATGGATGGGGCCGAAGCCCCCGTAGGAGCGGCGCAAGCCGCGACCGCGCCAATCCGACGACGGCGCCCCGCCCTCCCCTGGGCAGCCGCCAGACCTGCCATTGAACGCCGATCACCCGCCTGCGCCGTAATCGCATTGCCGCGGTCGCGGCTCGCGCCGCTCCTACAAGGGCGGCCGCGCCCGCGATCAGGCCGTGGCGGCTTCGACCCGCTGCCAGGCCGTGTCGTCGAGCTGCAGTTCCAGCGCCTGCAGGTTCTGCAGCAACTGCTCGACCCGGCTGGCGCCGAGGATCGCCGTGGACACGTGCGGATTGCGCAGGCACCAGGCGATCGCCAGCGACGCCGGCGCCACGCCCAGATCGTCGGCCACGGCGACGAAAGCCGCGACCCGTTCGAGCCGGCGCTGGCCGGATTCGCCGACCGCGATCCGCCGCAGCCAGTCCTTGTCGGCGTGGCCGAGCCGGCTCTCTCCTTCGAAACCGCCGCGGTATTTGCCGGTCAACAGGCCCGAGGCCAGCGGCGACCAGATCGTCGTGCCCAGGCCCAGTTCGGCGTACAGCGGCGCGTATTCCAGCTCGACGCGTTCGCGATGCAGCAGGTTGTACTGCGGCTGCTCCATCGTCGGCGCGTGCAGGTGATGGGCGCGGGCGATCTTGTGCGCCTCGCGGATCAGCGCCGCCGGCCATTCCGAAGTGCCCCAGTACAAGACCTTGCCCTGGCGGATCAGCGCGTCCATCGCCCACACGGTTTCTTCCACCGGCACGTCCGGATCCGGGCGATGGCAGAAATACAGGTCCAGATGCTCGACCTGCAGCCGCCGCAACGCGGCGTGGCAGGCCTCGGTGACGTGCTTGCGCGACAGGCCGCGCTGGGTCGGCCGCGGCTCGGCTTGCGCGCCGAAGAACGCCTTGCTCGACACGCAGTAGCCATCGCGCGGCAGGCCCAGCTCGGCGATCGCCGCGCCCATCACCCGCTCGGCTTCGCCGTGGGCGTAGCCCTCGGCGTTGTCGAAGAAATTGATCCCGTGATCCCAGGCCGCGGCGATCAGCTCGCGCGCGGTGTCGCGGCCGATCTGCGCGCCGAAGGTGACCCAGGCGCCAAACGACAGCGCCGACACCTTCAGCCCGGACGAACCCAGTCGACGGTATTGCATAGCACGGCTCCGAATCGGATGGACGATTGCAGGCATGCTACGCCGGTGAACGCATCGGGACAGGACGGCAGCGGACGATGAAGGCCGGCATTCGGGTTTGGCTCGCAGGCGCGATCGCGGTCGCGATCGCGCTGCTGGTCTGGCAGCAATCGCGCGGACGCGACGCGGCGCCGGTCGTAGCGGCGACGCCCGCGCCCGAAGCGGCGCCGGCTCCGGCGCCCGCCGTCGTCGCCG
>NZ_LXSD01000021.1:0-1002 GCF_017168095.1 Lysobacter enzymogenes | reverse complement strand
CTGCGGCACCGCCTGGGCGAAGGCCTCGGCCTGCGCCGGCGCGCACGCGGCCTTGCCGCCGGCGGGCGCGGCCAGCAGCCACGGCACCTGCAGCGGCTGCGGCTGCAACTGCGCGCGCTTGCCTTCGACCTGCAGCGCGAGCGAACCGCTGGGACACAGCGCCCGCGCCGCGCGCAGGCTCGGGCAGAAACCCACCGTCGCCGCGCCGGCGAACAAGCCCGCATTGCCCTGCGCCGCGATCGCGTAGGCGAACGCCGCGCCTTCGCCATCGCCGACCAGCAGCGGCAGGTGATAGGTCGGCAAGCGGTAATACGCCTGCACGTAGCGGGAGAAATTCTCGACGTCGCCGGAGGAGAAGTTGCACTGGCCGCCGTCCTTGCGCAGCACCGCTTCCAGCGCGGCCAGATCGACCGTCGCCACCATCGCGCCGTCGGCCGCCAGCGCGTCGATGCGGGCCTTGCGCGCGGCGGCGTCCTGGCCATCGGCGAACCACAGCACGAAGCGCTTGACCTCGCCCTGCGGCATCCGCACCGGCGTGCGCACGAAGCGGCCGTGGGTGATTTCGCCGGCGGCCGCGGTGGCGGCCGCGGCCGGCGTCGCGGGCTTGGCGGCGGCGGTGGCCGCAGACGCGGGCGCGGCGAACGCCGCGCACAAGCCGGCGGCGAGAACGGTCGGGACGATAAGCGGCGCGCGCATGGGGATCTCCTGGGTGCGCCACCTTATACCGGCGCCGCTGTCGAGAGAATGCGTCGGCGCCGCGCTCGGCGCGCCTGTGCGCTCATCGCTCGGCGGATCGCGCCAAGCCAAGCGGCGGCCGCCATCACCGCCGCAGCCGGCGACGTTTATGATCGAGCGGCCCGACCGGGCGCGCAGATCACGCAAGGAGCCCGCCCCATGCCACGCACGGCCGTCCTCGTTCTCGCCGCAACGCTCATCGCCGCGCTCGCGCCGCCCGCCGCGCATGCCGCGCCCGCGCAGCCCGACGCCGTCGCCGCGCCGCCG
>NZ_LXSD01000020.1:0-11063 GCF_017168095.1 Lysobacter enzymogenes | reverse complement strand
GGCCTGCAGGCTCAGCGCGAACTCGGCGGTTTCGCCGCGGCGCACGCGCTGCTCGCCGGCGCCGAGCCAATGCAGCGTCCACGGCCGCGCCGCCGCGGTGCGCGGCGCCGGTTCGACGTTCCAGGCCAGGCACTCGCGCAGCCGCGGCGATTCGCTGGCCAACGCCAGCACCATGCGTCCCTGCGCGGGCAGCTTGAAGGTCGCGCTGTAGCGGCCGCGGCCGTGCTCGCGCAGGCCGCGGCGGCTGATCGCCACCGCCATCGGGGTATGGCCGAACGCGCGGATGCCGCTGTCGGGCGCGTTCATGCCTTCCATGTAGTGGTAGACCGTGCGCTCGCCGGGCGCGGCGAAGAACGCGCCGGCGCCCTCCATGTTCTCGCTCATGCTCGAGGCCACCGGCAATCCGGCGAACGCGCCGACCGCCTGCGCGCCGGTCGGCAGGTATTGCAAGGTGGGTTCGCGCTCCAGGCTGGCCAGGCTCAGCATCGCCACCTGCCCGGTCTCCAGCGGGCGGATGTAGGCGTAGCGCTGGGTGAAGAACAGGTCGTAGGGGCGGCCGGACACGGTCAGGCTGCGCTGCAGCGCGCCGTCGGCGGCGGCCAGCACGTGCACGCGGTGCTGGGCGGGATTGAGCGCGAGCACGCGGCGGCCGTCGGGCGTCGGCCGCGCCGGGCCCAGGCCCGGTTCCAGGACGATGCGGTCGATCTGCGCGCCGCCGCGGCCGAGCCGGTGGATCGCGCCCTGCGCGCCGTCGACCACCCACAGCTGCGATTGCGCCGGCAGGTACAGCAGCGACAGCGGCTGGCCGCCGAGTTCGACCTCGCGCGCGAGCCGGCCTTGGGCGTTGTCGATCACGCTGACCCGGCCGCTGTCGCGGCTGCCGACGTAGGCGTAGCGGCCGTCGTCGCTGAAGGCGATTTCGTGGTGGCCCGGCGGCAGGCGGTAGCCGGTTTCGATGCGGCCGTCGGCGATGGCGTAGACGTCGACGCGTTCGGCTTCGGCGGGGTCGGCGGCGGAGTTTGCGGCGACGTTTGCGGCGGCCGGATCCGCAGCGGAACCCAGGGCCGGAACGGCAGCGGCTACGCGCGGGTTCGCGGCCGCTGTCCCGCTGGCGGGCGGCGCCGCTTCGCCGGCATCGCCGCGTTGCGCGATCCACAGTTGCTGGCCGTCCGGGCTCAACGCGAGCCGGGTCGGCCGGCCGCGCACGGCGATGCGCTGGCGCACCGCGAACTCCTGCAGATCGATCGCCACCACCTCGCGCCGCTCGGGCACGGCGACGTAGAGCAGACGGTCGTCGCCGGTCTTGGCCCAGTCGAACGGCCGCCCGCCCAGTTGCACCGCCGCGTACAGGCTGGAGCGGCCGGCGAAGCGCACCGCCGGGTCCAGCGCCGAGACGCTGCCTTCGGCGTCCAGCGTCAACACGTAGTAACCGGTGAGGTCCAGCAGCGGCCGCTGCATCAGCCCGCCGCCGAGGATCGAAGCGACGCGCTGGCCGCAGGCCGGCACCGCGCCGGAGGCGACCGAGACCTCGTGATCGAGCCAGGCGCCGAGCGGCAGGTTCGACAGCGGCTGGCCGTCGGCGAGCCGGCGCAATTGCAGCTCCAGCCGCACCGGATCGCCGGCGCGCGGCGCCGCCGCGGCGGCCTGCGCCGACGCCGGCGTCAGGCGCAGACGCACGCCGACGCCTTCGCGTTCGAAGCTGCGCTCCAGACAGACCGGTGCGGCGGCGTTCGCGCCTGTTGCCGCGGCGGCTTCGACCTGCGCCGCGGCGGCCGCGAACGACAGCGCCATGCACAGCGGCGCGGCGAACGCGGACAGCGCCCACGACCGCGTCGCCGCACCCAGGCGCCGGGCGGATGCGGCGCCGTTCGAAGCGCCGCCAAACCCGTCGCGCACGTAGCGCGCCCGACTCATTGCAGGCACCACGACCGCAGCGGCGCCGGCTTCTGCACCCGGCCCGCGTCGACCACCCGCACGATGCCCCACAACCCGTTGCTGATGCCGAAGCCGCCCATGTCGCGCCACAGGTAATCGCCGGCCACGCCGTCGCGGCCGCCGGCCGCGGTCAGCGCCACGTCGTAGTGCGCCATCGCGGTCACGCTCTCCTGCCCGCCCAGTTCCATCTGCAAGGCATTGCGGCCGATGCAGCGCGAGGCGATGCCCCACTCGCCCGGACCGCCGCCGTTGGGATAGCCGGCGTCGTCGACCTTTTCGGCCAGGTACGGATCGCGCGGCCAGACATGCCCGTGCAGGCTGAAGATGGTGCCGCGGCCGATGCCGGTGGGCATCAGCACGCGCAGCCGCGTTTCCATGCCGGCGGCGACGGTCATGATCGGCACGTAGGGCTGGCCGACCGCGGCGGTGGCGGTGCCGACCGAACCGCCGTTGCCGCAGCACGCGTTCGAGAACGCCTGCCAGGCCTGGGTGGCGCCGCCGAAGCCGTCGCGGCCGAACGGCGCGTCGGGCGCCAGGCCGAAGCGGAACCACAGCGGTTCGCTGCCGTAGTTGATCGCCATGTGGCCGGCGTCCTGGGCGTCCTCGGGCGCGGTCTGCAGCGGACTCATGCGCGCGTCCTCGCGCTCGGCGGCGAGGTTGGCCACCGGCGCGCCGTCGGCGTAGCGGAAGTTCAGCGCCTTCTGGTGGACGATGGCGAAGTCGCGCATCGTGCGCGCCACGGTGCGGCTGCCGGCCAGGTTGGCGACATTGACCGGATAGCTCACCGTCGCGGTGGCGCGGCTGGCGCGCTGGTTCGACTGGTTCGGCCCCGGGTTCTGCCGGTCGATGACGCGGTCGTCGTGGTACTCGCTCCAGCTCGCACGCTGCGGCTCGACGATCAACGCGCCGACCGCGGCCTTCTGGCCCTGCTTGATCCGGTCCGGCGGGGTCAGGTTGCTGCCGCCGAATTCGACCGGGACGAAGCGGCAGGACTCGGCCAGCTTGATCAGCCGGGTGGTTTCCGCCTCCAGCAGCGGATAACTGGCATCGCGCCACGCCAGCGCGGTGCGCGCGGCGCGCCCGTCCGGCGCCGGCGAGGCGGTGACGCCGTCGTCGAGGCCTTCGACTTCGAACACGAAGCTGGCCGACAAGGCTTCGGCGAAAACCTTCGCCTGCTCCGGATCCAGGCCGCTGTCCTCGATCGCGCTGGCGAACTCGGTTTTGCGCTTGTCGTCCTGCGCGCATTTCAGCCGGCTGTCGAATTCGAGCGCGCGGTCGAATACGCCATCGACGGCCTCGTCCTCGCCCAGCGGCGCGGCGTCGGCGACTTGCTCGTCCTTGTCTGGCCAGCCGGCCTCGGGCTCTCTCACGCTGCCGGCGACTTTCATGCAATCGCCCGCGGCGGCATTGAGCAAGCGGTTGCTTTCGGAATTGATCGCGGTCGGCGCGGCCTTGCCGGTACGGCCGGCGCTGGCCGTGGTGAAGCGGGCGAAGATGCCGTCCTTGGCCTCGTCGAACAATGCCTGATCGTAGAGCTGGGCCAACGGGCGAAGACGCGGATTGCCCGGGAAACGATTGAGCAATTCCCAGGAGACCTGCAGGTCGGGCTTGGAGGTCACCTCGCACGCCGCCGTACTGGTGTCGGGCCAGACGTGTTGCACCGCGGTGACGTCGAGCACGCCGGCATACCACTGATACACATAGCTGCGCCCCGGCGGCACCAGCGAGTTCTTGTTGACGCCGACCACGCTGCCGTCGCCGCTTTGCACGTCGTAGTGAACCATCTGCGGATGCAGGCCGATGTGGTTGGAGGCGCGGATGCGGTTGTTGTTGAACGAGGTCTGCGACGGCGTCGCGGTGGCGAAGCCGTGGCGGACGATGCCCGACAGCGAGGTGTAGCCGTCCAGGTCCGGCATCGCCCGGGCATCGCGCGGCAGGCGGTTGTGCAGCACGATCTGGGCGCACTCGCCGGCGGCGACGCGCAGCACCAGCGGTTCCAGCGGACGGCCGGCGCGCAGGCTGTGGCGCAGCGAGCCGTCGCGGTCGACCGTCACCGCCACGTCGTCCTCGCGCAGCAGCAGCACCGCGGTCGGGTCGTGCAGCGGGCCGGCGCCGTAGTCGATGCGGCGGCCGGTCGGTTTGTCGTTCTCGTCGACCTCCTGCAAGGTGATCCGGGTGTTGCGCGGGTTGTAGATCAGGCTGCCGCCGGCGCTGTCGAGCGAGGCGCCGGACGGGTTGGGGATCTTCACCTGCAAGGGATTGCCCAGCGCCTCGTTGGCCCGCACCGCGACCACGTGGTAGCTGCGCACCGGCGCCTTGAGCGGACAGTCGTTGAGCGCGACCTTGCCCTGGTGGGTCGCCAGCAAGGTCGGGCGCGGATTGCTCGGCAACGTCTGCAGCTCGTTCGCGCCCTTGGGATCGCGCCGGTTGCTGCTGCGCAGGACGCCCCACACCCCGCTCCACAGCCCGTCCTGGCCGCTGTCGACGGTGTACAGCCGGTCGGTCTGGTTGTTGGCGGTGGCATAGTCGACGATGCGCGCGGCGAAGGTGAACTGTTCCGACAGGCCGGTGTTCTGCGCGTTGCGCCAGCCCGAATGCGGCGCCTGGCCGTAGCCCGAGCCGCCCTGCAGCCAGGCCAGGCCGTTGATCGAGCCGTTGTGCTCGTGTTCGTGCGAGCCGGCCTGCACCTTGACCCGGATCAGGTCGCCCGAATAGGTGCGCAGGATCGGCGTGAACGGATCGCCGGCGAGCACCCCGTGGGTGAGCGGCGCGTAGGGCGCGTCGCCGCCGGCGGTGTTGAGCGCGTCGATGGCGCGGTCTGTGCGGGTCTGGAAGGCATAGGCGAGGTCGCCGCCGAAGCCGCGGTGCTGCACGCCGCGGGTGTCGTCGTAGACGCGCGCGGCCAGCGGTTCGTTGCGGTAGTTCACCACCATCATGCCGACATCGTCGGCCGAGATCGCCTCCGGGCACGGCCGCGGCGGCTTCTGGTCTCGCGTGTACACCGCGCCGGGCAGTTTGTTGGCCTGCGGGCCGCCGGGGCAATCGCGGTCGTACTGGAAGATGTCCTTGGCCACCGTGCCGGCTGCCGCCTCGACCGGCTTGCGCACCGAGGGATGGATCGCGTGCAGGTAGCTGTCCGGGCCGGCCTTGGCCTCTGGCGCGTACTCGTAGGGCACGCCGGCCTTGTCGACGCCGACGTACTTGCCCTTGAGGTAGGCGTGCTGGAAGTCGCCGAACTGGAGGAAGAACTCGCGGTGCGAATCGTCGCGCTTGTCGCCGTCGACGTTGATCGGCTTGCGGTCCTTGCCGGTGATGATCGCCTGCCAGGTGGTCGGGCCGCCGTCCTTGCGGCTGGCGGTGTCGTAGAGCCGGGCGCCGCTTTCGTTGTGGTACCACATCGAACCCGGCGGCTCGGTCAACATGGTCGCGTACAGGCCCAGTTGCTGGTGGGTGGACGGGCCGAGGTGGTCGTGGGTGAAGGTGATGCCCAGGCCGCGGTGGACGCCGGCGGCGTTGACCACCGGATCGGAGAACCAGCGCTGCAGCGTGGTGCGCGCGCCGAGCCAGTCGCACACGCGCGGGTAGGCGCCGTACTTTTTCTCGAATTCCTCGAAGTCGCCGCCGACCTCCTTCCAAAGCGCCTCGCAGTTCTCGCGCTGAAACTGCGCGGTGCCGAAGAACGGATGCGGCCGCGGACTCAGCTCCACGCCGCCGTCCAGGGTCGCGACCGGCGCACGGCCGGCCTTGATCTCGAGCTCGTTCCAATGGTTGATCGCGGCGATGCGCTCGCGCACCGCGCCCGGCGAGAACGTGCCGTCCTCGTAGTTCCAGCCGTTGGCGCTGCCGTCGGCCGAGGTCAGGTCCCACTTGGGCAGGTGGATGTGCTGGCCGATCACGTCGGTCGGCGTGGTGATCTGGTAGTCGTCGGCATAGAAATCCTTCGGCACCAGATTGGTGTGCTGGTACATCGCGCAGTCGAAGGTGTTCATGCGCAGCACCAGCGGCTCGGGCGGGCGCTTGCCGTCGAGGGTCGGCGCCACGTCTTCCCACAGCGACAGGATGCGCTGCTGCGGATAGTGGTAGCCGAGCTTGTTGAAGGTCACATCGAGCTGGATGTTGGCGCCCTTGTACACGCGCGGATTGGTCGCGCCGAATTCGATTCCGCCGGGCAGCGACTGCTTGACCGAGATCATCGCGTCCAGCGCCTTGCCGCCGAAGAACGCGCCGTCGCCGCCGGCGGTCAGGCGCTGGCCGCGGTCGTCGATGCACGGCTCGTTGTAGGGCGCGCCGGGCACCGCCGGCGCGCCGTTGACGATGAAGTCGGCGGCGGCGACGTTGCCGCCGCGGTCGTAGCGGTAGGACGGATGGGCGCGCCTGGCGTGGAACTGCATCGCCACCTGCTCCAGATCGGTGCCGCGCTCGTCGAAATAGATCGGCTTGGCCAGCTTGATGTGCTTCTTGGCCGAAAGCCGGTCGAGCACCGACTCGTCCTTGCCGCCCTCGACGTACCCGGCCAGCGCATGCCGCGGCAGGCCGCCGTCGAAGCCGCCCATGCCGGTCTTGATGCCGGCGACCGGGTCGGCGAAGGTGTCGACCATGTCCAGCGGCGGCGTGGTCGGGCGATGGCCGATCGCCGCGGGAATGCCGTAGTGCTCGGTCACGCCGGCGACCCAGAACGGATAGCCGGGATTGAGCAGTTGCTTGCTCTCCGGGAAGGTCAGCACCGCCTTGGAGCCCCGGCCGGTCTGCTTGGGTTCCACGTGCACGCGCCCGGGCATCGGCGGCAGCGCCTTGCCGGGCAGCGGCACCACCGCCGGGATCGGCGCGCCGGCGAGGATCTCGCCGTCGGGCAAGGCGCGCGCGCCGGGCGCCGGCGTGCCGTCGCGCAGGCCGTAGGGTTCGGCATGGAAGCCGTCCTTGCCGGCGTCGCTGACCTTGAGCCGGGTGCCGCCCTCGAACACATCGTGGTTGCGCCACATGTACCACATGCCCTGGGCGAAATGCGGGTAGAAGTGGCAGTGGAAGATCGCGTCGCCGACGGTCTTGTTGCGGTTGCCCGAGCCGCCGAAGGCGATCTCGTAGGTATAGCCCGAGCCCGGGCCGATGCCCTGGGCGTCGATGTAGTTGGCGTTATCGTCGTTGGGATTGAACAGCCACTGGTGGTTGTGCAGGTGGAAGATGTGCTGTTCCTTGCCGGCGTGGATGTTGCGGAACTTGACGAAGTCGCCGATGTAGCTGTGGTGGACGTTGGCCGGGTCGTGCGGGTAGTAAACGGCGGTGGCGAACGGCGGTTCGCGCTTGTCGTCGTTCCACACGCAGTCGCGGCGGAAGCCTTCGTAGTGCGAGGCGTCGTAGAACTGGCCCAGTTCGCGGCGCCGGTTGGCCTCGACGAACTCCGGCTGGCAGCGGCCCACGCGCAGGTTGACCGGCTTGTCCACCAGCATCGCCGCGTCGCCGACGGCGAAGGCGGACAGGAAGAATTCCTCGTAGGCGCAATCGATGCAGTCCTGCATCGGCCCGGCCTTGAGCCGGTTGGCGATGATCTCGGCGCCGACCCCGGCCGAGCCGTAGTTGATCATGAACGCATCGCGCACGCCGTGCAGGGTGTGGCCCAGTTCGGGATGCTCGAAGAAGTACGGAAACGCCTGGGTGGCGGCGTTCTCGTCGTGATAGATCGAGACGAACTCGCGGAACGGTTCGAGCCGGTTGGGCACGCTGGGATTGCGCTTGTTCACGCTCTCCAGCGGATAGGTCTTGGGATCGAAGCGGCCGTCCTTGTCGGTCGCGCTCATGACGATGGCGTTGACGTCGCCGTGGACGATGCGGTTGCCGTCGAGCATGTTGAGCACCGGCAGCCCGCCCTTGCCTTCCTCGCACCAGACGCCGCCGACGTCGCAACCCGGATACCTGGCTTCGTAGTCGACGATCGGCTGCCCGGCCCCGGTCGTGCCTTCCGCGCGGGTCGCCAGCCGCAGCTCCTCTTCGGTGACCTGGGCGCGATAGAACGCGGCGCCCTTGGGCTGCACCGCGACCGCGCCGAACAGGCCGACGCCGCTGTCGCCGGCGCTGCCTTCGCCGCCGAACGCCGCGCCCGGGTTGCTGACCAGGAACGCGCCCTCGGCCGGTGCGCGGAAGCAGTAGTCCAGGCTCTCGTTCGGCGCGGCCAGGCTGTTCTTGTTGCTGCCGGCGTAGGAGCTGTCGCTGACGACGCTGCCGACCAGTTCCAGCCCCTGCGGATGGAAGCCGACGCTGCGGCTGAACACCTGGTCGTCGATGTGGAAGATGCGCTCGTCGGCCGACAGCCCCGGCGCGTCCTTGGCCGCCTGGTTCATCGGATGCGGCGCGCCGAGCGGGTTGGGGTCGGAGTTGTAGGGATTGCCGGTGGTCGTGTTCGGCGGCGCGGCGTAGACCGCCAGCAGATTGGTCAGGCGCACATAGAGGTAGCGCCCGGCGGGCACGCGCAGCACCAGCGGCCGCGGGCGCAGGTCCGGGCGCAGCGCGAGCTCGCGGCTGCTGCTCTTCTCGCGCACCTTGTCGAACAGCTTCTGCCCTTCCGGGCTGTAATCCAGCGGCCGCCAGCGGGTGCTGCCGTCGGCCTGCTTGACCGGCGCCACCAGGTCGTGGCGCAGCGCGTACATCATCCAGTTGACGTTCTGCGCGCCGAGGCGGTTGAACACCATCGGATGGTCGATGGCGACCACGTCGGCGACGATGGCGTCGGCCGGGCATCCGGCGACCGCGCCCGGATTGGGCATCTGCGCCCGCGCCGCGCCGCTCCACAGCGCCCACCCCAGCCCCAAGCACGCGATCCATCCGATCTTGCGCATCATGTCCGTCGTCCTCCGTCCCTAGTGCGGACCCAGTGCGGACGCGAACCGGCGTTGCAGTGTTGCGCGCCGGTCCCTGGCCGCTGTCGATTCCCCGATCGATCTGTTTGCCGTTGCGGCCGCCCGCTGCGCATCGCCCCTGGCCGATGCCCGCGCGTTGCGGCTGGTTTTCAGCATAGGCACAGCCGTCCCATCGAATGCGACAGAACGCCGGCGTGCGCGTGCGCCGATCGACGGCGAACAGACGCTCGACAGGGCTTTCGGGACAGCAGCCGATGTGCACGAATCGCGTGCAGCAAGCGCAGGTTCGCGCGCAGAATTCCGGATCAGATATCGCTGGAGATCAGCGGCTCAACCAATTGAAAAGATTGGTTCTTCAATCCCGTAAACAGCAGCGGCCACGCCCCTCCCTACGCATTGGAGTTGCGTGGCGTATTTGTGTTTTTTTGTGCCGAGCGGCACTGCGCATGCGTGCGCAGAGCCGCTCGCGTTGCGCGGCGGCTCCGACGAACGGTCGCCCGCCCGGCAGCGATTGCGGCGGCGCAGCGCGAACCCGCGCCGCCGCCGCGCTCAACCGCGGCGTTGCGCCGCGATCCAGGCGTCGATGCGCGCTTCCAGCACGCTCAGCGGCACCGAGCCGGTCGCCAGCACCTGGTCGTTGAAATCGCGCAGGTCGAACTTGTCGCCCAGCGCCTGGCGCGAGCGCTCGCGCAATTCGCTGATCTTGAGCTGGCCGATCTTGTAGGCCAGGGCCTGGCCCGGGGTGCCGATGTAGCGGTCGATCTCGTTGACCACGTCCTGTTCGGTCTTGGGCGCGTTGTCCATGAAGTATTTGATCGCGCGCTCGCGGCTCCAGCCCTTGGCGTGCATGCCGGTGTCCACCACCAGCCGCACCGCGCGCCACATGTCGTAGGACAGCTGGCCCATGCGGTCGTAGGGATCGTCGTACAGGCCCATGTCGTAGCCCAGGCGCTCGGCGTACAGACCCCAGCCTTCGCCGTAGGCGACGAAATAGCCGGTGCGGCGGAACAGCGGCGCGTCCGGCAGCTCCAGACCGCGGGCGAACTGGAAGTGATGGCCGGGCACCGCCTCGTGCAGCGACAGCGGCACCATTTCCCACTTCGGCCGCGATTCGGGCTTGTACAGGTTGACGTAGTAGAAACCCGCGCGGCTGCCGTCGACCGCGCCGGCGAGGTAATACGCAGTGGTGGTGTCGGGCGCGATGTTGTCCGGGATCGGGCGCACGCCGTAGGGCTGGCGCGGGATGACCTTGGAGATCTTCACCAGCTCCGGATCGATCCGCTTGGCCATGGCCTGGTAGGCCTCGAGCAGTTCGGCCGGGGTCTTGTAGAAGAACTTGGGATCGCTGCGCAGGTAGTGGAAGAACTCGGCCAGCGAGCCCTTGAAGCCGACCTCGGCGCGGATCTTCTCCATCTGCGCGCGGATGCGCGCGACTTCCTTGAGCCCGGTCTGATGGATCTGCTCGGCGCTCAGGCCGGTGGTGGTGTAGTAGCTGGCGAGGAAGTCGTAATAGGCCTTGCCGTCGGGCAGGTCGCTGACGGCGATGCCGGCGCGGGTCTTGGGCAGGTAGTCGCGCTGGAAGAATTCGCCGAAGCCGCGGTACGCCGGCACCACGGTCTGGGCGATGACCCGCTTGGCCTCGTCCTGCAACTGCGCGCGCTCGGCCGCCGGGACGCTGTCGGGGAAGCGCGCGAACGGCTTGTAGAACGGGCTGCGGGTCGGATCGTCGACGACCTGCTTGGCGATCTGCGCCGGCACCCGCTCCATCAGCACCCGCGGCGGGGTCAGCCCGGCCTTGAGGCCTTCGCGCATCAGCGCCTGGTTCTGCTCGATCATCGCAGGCACCGCGCGCAGCCGCGCCAGCCAGTCGCGGTAGTCCTTGGCGCTGTCGAAGGCCAGGCCTTCGACGATGCCGTCGGCGGTCTGCACCCCGCCCTGCTGGCTCAGCGGCATCAGGTATTCGCGGAAACGCTGGCGCTGCACCGAGCGTTCCAGGCCCCAGGCGAAGGTGTCGTAGTTGAGCTGGTCCTCGGCCGACAGCGCGGCGCGGTCGATCGCGCGCAGCCGCTCCAGCGCGCGCCGGTCGCCGTCGGCGCGGGCCTGGATCGCGGCCAGACTTACGTCGGTCCAGCGGTCGTTGAAGCGCTTGTCGCCGTTGTAGCTGGCGCTCTCGGGGTTCTCGCGCAGGCCGCGCTCCCATTCCTCATCGAACAGACGGTGCAAAGTCTCGGCCTGGGCCGAGCGTGCGGCGGCGGGCGCGGCGGCGGCCGCGGGCGCGGC
>NZ_LXSD01000019.1:0-1687 GCF_017168095.1 Lysobacter enzymogenes | reverse complement strand
CGCGGCGGGCGCGGCGGCGGCCGGAGTCTTGGCGGGGTCCTGCGCGGCCGCGGTCGCGGCGGCGAGGGTCAGGGCGAAGCAGCAGGCGATCGTCAGCGGTCGCATCATGTCGTAATCCGCAATCTCGAGTGGCTAGCGAAAGGTGGTGGCTGGCTCCGCGCGGCCAAGACCGCGCACAAGTCGGCGAGTATAGCCGGCGCGGCGATTGCAACGAAGCGGTCCGTGGATGCATCCATACTGACGCCGGTCGCGGATTCGCGGCGGCGTCCGCCCGGGACCGGGGCCGGAGCGGGACGGCGAACGCGGGCGAACGCGCGGCTTGCACAGCGGGCTTGCGCGTACCTTGCCTCAGAACCGATCCGTGGCTCCAGTCATCATGACCTTCGGCGGATGTTGCCTCGCCGGGCCGGTGATATACCTATATACAACACCGGCATACGACCGGTAACCGACGAATTTTCTAGTACTTTTTCTTGGGGTCGTCTCGAATGCGTCAACTCACCAACAACCGCGAGGGCGGTCCGGCGGTGCGCGTCACGGCAGCGGTCGCCGCACTGGCGCTGGCCTGCGCGCTGGGCCTGTCGGCCTGCAAGGGCGGAGCCGGCGCCGCCGAAGCGCAGGCGAAGGAAGGCAAGGACAAGGCATCGGACGCCGTGCCGGTGGAGGTGGCGGTGGCGGGCCGGCGCGCGATCGCGGCCAGCTACACCGGCACCGCGCCGCTGGAGGCGCGCGCCGAATCGCAGGTGGTGGCCAAGACCTCCGGCGTCGCGCTGGAGGTGATGGTCGTGGAAGGCCAGGCGGTCAAGGCCGGGCAGGTGCTGGTGCGGCTGGATTCGGCCCGCGCCGAGCAGCAGGCCGCGCAGACCGGCGCGACCTTGCGCAAGCTCGAGGCCAACTACGCGCGCTCGCGCCAGCTCGCCGAGCAGCGCCTGCTCAGCGCCAACGACAACGACCAGCTGCGCTACGACATGGAAAACGCGCGCGCGGCCAACCGCCTGGCGATGCTGGAACTGTCCTACGCCAAGGTCGAGGCGCCGATTTCGGGCGTGGTCGCCTCGCGTTCGATCAAGCCCGGCAACTTCGTCCAGATCAACTCGCCGATCATCCGCATCGTCGACACCTCGCACCTGGAAGCCGTGCTCAACGTGCCCGAACGCGAACTGGCCACGCTCAAGGCCGGCCAGCCGGTGCAGATGAGCGTCGACGCGATGCCGGGTAAGAGCTTCGCCGGCAAGGTCGACCGCATCGCTCCGGTGGTGGATTCGGGCAGCGGCACGTTCCGGGTGATCTGCTCGTTCGAAGGCGGCGGCGTGCTGCAGCCGGGCATGTTCGGCCGCCTGCGCATCGACTACGACAGCCGCGCCGACGCGCTGGTGGTGCCGCGCGCGGCGCTGCTGGACGACGAGGGCGATCCGGCGGTGTTCGTGGTGCGCGGCAACAAGGTCGCGCGCACGCCGGTCAAGCTGGGCTACCTGGACGGCTCCTGGGCCGAGGTGCGCGCCGGGGTGAAGCCGGGCGAGCAGGTGGTGGTGGCCGGCAAGACCGCGCTGCGCGAAGGCAGCGAGGTGCTGGCGATCAACGCCAAGCAGGTCGCCAGCGCCGCGGCGCCGGCCGCGCCCGCCGCGCCGAACAAGCAATAAGCCGCGCCGGGCGCTGAGCCCGGGCGGCGGCGCCGCACGCCGGCGCT
>NZ_LXSD01000018.1:0-8007 GCF_017168095.1 Lysobacter enzymogenes | reverse complement strand
GCGCACCGGCTGGCGCGCTGGCAGGGCACCGACAGCGCCGCGGCGATGGACGAGAACGAACTGACCACCGCCGCCGAGATCCGCCGCCGCCTCGGCGCGCCGCCGCCGCACGCGATCGAGCGCGCGCCGGCCGACGCGCGCCTGCCGCTGCCGCGCCTGGACGACGGCGAATTCGAACGCCTGCTGGCGCGGCGCACGACCTGCCGCAACTTCGACGCCGCCCGCGCCCTGCCTTACGAACCGTTCGCGCGCATGCTGCAGCGCGTGTTCGCGGCGCAGGCGCAGGTGCGCATCAGCGACGACACCGTGTTCCTGAAGAAGCACACGCCCTCCGGCGGCGGCCTGCACCCGACCGAGGCCTATCTGATCGTGCAGAACGTCGAAGGCGTGGCGCCGGGCCTGTACCACTACCATCCGCTCGAACACGCGCTGGAGCCGCTGCCGGCGCCGGCGGCGCCGCTGGCCGAATTCGCCGCGCAGGCGGTGGCGGGGCAGCATTGGTTCGCCGACGCGCACGCGCTGGCGGTGCTGACGCCGCGCTATGCGCGCAGCTTCTGGAAATACCGCCGCCACGCCAAGGCCTACCGCGCGCTGCTGCTCGACAGCGGCCACCTGTCGCAGACGCTGTACCTGAGCGCGACCGAGCTGGGCCTGGGCGCGTTCGTGACCTCGGCGATCAACGAGATCGACATCGAACGCGCGTTCGGCCTCGACCCGCTCGCCGAAGGCCCGCTCGCGGTGTGCGGCTTCGGTTGGCGCGGCGAACGCATGCGCACCTCCGAGTTCGATCCCGCCGGCGGGGTCTGGCCGCGGGACTGAGCGCGCGCGCACGTTCGCCGCGGCGCGCCGCCACCGCGGGGCAACACGGCGCGCGCGGCCGGTGGCATGCTGCGCGCATCCTCCGCGGAGCGCGCACGCATGTGGCCCGATCGCCGTATCCAGGACTTGTTCGGCATCGCCTTGCCGATCGTGCAGGCGCCGATGGCCGGCGCGCACCAGGCCGAACTGGCCATCGCCGCCGCGCGCGCCGGCGCGCTGGGCTCGCTGCCGTGCGCGATGCTGTCGCCGCAACAGGCGCGCGAACAGGTCGCGCGGTTCCGCGCAGCGGTCGGCGCGCCGGTCAACCTCAATTTCTTCTGCCATCGCCCCGCCGCGCCGGATCCGGCGCGCGAAGCGGCATGGCGCGCGCGGCTGCGTCCGTACTACCTCGAATTCGGCCTCGACCCCGACGCCGCCAGCGCCGCGGTCGCGCGCGCGCCGTTCGACGAGACCTGGTGCGCGCTGGTCGAAGAACTGCGGCCGCAGGTGGTGAGCTTCCACTTCGGCCTGCCCGAGCCGGCGTTGCTGGCGCGCGTGCGCGCGACCGGCGCGCGCGCGATCGGCTCGGCCACCACCGTCGCCGAAGCGGTGTGGCTGGAGCGCAACGGCTGCGACGCGGTGATCGCCCAGGGCAACGAGGCCGGCGGGCATCGTGGCGTGTTTCTCGCCGATGAATTCTCCAACGGCGAAGACGTGAGCCGGCAAGCGGGCCTGTTCGCGCTGCTGCCGCGCGTGGCCGATGCGGTGAAGGTGCCGGTGATCGCCGCCGGCGGCATTTTCGACGGGCGCGGCATCGCCGCGGCGTTCGCGCTCGGCGCGGCGGCAGTGCAGGTCGGCACCGCGTACCTGTTCTGCGCGGAGGCGACGATCGCGCCGCTGCACCGGCGCGCGCTGGCGGCGGGCGAGGGCGACGACACTGCGCTGACCAATGTGTTCAGCGGCCGCCCCGCGCGCGGCATCGTCAACCGGGTCATGCGCGAAGTCGGGCCGTTGTCGCCGCTGGCGCCGGCGTTTCCCGGCGCCGGCGCCGCGCTGGCGCCGTTGCGCGGCCAGGCCGAAGCGGCCGGCGACGATGGGTTCATGTCGCTGTGGTCGGGCCAGGCGCGGCGCGCGCATGCGCTGGGCGCGTTCGAGCTGACCCGCGAACTGGCGCGGCAGGCGCTGGACTTGCTCGATCGCGGCGGCGAACGCGGTATCGACCGCGACTGAAGCGTCCGCGCAGAGCGCCCGTCCCGATCCAGATCGACGCGCGCTTACGCGATCCGACTGTAGGAGCGGCGCAAGCCGCGACCGCGACAATCGAACCACCGCGAACCTTCCGACGTTCCGCCCGCGCCGCTCAGCGCACCCGCTGCGGCGCCCACGCCGCCCACAGCCGCTGCGCTTCCTCGGCGATCACGTCGGGGCGTTCCTCCGGCCAGAACAGCTTGAGCCCGTCGAGCTTGCGCAGCCCGCGCGATCGGCCGAAGGCGTCGGCCAGCGGCTGCGCCTGCTGGTTGTCGAAGATGTCGTCGGCCATGCCCCACAGCACCCGCGCCGGCGCGCGGCTGGCGGCGAGCCCGGCGCCGATGCCTTCGAGCACGTTGCGCTCCAGGCCCATCGCATACGCGTGGGTCAGCGCCTTGCGCTTGGCGGTGGACAGCAGCGGGCCGAAGTACATGTCGATGGCGTCGTCGTCCGGATGCGAGGGATCGGCGTAGCACATGCCGCCGAAGCCCTGCGGCGAGCGCGCCAGCGCCTTGTCCTGCCACCACGGCGAGAGCCATTCGTCGACGAAGCGGCCCTGCTTGGACAGCTCGATCACCGGCACCAGCTTCGGCGGCGGGTTGTCGAACTCGGTATCGCAGTTGGTCAGCAGCACGGTGCGCACGCGCTGGGGATGGCGGGTCAGCAGCAACTGCGCGATCGCCCCGCCGCTGTCGTTGGCGACCAGGTCCGCGCTGTCGATGCCGAGCCGGTCCATCAGCGCCAGGATCATGCCCACTTGCGCGTCCGGATCCACCGCCTGGCCGTCGGCGACCTTGGTGTAGCCCAGGCCCAGCCAATCCGGCGCGATGCAGCGCCGGTACGGCGCCAGCCGCGGCAGCGCGCCGCGCCATTGATAGCCGTTGAGCGGGAAGCCATGCAGGAACAGCGCTGCCGGGCCTTCGCCGCGCTCGACGTAGGCGATGTCGCCGAACCCGGTGCGGGCGAACTTGCGGCTGGCGTGGAACTCGGCCGCGCCGATATCCAGATTCGCGTCGGCGCCGACCGCGCCGACCGCGCCGTCCGCGCCCACGCCGCGCGCGGCGGCATGGACGATGGCGCCGAGGCTGCCGGCGGCGATCAGGCCGGCGCCGCCCAACAGGAAACGTCTGCGATTCATGAGCTCATTCCTTGGTTGCGCAGCGCCGTCGCGGGCGTGCAGAAGCCCGCGACGGCGCGGATGCGCCGCCTGAGGCGTTGCGTATCGGTAAGCGGCGCGAACGCCGCGGTGTCGTCTTCGTTCGCCGGCCGCGGCGTGCACCCGTTCGGGCAGCGCGCGGCCGGTCTTGCCACACCGGCGACTTAGGCCCGGGCCAACGCGTTTTCCAGCGCGTGGGGCCTGCGTCCGGCGGAACGGTCAGTTGCGTCCCGGCGCCTGCGCCGAGACATAGGCCGCGTCGAGTTTCTGCGCGCATTCCTCGCAGCACACCTCGACGGTCTTGCCGCCGACCTTGACCTGGAACGCGTTCTCGTCGAGCGGGCAATCGCAGGCCGCACAGGTCTTCTCGCTCATGGGGGTTCTCCAAAGGCGCCCGGGATCGGGCCGGCACAGTAGGCCACCGCGGCGGGGGCCGGCGCTGTCAGAAAATTTAGCGATCGCCGCGCGGCCGCATGGAGCCCCTGCAGGAGCGGCGCGAGCCGCGACCGCGCCACCTCGCATACGGCGCCGGCCCGGATCCCGCGTCGGTACTGGCCGGGGCGCGGTCGTGGCGGGGATTCATCGTTTTTGCGGTGTCGCGGCCGCGGCTTGCGCCGCTCCTACAGGGGGACGCGTGACCTCAGCGGCGCAGCGCCGACTGCCGGAACTCCGACGGCGAGCGGCCGTAGGTCTGCTGGAACGCCGCGCTGAAATGGCTGTGGCTGGAGAAGCCCAGGTCCAGGCTCAGCGCGCTGAGATCCTCGTATTCGCCAAGCAGATCCAACGCCCGCGCAAGCCGCAGGCGCAGCTGGTAGCGATACAGCGGCAGCCCTTCCACGCGCTGGAACACCTGGGTCAGGTAGACCGGCGACACCCCGACTTCGGCGGCGATCTCGGCCAGGGTCCAGCGCCGCGACAGATCGCTGACCAGCACCAGCTTGGCCCGTTCGACCAGCCGCTGCTGGCCGGCGCTGGCGCCGGCCGCGTGCGCGGTGCGCGGGCCGAGCGCGCGCTGCACCAGGGTCAGGGCCAGGCTCTCGGCTTCCAGCGGCTCGGCGATGCCCTGGCGCAGGCTGTGGCGCAGCAGCATCGCCAGCGACTGCGCGCGCGGGTCGATGCGCAGCCGCGGCTGGCGGAACGACAGCTCCTCGCCCTCGCGCAGCAGCGCCTTGGGCGCCATCTCGCGCAGCATCGGCTCGGCCACCGACACCGACAGGCTGGCGTCGCCGCCCTCGATCGGGTGGCTGACCCGATAGCCCTCGCCGGCATTGAAGAACAGCACCTGGCTGGCCTCGGCCACGCTGGCCTGCTCGCCGACATGGCGCACGTAGACGCCGCGATACGGAAACACCAGATGGGTCGCGGCCGCGCATTCCTCGGCGCTGCGGTGCTTGCACTCGCCGCGGCAATAGACGTCGCGGACCGTCACGGTCGGCGTCTTGAGCAGGGTATGGACGGTGAACTCGGACATGCCGGAGGCCTCGCTGGCGCCGCGCGCCCGCGGCCGGCGGGCCGTCGCCCGCCCGGTCCGCGCGGCGACTATAGCCCAGCCGGGGTTGGGATCGCGGCCATGAAAGGCGGCCGCGGCGTGCCGTTCCAGGCCAGGCGCTACGAGGCCTCAGCCGCGCCGCGGCCGCCAGTGATGCTTGTCATGGCCGGCCGCGCGCGATCACGCGGCCCGGGTCGCGCTGTCGCGGTCGGCGCGCCGGTAACCGATGGCTTCGCTGAGGTGCGCGGTGCCGATGCGCTCGGCGCCGGCGAGGTCGGCGATGGTGCGCGCCACCCGCAGGATCCGGTGCATCGAGCGCGCCGACAATTGCAGGCCGTCGACCGCGCGTTCCAGCAAGGCTTGATCGGCGTCGCCCAGGCGGCAGTGCCGGCCGGTTTCGGCCTGGTCCAGGCGCGCGTTGGTCTTGCCGCTGCGCTCGGCCTGCCTGGCGCGGGCGGCGCTCACGCGTTCGCGGATCGCGGCGCTGGACTCGCCTTCGGGCTGGTCCGGTCGCAACGCCGACGGCGGCAGCCGCGGCACTTCGATATGCAGGTCGATGCGGTCCAGCAACGGGCCGGAGATGCGCGCGCGGTAACGGCGGATGACGTCTTCGCTGCACCGGCAACGCGCGCTGCTGTCGCCGGCCCAGCCGCAAGGGCAGGGATTCATCGCCGCGACCAGCTGGAACCGCGCCGGAAACTCGGCGCTGCGCGCCGCGCGCGACACCGTGACCACGCCCGATTCCAGCGGTTCGCGCAGCACTTCCAGCGCGCGCCGTTCCCATTCGGGCAACTCGTCGAGGAACAGCACGCCGTGGTGCGCCAGCGAGATTTCGCCCGGCCGCGGATCGGCGCCGCCGCCGACCAGGGCCACGGCGCTGGCGGTGTGGTGCGGCGCGCGGAACGGACGCTGGCGCCAGCGCGCCGGATCCAGCGCGCGGCCGTGGCCGCCGCCGCCGACCGAGGCGATGGCGGCGGTTTCCAGTGCTTCGTCTTCGCTCGCTTCGGGCAGCAGGCCGGGCAGGCGCGAGGCCAGCAAGGTCTTGCCGCAGCCGGGCGGGCCGATCAGCAACAGATGGTGGCCGCCGGCCGCGGCGATCTCCAGCGCGCGCCGCGCCTGCGCCTGGCCGCGCACGTCGCGCATGTCCAGCTCGGGCGCGCGCGCCGGCGGCGGGGCGACCGCACGCGGCAGCGATACGCGTTCGCACAGCATCGCGCAGACTTCCGACAGCGTGCGCGCGGTGCGCGCCTCGACCCGGCTGGCCAGCGCCGCTTCGGCGCCGTTGCCGGCCGGCACCACCAGCCGGCGCCCGGCGTCGGCCGCGGCCAGCGCCGCCGGCAGCACGCCGTCGATCGCGCGCAGTTCGCCGGTGAGGCCGAGTTCGCCGAGGAATTCGCAATCGGCCAGCGCCGGCAACGGCAGTTGCCCGCTCGCGGCGAGGATGCCGAGCGCGATGGCCAGGTCGTAGCGGCCGCCGTCCTTGGGCAGGTCGGCCGGAGCGAGGTTGACGGTGATGCGCCGCTGCGGGAATTCGTATTGCGCCGAGGCGATCGCCGCGCGCACGCGGTCCTTGGCTTCGCGCACTGCGGCTTCGGGCAGGCCGACGATGTTCATGCACGGCAGGCCGCCGCCCAGATGCACCTCGACCCGTACCGCCGGCGCACGCACCCCCGTTCGCGCACGGCTGTGCACGAGCGCCAGGTTCATGGCGGACGGCTCAGTGCTGGGGTTCGGACGCGTCGTCGAGCCGGGCTTCGAGCTCGGCCACGGTGCGCTGCAGTTCTTCGAGCTTCTCGCGGGTGCGCAGCAGCACCGCGCGTTGCACCTCGAATTCCTCGCGGGTGACCAGGTCGAGCTTGGACAGGCCGGTCTGCAGCACGGACTTGAAGTTCTGCTGCATTTCTTCGCGGCCTTCGCGCACGCCCGGCGGAACCAGGGTGCTGAGGCGGCGGGCGAGGTCGTCGATGTAGTTCAGGTCGATCATGTAGATGAAACTCCTCCGGTATTGGGGTCAGCTTGACCGCCGGACCGGGGCGACGCCGTCGGCCGGGGCCGGGGCGGGCTGTCGGAAAAGTCCGAAGTGGATGACGCGGTCACTACATCACGGCGCTGGCGCGGGCGGCAAGCCTCCGGGGAGTCGGTTCGCCGCCGCTTTCACGCGCCGTTGCCATCCTCCGACGCGCGCCGCGCAGGCGATGTGAACGCCGCCCGACCGGCGGCGCGGCTAGGTCGCGGCGCGCCGGCGCGCTATCCTGCGCGCCAATCCGAACGCGCCGGTATCCGCCGGCGCCGCGCTGCAGGCGGGAGGCAGGCGAATGAAAATGGTCATGGCGGTGATCAAGCCGTTCAAGCTCGACGATGTGCGCGAGGCGCTGGCCGAGGCCGGCGTGGCCGGCATCACCGCCACCGAGGTCAAGGGCTTCGGCCGCCAGAAGGGCCACACCGAGCTCTACCGCGGCGCCGAGTACGTGGTCGATTTCCTGCCCAAGATCAAACTCGAAGTGGCGGTGACCGACGATCAGGTCGATACCGTGGTCGAAGCGATCATGAAGGCCGCCGGCACCGGCAAGATCGGCGACGGCAAGATCTTCGTGTGGGACCTGGAGCGCGCGGTGCGCATCCGCACCGGCGAGATGGACGGCGACGCGTTGTAAGCGTCCGCCGCGCGGGCTTGCGCGGCTGGCTGCGGCATCGGGCCGCAATGGCGCGCGGCGACCGGTCGGTATCGACGCAGGCCGCGATCGAGCGAATTCGGCAATGAAGCCGCGCCGGTTGGCGGCGCTGGCTGAATCCCGCCTGGGTTCGCGCGCCGCCGCCGCGCCGCGGTAGGACTTTCGACCGATGCAGCCGCCGTCGGCCGGCCGCGACACTCGCGCTCCTTCGCCAGCGCGAGCCCGCCGTGTCCTGGTTGCGTTTCCTTCGCCCCCGCGGCCTGTTCGTCAAGCAAGTGGCGAGTTTCTTCCTCGCCTTCATCGCGGTGTGGCTGATCGTCGGGACGATCGATGTCGGGCTGTCGAACGCGCGCTTCCAGCGCGACGCCGGCGGCCTGCTCGAGCGCGCGGATTTCGCCGCGCTGGCGGCCCCGGCCGGCCGCGTCGATCCGGCCGACCCGGTCGCGTGCCGGCATCTGGCCGACACCGTGCTGTGGGGACTGGTCGACCAGGGCGTGCGCGAGGTGTCGGATTTCGTCGATCTGGTCGCGTACTTCAAGGACGGCCGCTTGAACGTGCGCGTGCTCGACGGCGGCCGCGTCGCCTGCGCCACCGCGCCGGCGCCGGTGGCGCTGCTGCGGCGCGCGCTGGACGCCGAGCTGCGC
>NZ_LXSD01000017.1:0-15942 GCF_017168095.1 Lysobacter enzymogenes | reverse complement strand
GTGGCCGCGGCGCCGGCGGCGGCCGTCGCCGAACCGAGCGCTCCGGCGTCGTCGTCCGGCGGCGGCACCTGCAAGGCGCCGGCGCAGGGACAGACCCCGCTCGAGGGCTGCTCGCGCTATTCCACGGTCCCCGGCGATTCGGTCAGCGGCATCGCCAACCGCATGACCACCGGCGCCGTGGAGCAACGCATGGTCGCGCTGTACCGCGGCAACACCGCGGCCTTCAACGGGCAGAACATGAACCGGTTGAAGGCGAATGCCGAGCTCGGCATTCCGTGCGCAGAGGCGGTGGAGCGCATTCCGGTGGCCGAAGCCAGGCAAGTCGTGGGCCAGCACGCCCGCAGCCATATCGGGCGGTTCGGGCCGTTCAAGCCCGCCGTGGCGGCCGCGGCGCCGGAACCCCCGGCGCAGTGCGGGGGCTGATCGGCCTGGCCCGAGCCGTGGGTCGTGACCGCGCGAAGCGGACCGACCCTGCTCGCGTCGCGCCATGCGCGGGTGCGCAATGGCGCGACGCACGAGGACGTGGTCGGCGGCGTCGCTGCGGGCCGCGCGCATGCAGTCGGTGGCTAGAGCGGTGAAAAGCCCTCCTTCAGTGGGTGATTAGGCTCCAGGTCATCGCCAATGGGAGAGCAGGGGAGTTCCGCACCGACACTGCTGCAAGGCAGGTCGACGGTGCGGGTTCGCCTGCCAGGGAGGCGGATATACGCTGGTAGCCGTAAGGGGAATTCCAGTCAAACGCCTCACCCGCGCCTGCGCCTGGTCCGAACGAGGTTTAGAATCGGAACCCGGGCAGGGGCGGCCCAACCGGCCCCCCCCTTCCCGTAAAGCGCTTTGAGCGGCTTTCAGGACGAGTGGGGCCAGGGATGAAGCTGATGGTCATGGTGGCGCTTGTGTTGGCGGGTACATCGGCGCAGGCGCAGATGGTTTATAAATGCGTGGGCAAGGGCGGCGCCCTGTCTTATCAGAGCGAGCCATGCGCGTCGGGCCTTCCTGCTAAGTCCTGGGTCGCTATTCCGGAACCTGAGCCGACCGAGGCTCAGCTACGTGCACGCCGCTACGCACAGCAGCGAGCGGAATCAGATTCGCAGGAGCTTGCAGCCAGGGCGGGGCGCTGGCCAGGCAGCCGCAATGGCGGCGGCGTTCCGCAGGGCGCATCGATTCCCATCGGCGGCAGTGCCTGCGCGGACGCCCGGGCTGAGCGGGATCTGTGGCTTAAGAGCCCACTTGGCAGAGACGCCAGTATCGATGCGCGACGTGTCTGGCATGAGCGTGTCTGGAACGCCTGTAGGTGAGAGCGAAAAAGGCCCCCAGTTGGGGGCCTTTTCGTTACGCGTCCCGGAACATCCGGTTATGTCGGTAGAGCCAGCGATCCAGTAGGTGTGGCGCCACCCATTCGCCACTCGGCGCGATCAGCCTGGTTCCTGCGAGTCGCCAGCCGGCCCAGGGGCCGAACAGCGGGGTTTGGTTGTAGACCACGCGCCGCTGCAGCTGAGCGGCGCAGTTGTTGGGGCAGCGTTGACCTTCAGGCCAGCACGGCGGGCGCTCGATCATGGGGACCTCCTGTCGTCGTTCCGAGCGCGTCCAGCATGGACAGCAGACGCCGCACCAGGCGCGACCATCGGTCGAGGAACCAGCGGCGGCCCCGGCAGATAATTTCGCATAATGTGTACTTACACCATTAAAATCAATGGCTTGCGCTTGAAAGGGGATCACGCCAAGCGCCAAAACAACCACCGCCACAGCGGCGGTTAGCTGTCGCAGGATTTGCTCCCACGCCCGCCTATCGTCCGCGTTGTGGGCGCGCTCAACTTCGATGGCCGCGCACCACAGCGCGATGTTCTCCCCCATGTCCTTGGCCATCTTTGCGGCCAACCCTGTGGCCGCGTGGCTTCTACCTTTGCGCCATCCCGATACCGTGGTCTGGCTGATATGCAGGGCTTTTGCGGCCTTGTAGTCCGTGTCAAGCGCCATGTGAGCTTTCCAGGCGTCTAGCAGACGAACGGTAGCACTGACCTGATGGGCGGACATGCGAGACCCTATTAGTAGTTGGAGAAAAATAGTCTAATGCCCTACATGCTCCGAGGGTCTCGGAGTATCAGGGCAACCGCCGGGGGTGGGGCCCGGCGCCCGCCCCCCGTGGCCCGCGCCGCCACCCCCGGCCACTACGGGGGTAGGGCATGGACACCGCACGTCAGCAGTTCCGCATCGTCTTCTCGGCTTATCGCGTCCTCAGGCGCGATCGCTACGTCTACGGTGGGCCGAACACGCATCGAGCCGAGGTTGCCGCCAAGACCATCCTTGCGTTCCCGTTCGCCCTGCAGCGAGCGGCCAGCGACGCATTCCTGTCCTCGTTCGCGACCCCTGACGACGCTCTGCTCTACAGCCTTCAGACTCGACGTGCATTTCGCCGGGTAGGCGTCGCGGTGCGGCTGTGACCGCGTGGGAAGCGGCACTCTTTGCCGCCGCAGTCCTCGTTCTCATCGGCTCGGGTCCGTCGCTGCTGCGTCAGTACAGGCGCGGCGATCACGACATCGCCACCGCGGTCCTTTTCATGCTGGCCGGCGTGTTGTCGTACGCGGTCGTTCGCTGGGTGCTTGTGTGATGACGCCGAGCTATACGCTGTCGACCGGCGTCCACCTCGTTGCCTTCGCCGTTCTCGCCGTCGTCCTCGGTGTGTGCGTCCTGGGCTCAGTCGTGCGCGATGTCTATCGCTACCTCTGCCGCCGAATTGACCGCGAGTACGCCTACCTGCGCGAGTGGTACAGCAGCAACGCAAGCCCTGTGGCCGCAGGCCACGCTGACCGCTCTGAAATGCGCTGCACGCACGCCTGCGAGCCTCCAATCGCGGCGGGGGAGGGTGCACACGACGTATCGCCACCGCGTCCCGCAGACGGCTTTTACGCGGGCTACGGGTTTGCTGCGGCGCCTTCACACGAGGACGCGTCGTGATCCGCTCGCCGCGCCAACTGCACGGGCGCAGGTTGCCGCCTAACTGGCATTTTCTAGATGCGCGGGCGCTGTTTCGTATCGCGTACAGCGTGGCGCGAGTCGAAGCGCGCAAAGGGCCAACGGGCGCGCATGGGTTGCTGCGTTGTTTGACGATGCCGTGGGGTCACGCGGCCGCGCGAGTTGTTCAATCCAGGGGGGGCTTCCATGTCTGACGTGTCTACTGGCGCCGGCGCAGGCGCGAGCGAAGCGCGCGCGCGCGGCGAGCGCGCTGGGCTTGACTCTTTCTCCAACAAGTCAAACAAGAAAGATTTGCTGCTGGGGGCGCAGACTCATCAGGAGCGGTTGCAGAAGATGCGGCGTGCGGTGGTGGCGTCGGCGAAGGCGATCCACAACGACCTGTTGGAAAAGGGCTATCAGCAGTGGACCGAGCAAAGCGGTGCGCCGTGGCGCTACGCGGCCGAACACGAATTCCGCTGCATGATGCTGACGCTGACGTACCGCGAGGCTGCGGAGTGGTCGCCTAAGCAGCTGGCGGAAATGTTGAACCGCTATCGCATCTGGGCGAAGCGCAATAAGTGCTTGCTCTCCTACGTGTGGGTGATGGAGTTCCACGCCTCGGGCCGGCCCCACTATCACGCGGTGTTCTGGATCACGGGCGGCAAGGTGCCGCCGTTTCCCGATGCAGCGGGTTGGTGGACGCACGGTCACTCCAACGCGAAGTGGGCGCACAGCCCGGTGGGCTACATCGTCAAGTACGCGAGCAAGGGTTCGACCGGCACGTTGCCGAAAGGTGCGCGTCTGTACGGCGCTGGCGGGCTCAGCATTGCGGCGCGTGCGCAGCGTTCGTACACGCTGGCGCCGAAGTGGTTTCGCGAGATTGTTGCCTTCCAGCCGGAAGCCATTGTGCGTCGCGTTCCGGTCGCACTTGAGCGCATCGGCAAGTGGGGCAAGGTCATCACCGATAAAACCACGGCGTGGACGAATGGCGTGCTCGGCTTGAAATTTCTTTCTCCTTGGCAGTCCGACGGTTGGTCGTCGGACGGCGTCGCCTTACGTCACCTGGGCTACGTCGAAATGTTTACTGACGAAGGTGACTTCTTCCATCTCCCGCATACCAACCCCTTTGAGGCCTGAGCCATGATTAAGATTCAAATCCTCTCCGAGTCCGTCGATGAACGCGGCGGCACCATCCAGCGCGGTGACCGCAAGGGCGAGACCTATCACATCCGCAACCAAGAGGGCTACGTCCACAACGGACACGCGTTCCCGGAGCGGTTCCAGATCGCGCTGGGCGAGCGTCCGGCGTATCCCGTTGGGATGTACTACCTCGATCCCGCGACGGTCCAGGTCGGCGATTACGACAAGATCGAGATCGGCCGTTCTCTGCTGCTGCTGACTGAGGATCAGGCCGCTGCTTACCTGCGTGAACAGCTGCCTGCGTCGCTGCTGGCCAAGGTCACCGAATCTTCGGTGAAGCCTGTCAAGTCCGCGCAGGCTGCCTAACCATGTCCAGGCGTGTCTATGAGTGCACTTCCTTTGACACGGCCACCGCGACGTGCACTCAGGCCGCCTGGGTGGAACGCTCCAACTTTCCTGAGCTTTCCGTTGCCGATGCGTTTCAACTGCTGTCGGCGGTTGCACTGCTCTTCGTCGTCTGCTGGGGCTGGAAGCGCCTTGAGCGTCAGACTGGTCCTCGCGGTTGATCCGCCACTGTCCCGGGAGAAAGGACAGCCCACCATGATTCTGGAGAACACGTCATGACGTTCGACGTTGCCGATGCGGTGACCGCCCTGGGCGCGATCACCGTGGGTGTCGGTCTGATCGGTGCCGCGAAGCTTCTGCCGGCCGCTGCGGCGGTTGGCTGGAAGTGGATGAAGGCCACGATCTTCGGCTGATCGTAGTACCACAGCGGGGGCGTACGCCCCCGCTCTCTTTCCGGGGGATCTATGACCGGCTGGTTTGTTCTAGTCGTTGGCCTGATGGCGCTGGCGATCCTTTTCCGCGAGGACTGAATATGCGTGCTGGGCTCGCGTACCTGTTCAACCTCTTCATCGTGTTCTGCGTGCTTCTGCCGAGTAGTGCGTTCGCGCAAGACGATGCGCTCTTCTTCGCTACCGAAGGCGAGGCCTTTGCCAAGTGTCAGGAGAGTAGGGGAAAAATCGATCCTAAATTTTCCGCTACGTGCGATCGTCGGTCGGATGGCGTTCGCTCCTACTACTACTGCAGTGGCAAGTTGCCTACGAGCGGTAGCCCGTACAGCTGTCGCGGCCTCATCCAGTTTCACGATACGCCTCGTCCCACGGGTGTTTCGTCGGCGTTTTACTACACCAACAGCTGTGCATCTGGCCCTGACGGCAGTATGCGCGTCAATCTGTCACGCACTCAGGCTTACGCGAACGAGTGCTTTCAAAACGGCTGCGAGTACAAGCTTCCGGACTCGCCTGACGAATGCCGCGTGATCGAAGCCAGCCCCATGACGCCTGACGTGCACGTGGGCTACAACTGCTGGTACTCGGGCATGAAGCCTACCGGTCGCGCTTGCGATCCTAAGAAGCCCGGTGATCCCCCGCCCCCTGAGCCGCCTAAGAAGTGTTCTGATGGTCAGGTCCGCTTGCCTAACGGCAACTGCGCTGATCGCGGTGACTGCCCAGTGGGTCAGCACACGGTAAACGGCAAGTGTGAGCCCGACGGTGCGTGCCCTACCGGAAAGATCAAGGCTCCCGATAGTTCGTGCGTCGATGAAACCTGTCCAGAGGGTCAGGTGAAAGCCAAAGACGGCACCTGCAAGCCTGACGATGATGGTGACGGCGAGCCTAATGACGGTGAAGACACAGGTAAATTTTCCGGTGGCGAGGACTGCAAGACGCCCCCGCAGTGCAGCGGCGACAACATCCTGTGCGGGCAGGCGCGTATTCAATGGCGAATCGACTGCAATACCCGTCGATCTACGACCATCACTGGCGGCAATGGCTGCTCGATGTCTGACGTTCCGATCTGCGCCGGCGAGAAGTGCAATGCGCTTGAATATCAGCAGTTGTTGCAGGCATGGCGTTCGCGATGCGCGGTCGAGAAGTTAGCTACCGGCACGCCTACCACAGGTGATCCTGCGACGGCTCAAATTCGGGATTACTTGACGGGTCCAGGCCAGTCCCTGCCGTCGGTCCAAGATCCGTGGATCAATGAGAACGTGCAGCCTGCTTCGTGGTCGGCAAACTTGGGGCAGGGCTCGTGTCCTCCCCCGATCGAAGAGCAAGTAACGATCCTAGGCGCGTCGGCGCCGGTGGTCTTTTCATTCCAACCCATCTGCGACTTCGCGGGAATGCTCAGGGCGTTGCTGCTGACATGTGCCGCGATTGTCTCCCTCACCATCATTTCGGGAGCTAGAAAATAATGCCTTGGCTCGGTGCACTTCTCGCCTCGCTCTTGGGTACAGCGGCCGCACGTGTGTTGACCGGCGTCGGCGTCGGGCTCGTCACGTATGCGGCGCTGACGCCGCTGATCAATTCGGGCCTTACCATCGTGCGGAACATGGCGGCCGGGATCACTGGATCGGTGTTGCAGATCTGCTTGCTGGCGGGCCTCGGCGACTGCATCTCCATGCTGGGTTCTGCGCTGTTGACTCGCGCTGCAATCAGCGCTGGCCGCGTTGCCATGGCGAAGAGGTGATCTATGCTGATTCTCGTCACTGGCCAGCCCGGCAACGGCAAAACTCTCCGCGCGATGGCGCTCGCGCTGGAAGAGTACGAACGCAACGCGCAAGCGGTGAAAGACGGCAATGAACAGCCTCGGCGGTTCTTCTCCAACATTGATGGCTCCACCACGGACGAAAATCTGCAGGCCTTTCCGTGGATGGAAAAGATGCCTGAGCATCGCGACTGGACGTTGCTTCCGGACGGCTCATTCGTGATCTACGATGAAGCCCATGCGGACGGTAAAACAAAGGACTTGGAGCGTTACGGCCAACTCTTCCCGTCCACTGGCAAGCCGGGCGAGTCGGAAGATCCGCGCATCCGATCGATGTCGACGCATCGCCATCGTGGCTTCGATATCGTGCTGATCACCCAGTGGCCGACCAAGATCCACCACCAGGTGCGGACGCAGGTCGGCAAGCATCTGCACATGAATCGCGCGATGGGCTTGCAGCGCGCCGGCGTCTTGACCTGGACGCGCGCGCAGCTGGACCCTTACGATGAACGCCAGCGCGAGAAAGCTGAGGAAGAGATTTGGGCCTACGACAAGGCGCTGTACAGCCGCTACAAGAGCGCTACGCTGCACACGGCCACTTACAAGTTCAAGGTGCCCAGGAAGGCGTGGCAGGCCTTGTCGATGCTGGTCGTTGGCTTGTTGGTGGCGTGGCTGCTGTGGTCGTTCGTGTTCAAGCCCAAGCCCAGTGCAAAGACGGACTCGCCTGCGCCGCAAGCCCAGGCGCCGTTCGGCGTGGGTGGGGCGGTGTCAGCCAAGCCATTGACGCCGTCGCAGTATGCGAAAGCGCATCTGCCGCGATTCGCGACCATGCCGTGGACGGCGCCCGTGTTCGATGAGCGCAAGCCGGTTTCGGACCCGCAGCTGTTGTGCATGTCGTCAAAGGCTGGTGCCGACGTTGATGGTCAGCGTCGGGAAGCTAGTTGCACATGCTTGACAGAACAGGGCACACGCTACGATATCAGCGTCGGCGAGTGTCGGCGTATCGCTCGGGATGGTCCCGTCTACAACCCGTATCGCGTGGCCTCTCAGGCTGCGCCTGCGCGCCTGGATACCGCGCCGGCAGAGGAGGGCGCTAGTAGGGTAGCGGGTGGGGCGTCGTCGCCTGTTGTTGCTGGCGGCGTGGTCACTGCGCCAGGGGTTTCGGCTTATGGTGACATTGCACCCAGGCCCGCTCAGCCCGGCATCTGACTTTTAGCTGTGGCTAGTGCGGCTTAGTGAACGTGGCTTTGGCCTGTGGTCGGTTCGGGTTTGTCTGCCAGCACTCTTGCGAGAGATACATGTTTACTCTGGCCTCTTTCGTTTTTTCGGCTAGTTCTCTTCTTAGCGTCTCGCGTTCGCTGTCGTGGTAATGCAGTCCTATTACGAATGCCAATGTGCTGCACGATCCCAGCGCTAGTAAGCCCAGTAGGATTTTCAGTGCCATCTAGGTTCCTCCCCGTGTTGGTCCAGGATACAGGCAATAGAAAGGCCCCCGATTGGGGGCCTAGTTTTTTGGGGCGTTGGATCTGCGGCCGCGTTTTCCTCAGCCGGCAGCGATACCGTTCTGCCGGTAGTCGGCGAGGGTGATCACCACCACCTTGACCGGCTGCTGTCCGCGGGCCTTGGCGGCGGCCGCGGCGCGGGCCTTCTTCGATTCCAGCCAAGCCTCGTTATGTTCGCGCCAGGCCAAACCGGCCACGCGCTCGGGGCTTAAACGCAGGCCGGTCGGTGAGACCAGATCCCGACCGCGCAACTTCCATCCGCTCCAAGGTCCGGTCAGTTCGACGTGGTTGTGGGCGTGCTGGTTCAAGAGCTTAGCGGCGCAGTCGTTGGGGCACGGCATCCGATCAGGCCAGCACGGCGGGCGGGTTTCCATAGCGACCTCCATCCTTGGTGAGCATGGCCAGGATCGCCCGAAGGCGTCGCAGGAACCGCGTCCTAAATTTCGCATAATGTGTATTATGTTATGACGATAAGCTATTGATAGGGGCTGGCTTAGCTGGCTTCCGTCCTCAACCCAGCCCTCCATCCGTCAAACAACCATACGAATCCCTACCCATGCACCCAACCCACATCGACCTGACCGAAAACTGGTACGGCTGGCGCCAGCGCGGCCGTTACCTGGTGTCCGACGACGGCCAACGCCTCACCGTCGAACGCCTGCGCGGTCTGCTCTGGCGCGAGCAAATGGAACTGCGCCGGCAAGGATTCGCGTCGCGCCGCAAGGCCGAGCAACGCCGGCGTTCCGCCGCGTTTCCGGTCAAGGTCGTCGTGGTCGATCTCGCCGACTATCGCTGCAACGGCCTGGCCGCGTCCTGAGCCCGACGCGGGCTGTCGTCTGCTTGAAATGTGAGCCCCAGGGCCGCCATCGGCCGCGCAGATTTCAAGCTGGCGGCCTGCCCGCGGCGGCGGCGGCGGCGAGGACGCAACGGTAAGGTTCCCGGAAGGTACGGCGGGCGCGGTCGGCGCAGGCTGCCTGCAACCGCCGGTCAGGACGACACCGGCGAGCGGCCCGCCGGAATGCGGGCGAGCGTCGTCTGCTCATCGAGGATCTCATCATGGCCAACATCGATTACGCCGGTTACGGCGCGTGGAACAGCACCAACGACGTCACCAGCAAGGTCCGCCAGCAGTACGCGGCCGGCCAGCGCCGTTTCATCGCCAACAACGGCGATTACGGCGACCCGGCGCCGGGCGAACGCAAGTACCTGTACATCGTCTGGAACAACACCGACAGCGGCGTGGTCGGCGAGGACGATGCCCGCGGCATCACGATTCCGTAATCCGCGTCATCGCCGGCGTCGACGCCTCGGCCATGGCCGATTTCGCATAACGTCGCACGTTCTACGCAGGACGCCGGCTCAACAGCCGGCGTCTTCGTTTGCGCTATATGCGCGATACGCGCATGTGCATCGCTGCAATGCAATCGCGCATTGCCGTCTCGCCTGCTTACATATCCAAAGTAGCGCCGCCATCCACGCGCAGATCGTGCAAGGTCACGTGCCGCGCACGGTCCGACAGCAGGAAACAGATCGTATCGGCCACGTCGCATGCATCGGCGATGCGGCCCAGCGGAATGCCGAGGCGGAAACGCTCGCCGTCGCCGCGCAGGATGCGTCCGCGCGCGGCCTCGTCGTGGGCGAAGGCGCGCTGCATCGCGGTGTCGGTGGAACCGGGCGAGACGATGTTGCAACGCACGCCGAACGGCGCCAGTTCCAGCGCGAGGCAGCGCAGGTACTGGGTCGCGGCGGCCTTGGAGGCGGCATACGCGGCCATGCCGGTGCGCGGCGCCGAGGCCGCGTTGGAACCGACCGCGACGATGCTGCCGCTTCCGCGTTCGCGCATGCGTGCAGCGACCGCGCCGGCGACCGCGAACGCGCCGCGCGCATTGACCGCCATGCATGCGTCCCAGTCGTCCGGATCCAGCCCGAGCGCGTCGCCGACGCGCAGGATGCCGGCGACATGGGCCAGGTGCGCGATCGGCCCGAGTTCGCGTTCGATCCGTTCGACCATCGCCGCGACCGCGCCGACCTGCGCGACATCGCAAACGAAAGCGGCGACCTCGACGCCCTCCCCGCGCAGCCTGTCCGCAACCTCGCGCAAGCGCGCATCGTCGCGATCGCACAGCGCCAGCCGAGCGCCCTGCTCCGCCAGCCGCGCCGCGGTCGCCGCGCCGATCCCCTGCGCCGCGCCGGTCACCAGCGCCAGGCGGCCGGCGAACTCCCCTGCCCCGTCGCCTGCGCGTTTCCCCGCGCCGCTCACGCCGAAGCCCCCTGCTCCGCCTCGGCCTCGAACGCGTCCATGATCCGGTGGCGCTCGTCGTGGTAACGCTCCTCGTCCCAGCGGTCTTTCCAATACGGCACCGCGTACATCATCGAACGCGGCACGCCGCGCTCGCGCGCGAGCAAGTCGCGGATCGCGACCACCTGCGCGCTTTCGCCGGCGAGCGTGACCGATACCGCCTCCCCGTGCGGCCACGGCATCGCCCGCACCGCTTCCAGCAAGCGCCGGCTGGCGCCGGCCGCCTCGCCCTCGCGCGAGAACCAGCGCGCCTGCAGGCGCGGGTGCGCGGGCAAGCGCTGGATTTCGCCGATGTCGGGCACTTCCAGCAGCGCATCGATGCGCGCCTGCGCCGGCAACCGCGCGATCACCGCGCAGATCAGCGCGTAGCTGCTGGGATCGCCGATCAACAGATGCCGTTCGGCATCGGCGCGGAACAGCGCCGGCCCGCCGGGGCCCGCCACGCCGAGCGGATCGCCGACTTTGGCGTTGCTTGCCCAGCGCGACGCCGGGCCCTCGTCGCCGTGCAGGACGATGTCGATCTCCAGCTCGCCCGCGTTCGCATCGAATCGCGCTACCGAGTAGGTCCGCACCACCGGCCGCGCCGCGCCCTCGGGCCACACCGGCCCGTGTTCGCCGAATTGCGGCAGCGCCGGGAGCGCGCCGGGCGCGGCCGGCAGCAACAGTTTGATGTGCGCGCCTTCGCAGCCACCGGGGAATCCGGCCAGTTCGTCGCCGCCCAGCGCGATCCGGCGCATCTGCGGCGTGCGCTGGTCGATGCGCGTCACTCGCAGCAGCCGCGCTCGCGGACGCGCGCTCACGCGGCCTCGCGCGCGCACGCGCCGTCGAGTTCGTCCAGGCGTTGCGACGGATCGGCCAGTGCCGCCTGCATCAACGCCAGCAAGGCGCGATGGTGCGCCTGCAAGGCCGCCGCATCGTAGGCCTGCGGATTGGCCTCGATATCGAAGCGCACGCCGTCGGCCAGCGGCGATACGGTGAGGTCGAGATCCTCCACCGAGCCGACCGAGACCGGATGCGCGCGGCTGTCCAGGCCGTCGAACACGAAGCCGCGGTCGAACGGCATCAGGTTCAGCACCGGCCCGTACAACTGGGCATGGCTGTCGCCCAGGCCCAGATCCTGGCGCAGCCATTCGTAGTTGTAGCGCTGGTGCGGGCGCAGCTCGCGCAGTTCGGCCGCGACCGCGCGCGCCAGTTCGGCGAAGCTCCATTGCCGCTGCAGGCGCAGCCGCAGCGGCACCACGTTCATGGCCATGCACGGCACGCTCAGCGCCGCCGAGCCGAGACGGTTCATCACCAGCAGGCCGAGGCTGATCTCGTCGGCGCCGCTGCGCGCGCGCATCCACGCGAACACCGCCGCGATCAGCCACGCCGACCAGTCCACGCCGAGCGCGCGCGCCGCGCTCTGCCAGCGCAGGTGTTCGCCCGCGGGCAAACGCAGGCGCGAGGAACGCGCGCTGTCGTCGGGCGCGCACTTGCGGCCGAGCGTGACCGGCTCGCCGATGCCGGCGCAGCGTTGCCGCCAGAATTCGCGGCTGTGCGCGAACGCGGCCGAGTCGCGATAACGCGCTTCTTCTGCCGCCACCGGCGCCAGCGACCAGTCGCGCGCCGGCGCCGCATCGCGGCCGCCGACCTTGGCCGAATACAGTTCGGCGACGCGATGGATCAGCAGCAGATAGGCGAAGCCGTCCAGCGCGATGTGGTGCGCGCGCAGGTACCAAAGATGGCGGCGCGCGCCCAGGCGGATCAGCGCCGTGGCGAACAGCGGGCGCCGGCCCAGGTCGGCCGGACGCAGCAGGTCTTCGCGCATCCAGCGCCAGGCGCTGTCCCAGGGCGCATCGCAGCCAGCGTAGTCCTCGAGGGCGAGCGCAACACTGCGCGATTCGCACAATCGCTGCGTTACGCCCTCGCCGTCGGCTTCGTAGCGCATATGCAGCGCATCGCAGGCCATCAAGGTTTCGCGGATCGCCGCATCCAGCGCGGCGAGATCCAGCGGACCTTCCAGTTCCACCGCCTCGGCCGTCCACAGCGACGGACTGTCCGGATCGATCCGCTGCGCCGCCCACATGCCCAATTGCGGGCCGGTCAACGGCAGGCTCGCCTCGCCGGCCATCACGCCGCCCGCCGCTGCTGGATCAGTTCCCACCATTGCGCCACGCTGCCGCGCTCGGCCAGCTCGACCATGCCGATGCGCTCGCCGCGCGCCGACCAGCGCTCCAGCAGCGCCATCAGCCGGATCGAATCCAGGCCGGCGTCGAACGGATTGTCGTCGGCGCCGATCTCCTCCAGCGGCCGTTCCATGATCAATGCCAGCTCGGTGCGCAGCGCGGCCAGGCTGACCGGCAGGCCGGCGCCGTCGGCCAGCGCCTGCGCGCACTCGGCGCGGCCGATCACCACGCCGCAGCGGCGCGAGACGTAGTCCAGCGCCATTCGATGCTCCTCGACGGAGAAATCGGCCACCGCGTCGGCGATCAGGAACGGCTGGATGTCGTGCATGAAGGCGTCGGCCACGGTCATCATGCAGCCGATATGGGCGTAGATGCCGCAGACGATCAGCTGGTCGCGGCCTTGTTCGCGCATGCGCTCGCGCAGGTCGCTGGAGACGAAGGCGCTGTAGCGCCACTTGGTCAGCACGGTGTCGTGCGCGCGCGGCGCGATCGGCGCGGCCACCGGCGCCAGCTGTGGCTGCGCGGTGATGCCCGGCCCCCACCACGGCTGCAGCAGGCCGCGCTGCTGCGCGCTCTGCACCGGCGGCTGGGCGGTGTAGACCACCGGCACGCCGGCGTCGTCGCAGGCGTCGCGCAGCGCGCGCACGTTGGCCAGCAACTGCGGCACCGGCGCCTGGGCCTGGTCGTAGAACGCGAGGAAATACTCCTGCAGATCGTGGATCAACAGCACCGCGCGCGACGGTTCGGGGCGCCAGTCGACCCGGTTGGCCGGCCACTGCGACGGCTCGGGCATGGAATAGGAAGCGATCTTGGGAATGGTCATGGCGAGGCCTGGACGAAAGAGGAAACGGGAACGGCCGACGGCGCGGCGAAGCGCGCGCGCAAGGCCTTCTTGTCGATCTTGCCGACCGCGGTGCGCGGCAGCGCGGCGAGGAATTCGATCCGGTCGGGCACCTTGTAGGCGGCGATGCCGCGTTCGCGCAGGAACTGGGCCAGCTCGCGCGGCGTCGCCTGCGCCGGTTCGCGCAAGGTCACGAATGCACAGGATTTCTCGCCGAGCCAGCGGTCGGGCATCGCCACCAGCGCGGCGTCGAACACCGCCGGATGCGCGAGCAGATAGCCTTCCACTTCTTCGGCGGCGATCTTTTCGCCGCCGCGGTTGACCTGGTCCTTGGCTCGCCCTTCGACGATCAGATGGCCGCTGGGCAGGCGCCGCACGCGGTCGCCGGTGCGGTAGAAGCCGTCGGCGGTGAAGGCGCGCGCGTTGTGGGCTTCGGCGCGGTAATAGCCGCGGATGGTGTACGGCCCACGGGTCAGCAAGTGGCCGACCGCGCCGGACGCGACGTCGAGATCGTCGTCGTCGACGATGCGGATCTCGTCGTCGGCGCTGATCGGCCGGCCCTGGGTGGTCAAGGTCAGCGCCGCGTCGTCTTCGGCGCGGGTGTAGTTCACCAGGCCCTCGGCCATGCCGAACACCTGCTGCAGACGGCAGCCGAAGGCCTCCGGCACGCGCCGCACGACTTCGTCGGCCAGATGCGCGCCGCCGATCTGCACGCAGGCCAGGCTGCCGAGGTCGTAACGCGCGCGCAGCCGCGATTCCAGCCACGCCAGCGCCAGCGCCGGCACCAGCGCGGTCAGGGTCACGCGCTCGCGCTGGATCAGTTCGAAGCACGATTGCGGATCGCTGCGCCGCGCCAACACTACGCAGCCGCCGGCATGGAACACGCCGAGCGCGCCGGGCGAGCTCATCGGGAAATTGTGCGCGGCCGGCAGCGCGCACAGGTAGACGGTGTCGCCGTCCAGGCCGCAGATGCGCGCGCTTTCGCGCACGCTGTAGAGATAATCGTCGTGGGTGCGCGCGATCAGCTTGGGCACGCCGGTGCTGCCGCCGGACAATTGCAGGAACGCCACTTCGCCCGCATCCGGCCCCTCGCCCGCCAGCGGCTCGTCGAGCAAGCCGTCGAAGCCGCGGAACTCCTCGGCTTCGCCGACCACCACCACTTCGCTCAGACAGGCGTGCTCGGCGCGCACCTCGCGGATCATCGCGCGGAAATCGAAGCCGCTGTCGCCTTCTTCGCGATCCGCGATCACGCAGGCGCGGGCCTGGGCGTGGCCGACGAAGTAGCCGATCTCGGCGCGGCGATGCGCCGGCAGCGCGAACACCGGCAAGGCGCCGAGCAGGAACAGCGCGTGGCAGGCGATGTAGTGCTCGCCGATGTTGGGCAGTTGCAGCAGCACCCGGTCGCGCGGGCCGATGCCGATGCGGCGCAGGCCGGCGGCGAAGCGCCGCGCGCGCTGGTCGAACTCGGCATAGCTCCAGCGCCGCTCGCCGCAGACGATGGCGATGCGTCCGGGATGCTCGCGCGCGCCGCGGGCAACGCCGGCGTAGAGGTTTTCGCCGCGCCAGTAGCCCAGCGCGCGATAGCGTGCGGCGAACTCTTCCGGCCAGGGCACGAAGCCCGGCAGCGGCGCGCTCATGCCCGGCCCTCGGCGTCGGCCACGTGCGCCAGCCCCATCGCGCCGAGCATGGTGCTCAGCTTGGCCGTGGTTTCGGCCAGTTCCGCGTCCGGCTGCGAGCCGGCGACGATGCCGGCGCCGGCGAACACGGTCGCGCGGTGTTCCTCGACCAGCGCGCAACGGATCGTCACCGCCCACTCGCCGTCGCCGTCGGCGTCGCACCAGCCGACCAGGCCGGTGAACAGTCCGCGGTCGTAGCCTTCCAGTTCGCGGATCGTGCGCCGCGCCGGCTCGGTCGGATAACCGCATACCGCCGGAGTCGGATGCAGCGCCAGCGCCAGCCGCAGCGAACTGGTCGATGGATCGCGCAGCACGCCGTCCACGCGCGTGGACAGGTGCCACAGGGTCGGCGTGGCCAGCAGCGAGGGCGCGGCCGGCACGTGCAGCTCGCGGCAGAACGGGCGCAATGCCGCGGCCACGTCGTCGATCACCAGCGCGTGTTCGTGCAGATCCTTGGCCGACTGCAGCAGACCCTCGGCGCGGCGGCGGTCCTCGGCCGGATCGGCGCTGCGCGGGATCGAACCGGCCAGCGGGTTGGACACGATGCGCGCGCCGCGCTTGGACAGCAGCAGTTCCGGGCTGGAGCCGATCAGGCAGGCGGCGGGGCCGCCGGCGCCGGCCAGATCCATCGCGAAGGTATAGGCCGACGGCGCGCGCGCCAGCAGTTGCGCGAGCAGTTGCGGCACGTCGACGCGCGCAGCGATGCGCAGGCTGCGCGACATCACCACCTTGCGCAGGCCGCCGTCGTGGATGCGCTCGAGCGAGCGCTCGACGTTGCGCTTGAACTGCGCCGGCGCCGGCACCGGCTCGACCGCCGGCGTGCGCC
>NZ_LXSD01000016.1:0-1792 GCF_017168095.1 Lysobacter enzymogenes | reverse complement strand
GCGGCTGTCGCGCGCGCGCAAGTGGCTGCGGCGCAATCGCCTGGCCGCTGGGCTGGGCGCGGCGATGGTCCTGGCCGCCGCCGCCGGCTTGCTCGCGGCGGGCTGGCAGCATCGGCAGGCCGTGCGCGAGGCCGAGGCCAACGAGCAGGTCAGCCGCCTGTTCGCCTCCACCCTCGGCAGCGCGACGCTGTCGGGCCTGGGCAGCGCGCGCTTCTCCTCGCGCGCGCTGCTGGAACGCAGCGAACGCGAGCTGCGCGCATTGGCCATGGCCGACCAGCCGGCGCTGCGCGCGCACGCGCTGGCGACGCTGGCGCGCAGCTTCGGCCAGCTCGGCGACTACCGTCACGCCGCCGCGCTGGCCGACGAGGCGCAGCGCATTTCCATCGCCGGCGGCGACCGCGACGAGGACGGCTTCGTCGCCGCCACCCGCCTGTCCACGCTCAATTATCGCGGCCGCCACCAGGAAGCGCTGGCGCTGGCGCGCGCGCGCCTCGACGCGCTCGCCGCCGCGACCGATCCGGCCGCGCGCGATGCGCGCATCGCCATCGGCCTGGAGCTGGCGCTCACCCAATGGGACCTGGGCCGCACCGGACAGGCGTTGGACAGCGCCGACGCGATGGTGCGCGAGGCCCAGGCGCTGGGCCGCGGCCACGCCGCGCGCCTGGCCCAGGCGCTGATCCTGCGCTCGGGCTTCCTGCGCCAGTTGGGCCGGGCCGCGGCGGCCGAAGCCGACGCGCAGCGCGCGCTCGCGCTGGCCGCGCCGCTGGATCCGGTGCTCGCCGACGACGCGCTCGAGCGCCTCGTCGATGCGCAGCGGCTGCGGCTGAGCCCGGCCTTCGCCGGCACCGCGCAACGCCTGCTCGACGAACGCCGGCGCAACCTCGGCACCGACCATCCGCAGACCGCGGCGGCCGAGGTCTATGTCGCCCTCTCCCGCTATCCGAACGTGCCGCGCGAGTCGGCGCTGGCGACGCTGCGCCGGCTGGAAGCGGGCTACGGCCGCGAGCACCCGGCCTACGCGCTGGCGTTGTCGCGCCTGGCCTGGACGCTGGCGCGCGACCCCGCCGAGGAACTGCGCCTGCAGCGCCAGGCGGTGTCGATCCTGGAGCGCACCCTGCCGCACAGCGAGATGCTCTTCAATGCGCGCAGCAACTACGCCAAGGCGCTGCTCGGCCGCGGCAACTGGGTTCCCACGCCGGCGCGCCTGGACGAAGGCATCGCCTTGCTCGAGCGCAACATCGCCGAGCGCGAGCGCGCCGGCCTGCCGCCGCAATCGGACCGCTACTCCGTCGCCGTCAACCTCGTCCAGTACGGCAGCGATTCGAGCCTGCCGCAGGCGCGGCGGGCGCTGGATGCCGCCGCGCGCGCGGCGCCGCGCTTCTACCGCCCGGGCGATCTCGAATGGCTGAACCAGCGCATCTTCGACGCGATGGTGCGTTACCGCGAAGGCCGCTATGCCGAGGCCGATGCCGCCTTCGCGATGCTGCTGGACGAAATCGCGCGCGTGCCCGCCGCCCCCACCGGGTTGCCGCTGGCGCGGCGAAACGACTCGGAGATGCTCGCGCTGCTGTACCGCGGCGTCTACGCCTTCCGCACTTGCCGCCGGCGCGAGGCGGCGCAGTTCCTGGCGGCGGCCGTGCGCGTGGGCGAAACGCCGGGCCGGCCGGTCTCGGAGCCGTTCCTCGACGAGGCGCGCGCGTTCCAGCGCAGCGCGCGCAGCGGCCGGCTGCCGCCGCGGCCGCCGCTGTGGTTTCCCTCCGATCCGCGCGCCGTCGCCGCCGCGACCTTGGTC
>NZ_LXSD01000015.1:0-508 GCF_017168095.1 Lysobacter enzymogenes | reverse complement strand
GCCCGATCGCCGCCGCGCTGACGGCGACGGCGAAGGCGAGCAGGGCGACTTGCAGCGCCGCGCCGAGCCGCGGCGGCAGCGCCGCCGGTGCGGCCGCGGCGGCGATCGTCGCGCAGACGCCGAGCGACAGCAGTTGTTCGCGCACGAACAAGACGAAGGTCAGCGTCGGCCGGCGCTCGTCGGCGTACAGCGCGCTGCGCGCCACGCCTTGCCAGATCTTGCCGGGCAGGTACTTGGCCGGCAGGCTCTGGCCCCAGCGCAGCAGGTCGGGATACAGCTGTTGCGGCGTCCAGCGGCCGCGCGCGAACAGATGCCAGGCCAGGCCGAAGGCGAGCTGCATCGCCAGGCAGGCGGCCAGGGCCAGGATGAGATCGCCGGCGTCGAGGCGCTGCCACAGCGGCCACCACTGCGCGCGCCGCGTCCACGCCTGCTGCGCCACCAGCGCCAGCGCGGCCAGGCCGAGCAGCCAGCCGGCGGCGCGGCCGCCGCGGCGCAGCGCCTCAGCCCA
>NZ_LXSD01000014.1:0-206 GCF_017168095.1 Lysobacter enzymogenes | reverse complement strand
CAGCGCGGCCGGCAGCAGCAGGCGCGCGATCAGCGCAGCGTGCGGCGCGGCGCTCGGCGCGGGGGAATACGGGCGGTGCGGCGGCGCGGAAAGGCGGCGGTCGGAACGGCGCGCGGGCGGCTTCATGCAGATCGGTCCTCGGATGCGGAGAAATGCGGAGCGCAGCGCCGCGCGCGCCGGCCCGCGTCGCGGCCGGCGGCGATGCG
>NZ_LXSD01000013.1:0-5232 GCF_017168095.1 Lysobacter enzymogenes | reverse complement strand
GATGCGGTCGCCGTCGCGCGCCGCGGCCCAGGCCGCGACCGCGCCGGCGCGCGCGGCCTGCACCGACTTGAAGCGCACGCGGGTGCCGAAGTACATCGCCGGCGCGGTGTCGGCGACGATCAGGCTCAGGCGCTCGCGCTCGGCCTGGAACAGTTTGGTGTGGGCGCGGCCGGTGCGCGCGGTCAATCGCCAGTCGATGTGGCGGGCGTCGTCGCCGTTGGAGTATTCGCGCGATTCGGCGTACTCCATGCCGCGCCCGCGCAGCGGCGACAAGGCCTGCCCGCTGACGCCGTGGCGGCCCTGGCGGGCGCTGCGGCGGCCGGTCGCGACGGCGCGCAGCGCCACCAGTTCGGCCAATGTCGGCGCGATTCCTTCGCTCATCGATCCGTCCCGAAACCCATAGACCCGGCCGCGTGCGACCGTCGCGCCACGACGATCAAGGCAGCGGCACCTTCTTCAGCAGCTCGCCGAGCAGGCGCTCGCCGTCCCAGCCCTCGGCGGTGGCCTCGTAGCTCGGCAGGATGCGGTGGCGCAGCACGTCCGGCGCGATCGCGCGCACGTCGTCGGGGGTGACGAAATCGCGCCCGGCGAGCCAGGCGTGGGCGCGCGCGCAGCGCTCCAGCGCGATCGAGCCGCGCGGGCTGGCGCCCCAGGCGATGCGCCGCGCCAGCTGCGCGTCGTAACGCGCGGCATCGCGCGAAGCCAGCACGATTTCGACCAGATAGCGCTCCACCGCCGGCGCCACGTGCAGGTCCAGCACCGCCGAGCGCGCGGCGAACACGTCCGCCAGCGGCATCCGCGTCACCGGCGCGGGCGCGGGCTTGAGCGTCTGCCGCGCGCGTTCGCGCGCCAGCCGCAGGATCTCGGCCTCGGCCGCGGCCTCGGGATAGCCGATGCGCACGTGCATGAGGAAACGGTCGAGCTGGGCTTCGGGCAGCGGGAAGGTGCCCTCCTGCTCGATCGGGTTCTGCGTGGCCATCACCAGGAACAGCGGCGGCAGCGCGTAGGTGGCGCGGCCGACGGTGACCTGGCGCTCGCCCATCGCTTCCAGCAGCGCCGACTGCACCTTGGCCGGCGCGCGGTTGATTTCGTCGGCGAGCAGGATCGGGTGGAAGATCGGCCCGGCCTGGAATTCGAAGCGGCCTTCCTGCGGGCGCCACACCTCGGTGCCGGTGAGGTCGGCCGGCAGCAGGTCGGGGGTGAACTGGACGCGGGCGAAGTCCGCCTCCAGCCGCGCCGCCAGCGCGCGCACGGCGCTGGTCTTGGCCAGCCCGGGCGCGCCTTCGACCAGCAAATGGCCGTCGGCGAGCAAGGCGATCAACAGGCGTTCGATCAGTTCGGCCTGGCCGACGATCTCGACGGCGAGGGCATCGCGCAGTTGCCTGAACGCATCGTGCAGGCGGGCGACGTCGGCGGGGGCGACGACGGGGGTCGCGCCGGGGGTTTGGGGGCGATCGGTAGCGCTGTCCATCCGGAATCCATTGCGGGCGAAACGGGCAAGCGTGCGGGGCACGGCTTGCAGCGGTCGGGACGATTTTGACCGAAGTTCGGCCCCGAGGTTCAACCGACGGCGCGGCGCGGCGATTTTCGCCGCGATTTTGGCCGTCTTTGCACGACGTTAGCAGGTCTGCGCGAGCGCGTCCGGCGCGGCGGCCGCGCCCGGCGATTCAGCCGCGCGCTGCGGCGGCCAGGCGGCCGGTGCCGGGCCCGCGGCGCTGTGCGCATCGCGGCCGCCACAAACGCGAAAAGGGCCCGAAGGCCCTCTCCGCTTGCGCGCAGCCCGAATCAGCGCTGCGCGACCTTCATCACCTTCGGGGTCACGAAGATCAGCAGCTCGGCCTTTTCCTTGGTCCGGTTCTTGCGCTTGAACAGATTGCCCAGGAACGGGATGTCGGCCAGGAACGGCACCTTGGTCAGATCGCTGCGGTCGCGGAACTCGTACACGCCGCCGATCACGACGGTCTGGCCGTCTTCCACCAGCACCGCGGTGTTGATGTTGCGCTTGTTGATCTGCGGCACGTCGCCGATCGAGGTGTTGATGTAGCCGTCGACCTCGTCCTTCTTGACGTCCAGGTTCAGGAACACGCGGCCGTCGTTGGTGATGGTCGGGTTGACCTTCATCTCCATCAGCACGTCCTTGAACTGGACGTTCGGGATCGGGATGTTGTTGCCGCCCTGCTGCGGCGCGATGGTCACGTAGCCGACTTCCTTGCCCTGGCTGATCACCGCCTCGCGCTGGTTGCTGGTGACCACGCGCGGGTTGGACACGACTTCGCCGCGTCCCTCGGTCTGCATCGCGTTGAACTCCATGTCCAGGTTGACGTACTTGCCGAGGATGGTGAAGGCGATCGCGCCGGCCGGATTGAGCGCGCTGATGTTCGAGTTCAGGCTGGCCGGGAACAGGAACGCGGGGTTGGTCAGGGTCTGCAGCAGCGAGCGGGCCTGGTCCTGCAGCGCTTCGGCCTTGGTCAGGTTGCCGGCGTCGCGGAAACGCACGGCGTCGTCGGTCAGGCTCTTGGCCTGGTTGCGGATCAGGTCGTTCTTGGCCGTGGTGTTGCGGTAGTTGTTGATGCTCTCCAGCGTACCGCTGGTGATCACATCGCCCTTCTGGCCCGACACGCCGAAGCGCGCGCCCAGGTCGCGGGCGAAGCTTTCGCTGGCGATGACGATGCGGGCCTCGATCAGGACCTGGTCGACCGGGCGGTCGATGACCTTGATCAGTTCCTTCATCTGCGCGACTTTCTTCGGAATGTCGCTGATCATCAGGGTGTTGGTGCGTTCGTCCGCCACCAGCCGCCCGCGCTGCGAGAGAAAGCCGTTTTCGCTGGCGGTGGAGCCGGCCGAACCGCCGCTGCCACCGCTGCCGCCGATGCCCTTGGCCTCGGTCAGCGCCTTATAGATCTGGCTGGCGTTGTGGTAGTTGACCTGCACGTACTCGGTGACCAGGTCGACGCGGTTGTCGAGCGCGATGCGCGCGTCTTCGCGATCCTGCTCGTACTTGGCTACTTCGGCCTGCGGCGCGACCCACACCACGTTGCCGCTGCGGCGCTTGTCCAGGCCCTTGGCCTGCAGGACGATGTCCAGCGCCTGGTCCCACGGCACGTTCACCAGGCGCAGGGTTACGTTGCCCTGCACGGTGTCGGCGGCGACGATGTTGAGGTTGGACTCCTCGGCGACCAGCTGCAGCACGGTGCGCACCGGCACGTCCTGGAAGTTGAAGGTCACCGGGCGGCCGGAGTAGCTGCGCACGCCGGCGGCGGGAGCGCTGCCGCTGATCGTGCCCGAGGTCGAGGTCGCGCCGGGCGCCGGCTTGACCCCGACGCCGACCGCGCCGACCGCGCGGTTGCCCGCGTCGGCGCTGCGCGGCACGACTTCGACGATGTAGTCGCGGCCGGTCTGGTAGGCCATCGTGTCGTAGGCGCCGGCGGTGTTGAGCACCAGCTGCGAGCCGGTGCCGCTGGCGCGCGCGTCGATGCGCTGCACCGGGGTGGCGAAGTCGGCGACGTTGAGCGGGCGCTGCAGCTCCGGCGGCAGCTTGGCGTTGCCGACGTCGATGGTGACCTGCGAGCCCTGGCTGCGCATGTCGGGCACCGCGCCTTCGCCGCTGAAGCGCAGGATCAGCTTGCCGGAGCCGCCGTCGCCGCGCTTGAAGTCGATGTTGGCGACCGCGATCGTGCCGGGCAGTTGCTTGGCCGGATCATTGCTCGGAGTCGGGGCGACCGCCGCGGCCGGCGCCATCGCCGGCTTGGCCGCGGCGACGGGTTCGGCGGCGTTGGCCGCGCTGATGCCGGCCAGCAGGCCGAGCGCGAGCCCGGCCAGGCGCGGTGCGGCCATGCGGGCGCCGGAAGCCATGGGGCGTCGGTCCGACGGCATGTTGTTGGCGTTGAATACGATCATCATGCTATCCCCTAATCATTGATCTTCCAGCGCCACGGAAGCCGGACGTTCCAGCCAACCGCCTGCGCCATCCGGCACCAGTTCCACCAGGTCGATGCGTTCCTCAGACACGCTGGTCACGCGACCGTCGTTCTGCCCCATGTACGCACCCGGTTGAACACGATAAGTCACTTTGTCGGGCGCCATCACCAGCGCCACGATGTTCTTGCCGCTGCCCAAGGTGCCGACCATGTCCAGGCCGTCGAGCGGGAAGGCTTCCAGCGCCTGCTTGCGGCGCACCTTGTCCGGACGCGGGCCGGAGCTGGTGTCCTCGTCGGTGAAGGCGGTGCTGAACGGGTCGCGCATGTCCTGCGCGGCGTACTCGAAGGTTTCGAACTGCTGCATCACCGGCAGCGGATCCAGCGGCGGCGCCGGGCGCGCCTTGACCTCGGCGACCCACTTCTCGAGGTTGGGCGCGTCGCCGGGCGTGCTGGTGATGCTGCGGAAGCAGCCGGTGGCCGACAGCGCCAGGACCACGGCGCAGGCGGCGGCCAGCCGCGACAGAGGTTGCGCGCGCATCAGGTGCCCTCCTTCTTGTCGGCGGGCTTGGACGCGCCGCCGGAAGCATCGGCGGGCGGGCTCTGAGCAGCCATCTCTTCCTCGTCCAGATAGCGATAGGTCTTGACCGTGCCGGCCAGCTCCAGCGGGCTGTTCGGGGTGATTCCGCCGGCCGCGTCCTTGTTGTTGTTGCCCTTGGGCTTCAGCGAGATGTCGTGCATGGTCATGATGACCACGCGCGGCAGCGAGGCCACGCCGCTGACGAAGGCGCCGAACTGGTGGTAGGTGCCGACCATGCGCAGGGCGATCGGCTTCTCGGCGTAGAACTCCTTGGGAACCTCGGCGCCGGGCTGGAACAGCTCGTTGGAGATGCCGGTGGCCAGCGCGGTCTGCGAGATGTCGACGATCAGGTCGGGCATCTCGGTCTTGCTCGGCAACTGGCGCAGCATCTGCTGCAGCTGCTGTTCCATCTGCGCGAGCTGCTGCTTCAGCGGCTCGAGGTTGGCGGCGCGGCCCTGCTTGGTCTCGAAGGTCTGGCGCAGCTCGGTTTCCTTGCGCTCCAGGCTTTCCAGCTCGGTGCGCTTGTCGCTGACGAACAGGTACCAGGCCAGGCCGACGATCACCAGCCCGACCAGCGCGCAGAACACGATCTGCGCCTGCCGCGGCCAGCTGCCGATGTTGTTGAAGTCCAAGTTCTTCATCGAAGCCTTCTTGCTCACGACGCGGCTCCAGTCTTGGTGGGGGCGGCCGCGGGCGCGGCGGGCTTGGCCGGAGCGGCGGCGGGCTTGGCGGCCGGCG
>NZ_LXSD01000012.1:0-537 GCF_017168095.1 Lysobacter enzymogenes | reverse complement strand
ACCCGCGCGGCTGGTGGCGCGCGTTCGGCGATCCGCGCCTGGACGCGCTGGTCGAGCAGGCGCTGGCCGCCAACCTCGACGCCGCCCAGGCGCGCGCGCGGCTGCGCTCGGCGCGGCTGCTGCACGAACACGCCGGCGATGTGCTCAAGCCGGAAGTGCGCGCGCGCACCAGCAACCCGATCGATCCCGACGCCAGCGCCTCGTTCTTCGTGATGGGCCTGGACGCGGTGTGGGAGCTGGGCTTTTTCGGCCGCAGCGAGGCGATCGAGCGCGGCGCGCGCAGCGAACTCGACGGCGCCGCGGCGCAACTGCGCCAGGCCCAGGTGAGCGTGGCGGCGGAGACCGCGCGCGAATGGATCGCGCTGCGCGATGCGCTCGAGCGCGAACGCCTGCTCGATTCGATCCGCGCCGCGCGCGCCGAGCAACTGCGCGTGCAGCAGGTGCGCGCCGATCTGCGCCTGGCCGCGCGCGACAGCGTCGAAGCGCCGCGCGCCGCGCTGGCCCAGGCCGAGGCCGCGCTGGGCGAACCGCGCCAGC
>NZ_LXSD01000011.1:0-6776 GCF_017168095.1 Lysobacter enzymogenes | reverse complement strand
GCGCGACGGCCGCCGCCGAGGCCGCGCCGTCAGCGGCCGGCTTCGCCGACCCCGGTCACGGTGACGGTGCCGCCGACCGCGGTCGTGACGATGCGGTCGGGCGAGGCGCTGCCGCCGGGCAACACCGTCACCGCGTTGGCGCCGCCGCCGCGTTGGGCTTCGATGGCGGCCGCCTGGACCGCTTGCAGCCACTGATCGACCTGGTCGGCCTTGGCCGGCTCGGTCTGCTCGGCCACCCCCGCGAGTTCCTCGATCACCGCGGAGGCCACGACCGGATTGGACAGCTGCTGGATCTGCTCGTCGGTGACGAGATTGATGAATTGATAAGGCATGGATGCTCCTGGCGATGCGCGCGGAAACCGCCGCGCCTGCGGGGCGCCCGCGGACCGGACGCCTCGCCTTGCTCAACGGCCGGACGCCGCCGCGGTGAAGCCGCCGCGGTCCGCCGGCCGCACTGCGGCCTCGGGCCGGCCCGCCTCCATGCGCCACCGTCCGCCGCGCACCCGCGCAGCCGCTATGATTCGGCGGACATTCGGAAGGAGCGCTCGATGAGCCTGGTCGCCAAGATCCTGCGGCACAAATCGGTGGAACAACTACAGGCGGAGGCCGGCAAGCGCTCGGACTTCCGCCGCGTGCTCGGGCTGTGGCAGCTCACCGCGATCGGCATCGGCGGCATCATCGGCGTCGGCGTGTTCGTGCTCGCCGGCCACGAGGCCGCGGCCAACGCCGGCCCGGCGGTGGCCCTGGCGTTCCTGATCGCCGGCATCGCCAGCGCCGCCGCAGCGCTGTGCTACGCCGAATTCGCCGGCATGATCCCGGTCACCGGCAGCGCCTACACCTACAGCTACGCCACCCTGGGCGAACTGGCGGCGTGGCTGATCGGCTGGGACTTGCTGCTGGAATACGCGCTGATCGTGGCGGTGGTGGCGATCGGCTGGTCCGGCTACGTGCAGGTGCTGCTGGAAGGCGCCGGCATCGAACTGCCGGTGTGGGCGCAGGGCGCCTACGGCACCGGCGAGGGCCGGGTGTTCAACCTGATCGCCGCGCTGGTGACCCTGGCGGTCTCGGCGCTGCTGGTGTTCCGCACCGAATGGGGCGCGCGCTTCAACACCCTGATCGTGGCGATCAAGGTGCTGGCGGTGGTGCTGGTGATCGGCGTGGGCGTGTTCTACATCAACACCGCCAACTGGGTGCCGTTCGTTCCCGAGCGCATCGTCGACGAACACGGCGTCGGCCACTTCGGCTGGCAGGGCGTGGGCACGGCCGCGGCGGTGGTGTTCTTCGCCGTGTTCGGCTACGACACCCTGACCACGGCGGCGGAGGAATCCAAGAACCCGCAGCGCGACCTGCCGCGCGCGGTGCTGCTGTCGCTGGGCGTGTCGATGGTGCTGTACCTGGCGGTGTCGCTGGTGCTGACCGGCATCGCCCACTACTCCACCCTCGGCGGCGACGCGCCGGTGTCGGACGCCTTCGCCGCGCTGGGCCTGCCGTGGATCGCCAAGACCATCGCGTTCTCGGCCGTGGTCGGCATCGCCAGCGTGCTGTTCGCCTTCATGCTCGGCGCGGCGCGGATCTGGTTCTCGCTCTCGCGCGACGGCCTGCTGCCGGGCTGGTTCGCCAAGATCCATCCCAAGTACGGCACCCCGCACCGCCCGACCATCGCCCTGGGCGTGTTCACCGCGCTGGTCGCCGGCTTCCTGCCGATCGGCGAGGTCGCCAAGCTGGTCAACATCGGCGTGCTCTCGGCCTTCATCATCATCTGCGCGTCGGTGTGGGTGCTGCGGGTGCGCAAGCCGAACCTGGAGCGCAGCTTCCGCACCCCGCTGGTGCCGCTGATCCCGATCGTCGGCATCGCCTTCTCGATCTGGCTGCTGGCCGAGCTGGCGGCGATCACCTGGCTGATCTTCCTGATCTGGGTGTCGCTGGGGTTGCTGGTGTATTTCGCGTATGGCATTCGCCACAGCAAGCTGGCGCAGGAGCAGTAAGCCGGAAACGAGTGGAGAGGAACGAGGAACGAGGAACGAGTAAGAGCCAAAGCCGGTTCGCTCTTGCTCGTTTCTCGTTTCTCGCTTCTCTTCACTCGTTCCCAAGTTTCACCGCGGCGCCACATATCCCCCCGGCACGCCCTCCGGCGACAGCACCAGCTGCCACAACTGCGCATGCCGGGTGCGGAACGTCGCCATCGACGCGGCGAGGTAGAAGCGCCACATTCGCCGGAAACGCTCGTCGTAGCGCGCGTCGAGCCTGTCCCAGGCCGCTTCCACGTTCGCCCGCCACGCCTGCAGGGTCAGGTCGTAGTCGGCGCCGAAGTTATGCCAGTCCTCGATCACGAAACGGTTTTCGACGTGCTCGGCGATCTGCCGCGCCGAGGGCAGCATCGAATTGGGGAAGATGTACTTGGCGATCCACGGGTCGGTGTGGCTCACCGACTTGTTGCCGCCGATGGTGTGCAGCAGGAACAGCCCGCCGCCCTCGCTGGCGCGGTCCAGGCAGCGCAGCGCCACGTCGAAGTAAGCGCTGTAGTTCTTGACCCCGACGTGTTCGAACATGCCCAGCGAGAAGATCCGGTCGAAGCGCTGGTCGAGGTCGCGGTAATCCTGCAGGCGGATCTCCACCGGCAGGCCGGCGCACAGCTCGCGCGCGAACTCGGCCTGCTCGTGCGACACGGTCACCCCCACCCCGACGATGCCGTAGCGCTCGGCGGCGAACTTCAAGGCCTCGCCCCAGCCGCAGCCGATGTCGAGCACGCGCATGCCGGGCTTGAGGCCGAGCTTGCGGCAGACCAGATCGAGTTTCGCCTCCTGGGCCGCGTCCAGGTCGCGCAGCGGCGCGCCGTTGCGGTCGCGCCAGTAGCCGCAGCTGTACACCAGCCGCTGGCCGAGCATGGCGCGGTAGAGATCGTTGCCCAGGTCGTAATGGCGCTCGCCGACGGTGAAGCTGCGGCGGTGGCTCTGCAGGTTGATCAGGTGCGCGCGCAGGCCGTCGAGGATCGCCGCCCAGCCGTGCACTTGTTCGTCGACGTGGGCGCGCATCAACCGTTCGAGCAGGCCGTCCAGCGATTGCGCGCGCCACACGCCGTCCATGTAGGTCTCGCCCAGGCCCAGCGAGCCCTGCGCGATCACCCGCGGGTAGAACGACTCGTCCTCGACCTGCAGATCCCAGGGCCGGTCGCCGCCGATGCGGATGTCGGCCTGTTCCAGCAATCCTTCGACTCGTTGATGCAGCGACGCAAGCGACATGGCGACCTCATGCTCGGGGGCGAAGCCCGGTGGGTGCTCGACGACCGTGGCGATGTCTGCGGCGCGCCGGCGGCGCGCTGCGCTCGTCCTGAGACGACGGCCCGCTGCGGCGGGCTTCCGAAGGCGCCTGGCGCGTGGCCCGATGAGGCCGGTCGCGCGGGCGGCGCCGCGAATTCACCATAACAAAGCGCGCGCGGCGGCGATGTGCCCGAACCTGCCGCGAACGGCGAACGCTGCGTTGCCGCGATGGCGCGACTGGGCGATTGCGGGGTTTTCGCGCCCGGCATCGCGTCGGCGGTAAAAGACCTTCAGGCACCGGCTGTGGAAGACCTTTCAGGCACCGACTGTGGGAGGGCCTTCAGGCCCGACGCTTTTGTCCCGGATCGCGGCGATCCGAGCGAAAGGCGTCGGGCCTGAAGGCCCTCCTACAGTCGGCCTTGCGTGCGCCGCCAGACCTGTATCCGACCATCGGCGCCGCGAACGCCGCCGCGCCGCGGCTCAAACCCCGCCGAGGAACAGCCCGCGATAGGCCGGCGCCAGATGCGGCAGCAGCACCGAAGCCGGCACTTCCACCGTCTGGGTGCCGTCCGAATACGGGCCGACCTCGTAGGGCGCGAACACGAACTTGAGCGCGCTGATCTTGCCGTCAGCGCCGCGCACCGGTTCGAACATGGCGAAATTGGCTGGGTCGGCGCCGGTGCCGTCGTCGATCATGCGCCCGCCCGTCTCGATCTGCTCGGCGCGCACCGCCGGGGCCAGGTCGTCGGCGTCGATGCGCTGCGACAGCGCCGAGTGCAGCTGCTCGCGAACGTACTGCGAGACCGCGGCCCAGCCGGCCTTGTCCGGCACCAGTTCCTGCGCGGTCAGCAGCTTGTTCTGCTTGGGCAGCCAGACGAAGCGCGCGATCAGCGGCGCGGCGTGGGCGCCGCCGGTGTAGCTGCTGCCGTCGGCCGAGACCGCCATCAGGTCGGGCGAATCGACCACGTCGTCGAAAGTCAGCGACAGCTCGTACGGCGAGGGATTGTCCTTGGCGGTGCGGCCGCTGGCGGCGTCGATGAGTTCGGCGCGGGCGTCGTCGGCGTAGCGCTTGAGCTCGCGCGCCAGACCCGGGTACTTGGCCGCCTGGGTCGCGTAGGTGATGCCGACGACATAGCCCGGCGTGGTCTCGACCACTTCCTTGAGTTCGACCGGCGCCGTCGCGGTATCGACCACCGGCGCAGGCAGCGCCGCGGTCTGCGCGGGCGCGCTGGACTGGCTGGTCGCGGGCGTGTCGGCTTGCTTCTTGCAGGCCGCCAGGGCCAGGGCCAGCACACAGACGGCGGCGGTGACGCGCTTCATGCAGCGATCCTTATCGAAAGTACGTCCGTGGGGTTTGCGCGCGACATTATCGCCCAAGGCGTGACGCCGGCATCTAGGCCGCGGCGTCCGTCCGGGATCATGCGGGCCGCGTCCGCAGGCGCGTTTGCCCGGCGTTCACCACTGCGTGCGTTGCGGCAGCAGGCCTTGCAGTTCCGGGTCGGTGAGGTTGCGCCACTGGCCCGGCTTGAGGTGGCCGAGCTTGACGTTGCCGATGCGCACGCGCAGCAGTTGCTTGACCCGGAAACCGAAGTGCGCGGCCATCAGCCGGATCTGCCGGTTGAGGCCCTGCACCAGCACGATGCGGAAACCGAAGCGACCGAGCTTGCCGGTCTTGCACGGCAGCGTGGTCTGGCCGTGGATCGGCACGCCGCGGCCCATGCCGCGCAGGAATTCCGGGGTGACTTCGTGGTTGACCGCGACCAGGTATTCCTTTTCCAGCTTGTTCTCGGCGCGCAGGATCTCGTTGACGATGTCGCCGTTGCTGGTCAGCAGGATCAGCCCTTCCGAATCCTTGTCCAGGCGGCCGATCGGGAAGATGCGCCGATCATGGCCGACGAAGTCGACGATGTTGTCCTTGACCCCGGATTCGGTGGTGCAGACCACGCCGACCGGCTTGTTGAGCACGATGTAGACGTGCTGGCGCTTGCCCTTGACCGCGGCGCGCACGCGCAGGATCTCGCCGTCCACGCGCACTTCGTCGCCCTCGCCCACCTCGCTGCCGACCCGGCCGCGCAGGCCGTTGACGGTGACCCGGCCCTCGGCGATGAGGCGGTCGGCCTCGCGGCGGGAGCAGAAACCGGTGTCGCTGATGTGTTTGTTCAGGCGCATGGGCGAAGCATGCCGGAAAACCGGCCTGCGGAAGGCGTGGGGGGCGCGTAGGCTGGCACAGTCGCGCGGCGAAGGCGAGTGCGGCGGCGGGCGACGCGGCGCGGGCGGACGGTTTCGGGCCGATTTCGGCCCGATCTCGCGGAGCCCGGACGCTTGTGGGAGGGGCTTCAGCCCCGATGCTTTTGTGCCGGATCGCGATGTCCTGAGCCGAAAGCATCGGGGCTGAAGCCCCTCCCACAGCCGTATTTCGGCTTCGCGCGGCGTCGGCCGCGCCGGGCCGGCTCAGGCCAGCAGCTGCGAGTACTCCGGGTGGCGCTCGGCCCAGGCCGCAGCGTAGGAACACGCCGGCCGCACCTTCAGCCCGGCCCCGCGCGCGTACTCGAACGCGGCGCGGACCAGGTCGCTGGCGATGCCGCGGCCGCCGATGGCCTCGGGCACGCCGGTGTGGGCGATGACGAGCTGGTCGCCGCGCAGTTGGTAATCGAGTTCGGCTTCGACGCCGTCGACGATGGTGGTGAAGCGCTGCTGCGCGGGGTCGTGGTTCACGGCAACGGGCATGGTCGGCTCCTGCTTCTGTACGGATTCGGTCTGTACGGATTCGGTCGCTGCGCGCCGGGCGGCGGGCCGCCACGGCTGCGGGGCAGCGCACGGGCGCGCCGGAGCCGGCACCGCCGCGGACGGCGATGCCGGCGGACGGGCTCAGCGGTTGTCGCGCTTGCCCTGGTTGTGGCGGTCCTGAGTGCCGATCGAACCCTGGATCGCGTCCATCCGGCTCTCGGCCGCATGCAGTTCGCCGGCCTTGTGCGCGGCGCTCTCGGACTGCGGGCCCGGCGCCGGCACGTGGCCGTGGCCCGGATCGAGCTGCTGCCACGGCTGCGGCTCGCGCGCGGCTTCCTGCTTGGCCTGCAGCAGGCGGCGGGTGTTTTCCAGCGCCTGTTCCGGGGTGATGTGCGCGGCGGCTTCGTCGTCGGCTGCGGTCGAATCGGCGTGCCCGGCCGGTTCGGCCGCGGCGGTGTCGGCGCCGGCGGTCTCGTCGTTATCGGCCGCGGTGGCGGCGTCCAGCGCGGTTTCCGCCGCGCCCTGGGCCACCGCGCTCGGGGCGGCGGCGGGCTCGTCGGCCTGATGCGACTCGGCCTGCAGCGCCGGTGCGGCGGCTTCGGCCGCGGCGCCCGCGGCGACCAGCGAGCCGGCCGGCAACGAAGACGGCGCTTCAGGCGCTGGCTTGGCCTTGGGCTTGCGTTCGGCCTTGGGCTTGGCCGCCGCAGCGGCGGGTTCGGCGAACAGTTCGCCGCTGCGCTGCGGCGCGTCCTGCGCTGGCGCGCTCGGCGCGGGCTTGGGTTCGGCGCGCGG
>NZ_LXSD01000010.1:0-3521 GCF_017168095.1 Lysobacter enzymogenes | reverse complement strand
GCTCGGAGTCGCCGCCGCGGTGGCCACCGGACTCGCCGCCGCGATCGCGCTCGGTTGCGGCGCCGACTGGGTCGCGGTCGTCCACGGCTGCGGCTGCGCCCACGCCGGCAGTTGCGCTTGCGTGCGCAGCGGCGGCTGCGGATCGGCCGGCGCGGTTTGCGCGGCTTCGCCGCCGCCGGCGCTGGCCAGCAGATGCGCGACCAGGGCGTCGATGGTCGGATGGTCGAACAGGCTGGTGGTGGTCAGTTCGACCACCAGCCGCCGGTTCAAGGCTTCCACGATCTGCACCGCCAGCATCGAGTCGATGCCGTAGTCGACGAAGTCCACATCGCCGCGGATGTCGCCCGCGTCGATGCCGGCGATCTCGACCAGGGCCTGGGCGATCGCCTGGGCGATGCCCGCGCCGGCTGCGGCCGGCGCCCGCGTCGGTGCCGGTGCCGGTTGCGCTGCGGTGGACGCCGGTGCGGCCGCAGTCGCCATCGCTGCCGCCGGCGCAGACGCCTGCACGGCGCGCGCTCCGGCTGCGGACGCTTCGACCGCAGGCGCGGCGACCGCGATGCGCGGCCGCGTCGACAGCAGATGGGCCACGACCGCGTCGACGCTGGGATGGTCGAACAAGCTGGTGGTGGTCAGTTCGGCGCCGGCGTTGACGTTCAACAATTCCACCGCCTGCACCGCCAGCATCGAATCCAGGCCGAAGTCGGTCAGCGGCGCGTCGTCGTACAAGGCCTGGGCGTCGATTTCGAGCACGCGCACCAGGGTGTCGCGGACGATGCGGCGGATCGCCGCGTCCCCGTCGGCCTGCGCCGTTGCCGGCTGCGGTGTGGGCTGCGCCACAGGTGGCGGCACGGGTTGCGGCGCAGGCTCGGGCTGCGGCGCGGGCGCAATGGCCGTCGCGGCGGCGGACGCCGCCGGCTGCCGCACCCAGCCGTCGCTCATCGCCACCACGATCTGCTGGCCGAGTTCGCGCGCGCCTTGCGCCGGCAGGCCGATCGCCTCGAAGCCCTGCTCGGCCAGCACCGCGCGCCACGATTCCGGCGACAGCGCCGGCGAACCCGGGATGCGCAGGTGCGCGTCCTGGTACAGCCACCAGCCCTTGAGCAGGCCGAAGGTGACGTGGGCGAACAGGCTGGTCGCGCAGACCTCGTTCAACAGCAGCACGCCGTTGCGCTTGAGCGCGGCCTTGGCGTTGCGCAGGGTGCGGGCGATGTCGCCGGTGGCGTGCAGCACGTTGGCGGCGACCACCACGTCGTAGCCGCCGATCTCGATGCCCTGCGCCGCGGCGGCGCGTTCGACGTCGAAGCTGCCGTACGTCATGTACGGCGCGCGCTGCGCGTATTCGTCCTGGGCGGCGACGGCGAAGGAACGCGAGATGTCGGTGAAGCGATACTCGGCGATCGACGCCGCGTAAGGCTGCAGCGCCCGCACCAGCGGCGTGGTGGTGCCGCCGGTGCCGGCGCCGATCTCCAGGATGCGCAGGCGCGCGTCGGGATCGATCCGGCGCCGGCGCTCGATGTAACGCACCAGCGTCGAGCACAGCACCTTGTTGAAGTAGTCCGGCACCGGGCTGTCGCGGTAGATGCCTTCGACCAGATGCGGCGAGGACTTCGGGAACAGCACGTCGGTGGCGGCGCGCTGGCCGCTGAGCACCGGGCGCAGTTCGCGCAGGGTCGCCTCGGCCAGGCGCACCGGCGCGGCCAGCTCGGCGCTGTCGAGCCATTGCGCGGCGTTGCGCTCCCACTCCTGCCACGGCGAGACCGCCGGCATCGGCCCGGCGACCTGCCAGGCGCCGTCGCGCTCGACCGCCATGCCGCGCTCGGCCAACAGGTTCAAGGTATGCCGCAGCCATGCGCGGTACTGCGGCGACACGGTTTGCTCGCGCGCCGCCGGGTCGGCGGCGGCGAACACGCCGAGCGCGTCGAGCTCGTGGCGCAGCAGCTCCAGCAGCAAGGTCTCGAAGCGTTCCGGCAGGCCCTGCCCGGCCAGCGTGGCCGGGTCGATGTCGACCGCCGCGTCCAGCGGCACTACCGGCAAGGTCGCGCCGACCCGCCACACGCGGTCGTCGGAGAACTGCACGCCGGTCAGCGCGTCCGCGCGCTGGGTCTTGAGGAAAGCCAACTGGCGCTGCGGACCGGCGAGCAGCCGCTCCAGCGCCGCCATGCCTTCGGCCGGCTCGACCGAGCCCATGCCGGCCTGGGCGATCCAGTTGCGGTAGCCGCTGGAGATCGCGGCGAAACCCACGCTGCCCCAATAGCCCCAGTTGACCACCCGCACCGGACAGCGCCATTCGCGCGCCAGCTGCGCGGCGAACGCGTCCTCGACCGTGCAACCGGCGGCGTAGTTGGCCTGCCGCGGGGTCTTTTCCAGCGCCTGGATCGAAGAGAAGAACAGCACGAAGTCGAGCGGCAGGTGGGCGAAGGCCTGGGCCATGCGCACCGACACTTCGATCTTGGCCGCCAGGCCGCGCCAGAAGCGCTGCTCGTCCATGCGTTCGAGCGGATCGCCGGCCATCAGCAGCGCGGCGTGGACCACGCCGTGGATGGCGCCGTAACGGCGTTCGATTTCGGCGCAGGCGCGCTCCAGCGACGGTTGGTCGGTGGCGTCGGCGGAGATGTAGTGCGGCGCCGGACCGAGCTGGCCCAGCCGGCCGATCTTTTCCTCCACCACTTCGTCGCGCTTGCGCAGTCCGATCCACACCACCTGCGCGGCGTAACGGCGGATCAGGTATTCGCTGAACGCCTCGCCGATGCCGCCGGCGCCGCCGACCACGACGTAGACGCCGTTGTGGCGGAACGCGGTCTGCTCGGGTTCGGGCAAGGCGCAGGCGATCCAGCGCTGGCGGTGCCAGCGGCCGTGGCGGTGCGCCCAGGCGTTGCCGTCGCGGTCGGCCGGCAGCGCCAGCAGTTCGTCCAGCGGCCACGGCGCATCGGCTTGCAGATCGAGCAGGCGCACCTGCCAGGCCGGATATTCCTTGGCCAGGGTGCCGATCAGGCCGTGCACGCCGGCGTGGGTCGGATCGATCGACTCGTCCTCCAGCACCGGCTGGGTGCCGGCGGTGATCACGCTCAGGCCCAGCGGCTTGGCCGCGTAGCCGAGCTTGAGCAGCGCCTTGACCAGACGGAAGCCGGCCATCACCCCGCGTTGCTGATCGACCACGATGCTGTCGCTGTCGACCGAGCGCGCCTGCGCCGGCGGCGCCAGCCAGAACACGTGCTCGATGTTGCCGGCGCCGCGCAGTTCGTCGGCGGCGCGCTCGGCGGTGTCGGCGATCGCCGCCGGCAGCTGGCGCGCGCGCGGGAAGCGCTTGCGCAATTGCGCGAACTGGGCCGCGTCGCCGCCGATCACCACCACTGCGGCGCGGGCCTGCGGCCAGGCTTCGGATTGCGGCGGCACGCTGGCTTCCCAGGCCGGCGCCAGGGTCAGCGCGCCGACCCGGTCGTTGCCGGCGAAGGCTTCGCCCTGGCGCGGCTGCGGCGCGGCCGCCGAGGCTTGCGTCGCCGGCGCCGGCTGAGCCTGCGCGG
>NZ_LXSD01000009.1:0-5537 GCF_017168095.1 Lysobacter enzymogenes | reverse complement strand
CGGCATCAGCCGCACCTGCGCGGCCAGCGCGTCGCGCGCGGCGCGGGCGACGGCGAGGTGGCCGTCGTGGATCGGGTCGAAGGTGCCGCCGTAGAAAACCACGAGGCTCATGCGCGAATGCCGCCGCTCAGCTTGCCGCGACCGCGAGCAGGCGCAGCGCGCGCGGCTCGGCCACCGCCAGCAGCAGCCGCTCCAGCGCCACCCAGGCGTCGCCGGCTTCGCGGCCCTTGGCCATGCGGTCCACGCGCCCGGCCTGGGCCAGCAAAGCCTCCCAGCGGCGCGCGTCGTGGCGCTGCAGGGCGCGGCGGTACATCGGCTGCTTGGAATCCCAGATCCGCTGGGCCTTGAATTCGGACGACAGGTTGCCGCCGCGCGCCGACACCCGCGCCAGCGCGGCGGTGCGCTGCAGTTCCATCACCACCATGCCGAGCAGCGCCGGCACCGCTTCGCCCTCGGCGCGCAGGCCGGCGAGCATGCGCGAGACCTGTGCGCCCTGCCCGTTCATGGCCGCATCCAGCACCCGGAACACGTCGAAGCGCGCGGCGTCGGCGACCAGGGCCTGCATGCGTTCGATGGTGAGGGTTTCGCCGTCGGACAACAGCGCCAGCTTGTCGACTTCCTGCGCCGCCGCGAGCAGGTTGCCCTCGACCCGGTCGGCCAGGCTCTGCACCGCGTCGCGGTCGGCGCGCAGGCCGCGCTGGCGCAGGCGGCGCTCGATCCATTCGGGCAGTTCGTGCGGCTTGATCGCCCAGGCCACGGCGATGTGGCCGATGCGGCCGATCGCTTCGCTCCATTTGCCGCCGTGCTGCTTGCTCCATTCGCCGCAGGAGATCAGCAAGGTCGCATCGTGCGGCGGCGCGGCGCAGAAATCGGCGATGACCTCGCTTCCTTCCTTGCCCGGCTTGCCGGTCGGCAGGCGCAGTTCCAGCAGGCGCCGGCTGGCGAACAGGCTGGGCGCGCGGAAGCTCGCCGACAGCGCGTTCCAGTCGGGCTCGCGCTGGTTGCCTTCGGCTTCGAACACTTCGCGCTCGCCGATGCCCTGGGCGCGCGCGGCGGCGCGCACGGCGTCGGCGGCTTCCAGCACGCGCAGCGGCTCGGGGCCGGCGATCAGATAGGCCGGGCGCAGCGGTTCCTGGTCGAGCTGGGCGACGAGGCGCTCGGGGGTCAGTTCCATGGGGCGGCAGGCCGGCCGGCGAGGCGGCTCAGCGCCGTTCGCTGACCGCGCCGATCCGGCGCAGCACCGCCGAACTCATTTCGCGGCGCATTTCGCGCATCAGGATTTCGCGCTCGCCCTCGGTGCCGATGGCGTTGGTCGGGCTGGACACGTAGTCGCGCGACAGTTCGATGCTCTGGCGCGGCACCAGCGGCTTGCCGTCGGCCTTGCGCAGTTCGAACACCACCGCGTAGCGCAGGCTGTATTCCTGCACGCGGCCGAGTTCGTCGAGCGCGGCCGGGGTGTCGCCCCAGCGTTCGGACATCAGGTCCAGCACCGCCACTTCCGCCGAGCCTTCCTGGGCCGGCACCGCGCCGGCGCGGGTCAGCGCCTGGGCCAGCGATTCGGCCAGCGGGCTGTAGCGGTCGATCGAGACCACGCGCACCGGGCCCAGGTCCGGCGGCAGGGCCAGGGCCTGGCGCAATTGGAAACCGCAGGCCGACAGGGCCAGCACGAGAGCCGCAAGCGACGTGCGGGCAAGAAGGGAGCGAGGCGTCATGGGGCGAAGTCTGGACGAGGCGGCCGTGGGCATCAATAGCGAAGGCTGAACCGTGCGGCGCGTCGCGCGCCGGCGCAGACGCGCGCTGGCTCAGGCGCGCGCTGGATCAATAACGGATTTCGCGGCCGGCGAACGCGGCCTGCGCGCCGCGCGCGCCCGGCAGCGCCAGCACGCGGTCGTACCAGGCCTTCAGCGCCGGCCAGCGCTGCGCCCAGTCGGCGTGGGCGACGCCGGCGGCGTCGGCCCAGGGCTCGACGGTGAAGCACAGATAGCCCATGCAGGCGACGTCGGCGATGCTCGGCGCGGCGCCGGCCAGCCACGGGGTTTGCGCGAGCTGGGCCTGCAGGCGGTCGAGGTCGGCGCGGCTGCGGCGGTCGTACCAGGCCAGCAGCGCCGGGTCGTAATCGCCGAATTGGCGGCCGTAGCGCGCGTGGGCGAGGTTGAGGCCGACCCGGTTGGCTTCCCACGACAGCCATTCGCGCACGTGCAGGCGCTGGGCGAGGTCGGCGCCGTCGAGGCGGCGCGGGCCGCCGGCGGCGTCCTGGCGGGTGGCGAGATAGTCCAGGATCACATTCGACTGGCACAGGTTCAGCCCGTCGATGAGCAGCACCGGCACTTCGCCGTGCGCGGCGACGGCGCGGAATTCCGCCGAGCGCTGCTCACGCGCGATGCGGATGTTGACCTGGCGCTGCTCGTATTCGACGCCGAGCAGGTCCAGCGCCAGCGCGACCTTGTAGCTGAAGCCCGAATCGGGGTGGCAGTAGAGGATCGCGGTCATGGGGACGGGGCCGAGCAGCGGGAGTGAGGAGCGGGGTCAAGCAGCGCAGATGGTCAACCGGGACAGGCGCGCGACAACGCCCCGCCCGGCTTCGCCGGCGCGCGGCCCGACCGCCGCCGGGTTTGCGGCGTCGGTCGAGCGGGAACGCACTGGAGGGCGATCAGGCCGCGACGATGTTGACGATCTTGCCCGGCACCACGATCACCTTGCGCACGGTCAGGCCTTCGAGGTACTTGACCGCGTTCGGCTCGGCCAGCGCCAGCTTCTCGATCTCGTCCTTGGCCGCGCTGACCGCGACCTCGATGGTGCCGCGCAGCTTGCCGTTGACCTGCACCGCCAGGGTCACCGCGTCGCGCGCCAGCGCGGCCTCGTCGGCCTGCGGGAAGGCGATGTCCTCCAGCAGCGTCTCGGCGTGGCCCAGGGTCTGCCACAGCGCGTGGCTGGTGTGCGGGGTGATCGGGTTGAGCAGCAGCACGATCGCTTCCAGCGCTTCCTGGCGCAGGGCGCGGCCGTTGCCGCTGGCGTCGTCGAACTTGTACAGGTGGTTGAGCAGTTCCATGACCGCGGCGATCGCGGTGTTGAAGCTCAGGCGGCGGCCGTAGTCGCTGCCGACCTTCTGCACGGTCTCGTGGATCTGCCGGCGCAGGGTCTTCTGCGCGGCCGTCAGCGCGGCCGCGTCCAGCGCCGGCGCGGCGCCCGCGTCGGCGTGCTTGTGCACCGCGGTCCACAGCCGGCGCATGAACCGCGCCATGCCTTCCACGCCGGCCTCGTTCCATTCCAGCGACTGGTCCGGCGGCGCGGCGAACATCGAGAACAGGCGCACGGTGTCGGCGCCGTACTTGTCGACCATCAGCTTCGGATCGACGCCGTTGTTCTTCGACTTGGCCATCTTCTCGATGCCGCCGATCTCCACCGGCAGGCCGTCGGCCTTGAGCGTGGCGCCGACGATGCGGCCGCGCTCGTCGCGCTGGACTTCGACGTCGGCCGGATTGATCCAGTCGGGCCGGCCCTCGGCGCCGGTGCGGTAGTAGGTTTCCGCGATCACCATGCCCTGGGTCAGCAGGTTCACCGCCGGCTCGTCGCTGTCGACCAGCCCTTGGTCGCGCATGAGCTTGTGATAGAAGCGGAAGTACATCAGGTGCAGGATCGCGTGCTCGATGCCGCCGATGTACTGGTCCACCGGGGTCCAGTACTTGGCGCGCTCGTCGACCTGCTGGGCCGCGCCCGGCGAGGTGTAGCGCGCGTAATACCAGCTCGACTCCATGAAGGTGTCGAAGGTGTCGGTCTCGCGCTCGGCCGCGCCGCCGCACTGCGGGCAGGTGGTCTTGCGCCAGTTCGGATCGGCCTTGATCGGCGAGGCGACGCCGCTGAATTCGACGTCCTCCGGCAGCACCACCGGCAGTTGGTCTTCCGGCACCGGCACGTCGCCGCAGCTCGGGCACAGGATCACCGGGATCGGGCAGCCCCAATAGCGCTGGCGGCTCACGCCCCAGTCGCGCAGGCGGAAGTTGACCCGGCGGTTGCCGCGGCCTTCGGCCTCGAAACGCGCGGCCAGGGCGTCCAGCGCCTGCTGGAAGTCCATGCCGTCGTATTCGCCGGAATTGACCAGCCAGCCGCGCTCGGTCCACGGGCCCTGCTCGTCGATGGCGGCCTGGAACTGCTGCACCACCTGCACCGCGGCGCTGGTGTCGTAGACGTCCAGCGCCGGCGCACCGCCCAGGGCGCTGCGCATCGGGTCGGCGTGCGCGGACACGTCGCGGCCGATCTCGGCCAGCGCGTCGCGCACCGCGTCGGAGACGATCACGGTCTTGATCGGCAACTGATAGCGCTTGGCGAATTCCCAGTCGCGCTGGTCGTGGCCGGGCACGGCCATGACCGCGCCGGTGCCGTAGTTCATCAGCACGAAGTTGGCCACGTACACCGGCACCTGCTCGCCGGTGACCGGATGCAGCGCGCGCAGGCCGGTGTCGCGGCCGCGCTTTTCCTGGGTTTCCAGTTCGGCTTCGGACACGCCGCCCTGGCGCAGTTCGGCGATGAACGCGGCCAGGTCGGGATCGGTCTGCGCGGCGTGCGCGGCCAGCGGGTGCTCGGCGGCGACCGACACGTAGGTCACGCCCATCAGCGTGTCCGGGCGGGTGGTGAACACCACCAGGTTGTTCAGCGCGACATCGACCGGGCGGCCGTCGGCTTCGACCACGTCGAAGCGGATCTCCAGGCCTTCGCTGCGGCCGATCCAGTTGCGCTGCATGGTCTTGACCGCGTCCGGCCAGCCCGGCAGCGCGTCCAGGCCGTCGAGCAGTTGCTGGGCGTAGTCGGTGATCTTGAGGAACCACTGCGGGATTTCGCGCTTCTCCACCAGCGCGCCGGTGCGCCAGCCGCGGCCGTCGACGACCTGCTCGTTGGCCAGCACGGTCTGGTCGACCGGGTCCCAGTTCACCACCGAGTTCTTGCGGTAGGCCAGGCCCTTCTTCATCAGCCGCACGAACATGCGCTGCTCGTGCACGTAGTAGTCCGGCGTGCAGGTGGCGAACTCGCGCGACCAGTCGATGGCGTAGCCCATGGTCTTGAGCTGCGCCTTCATGTGGGCGATGTTGGCGTAGGTCCACTTGGCCGGCGCGGTCTTGTTCTTGATCGCGGCGTTCTCGGCCGGCAGGCCGAACGCGTCCCAGCCCATTGGCTGCAGCACGTTGAAGCCGGTCATGCGCTTGTAGCGGCTGATCACGTCGCCGATGGTGTAGTTGCGTACGTGGCCCATGTGCAGCGCGCCGGAGGGATACGGCAGCATCGACAGGCAGTAGTACTTGGGCTTGGCCGAGCGCTCGTCGACCTCAAACGCGCGGGTGTCGTCCCAATAGCGCTGGGCGGCGGCCTCGAGGGCGCCGGGCTCGAAGGCCTTGATGTCGGTCGGGGAATCGTTCGGAACGGGGGCGGCGGCGTCGGACACGGGCGTGGCGGTGGCGATGGGGCAGGACCGGCAAGCCTACCGCAGCGCACAAAAGCCCGCCACGCGCGCGGCCGCGCCGCCGGGCGGCGGCTGCGCGCCGGCC
>NZ_LXSD01000008.1:0-517 GCF_017168095.1 Lysobacter enzymogenes | reverse complement strand
CGACGGCGCGCAGCTGGCGGCGCTGCAGCAGCGCCTCGGCCAGGCCTCGGCCTCGGCCGAACAGGCGCGCGGCGAAGCGCAGAAGTGGCGCAGCGCGCAGGAGCAGGCGGCGCACAGCGCGCAACGCAAGGAGCGCGAGCGCGCCGAGCTGGCGCAACAGTTGCAGGCGGCGCAGACGCGCGCGGCCGAGTGCGCGGCCGGCAGCGAGGCGCTGTATCGCGCCGGGCTGGAACTGGCCGAGCTCTATCGCGACCCGGCCTATGCCAAGGGCCGGCGGGTGACGCTGCTCGGCTTCGGCCAGGTCGAGCGCGAGAACCGCGTGCGCGAGTTGCAGGGCAAGCTCGAAGACGAACGCGCCAAGACCGCGCAGTGCGGCGGCGATGCCGCCGCGCGCACTGCCGCCACGGGTTCGAACGGTTGATGCGCGCGCCGCGCGCCCGCGCCGCTGCGAGCGCATGCGCGAAGGCGCGTGCGCACGCGTGTGCCGGCGCGCGCACTCGCCTGGCGTGCGCTGCGC
>NZ_LXSD01000007.1:0-851 GCF_017168095.1 Lysobacter enzymogenes | reverse complement strand
CGGCGCCCACGTCGGCGCCGCACCGCTGGCCAGCAACCGCGCGCCGCAATACCCGGCCGCCTCGCTGCGCCGCGGCGAAGGCGGCACGGTGCGCTTGCAGGTGCAGATCACCGAACAGGGCGAGGTCGCCGAGGCCGAAGTGGTCCAGGGCAGCGGCTCGCGCGCGCTCGACCGCGCCGCGCTCAGCGCCGTGCGCGGCTGGCGCTTCCAGCCCGCGACCCGCGGCGGCCGTCCGGTCGCCGATACGGTGCTGGTGCCGATTACGTTCAATCCGAATCAGTGAAGCAGGAGATAGCGCATAGGAGTTAGGAGATAGCGAAAGGCGCTTTTCGCTATCTCCTAACTCCTATGCGCTATCTGCCAGCCTTTTGAATCGGTCCTGAATCGAATCGACAGGACGTTCACCCACGGGTAACGCCTGCGCTTCGAAGCTCGGCCTCCGCGAACCATCCCCCGGGTTCGCCGAAAGGAGGTCGGCATGAGCACTGCATCACATTCCATCGATTCCCAGACGCCGCAACCCGACGCGGCGCAGACCGCGACCGGCGAATCGGCCGGCCGCACCGGCCTGTGGCTGCTGCTGATCCTGCTCGGATCGGCGTTCCTGGGCTGGTATCTCTACGGCAAGCGTCCGGCGCCGCCGGCGCCCGCGCCGATGGCGCCGGTGATGGCCTTGCCGCCGATCGAGCGTGCGCCGGCGACTGGCGCAGGGGCCGACAAGTCGATTGCCGCGCCGAACAAGAGCGTGGCCAAGGCCGCCGGCGAGAAGAAGGCCGCGGCCAAGCCGCGCGCGACCGACGCGCTGGCGCTGGGCCGCAACCCGCCGCCGCGCTACCCGGCCGCGGCGCTGC
>NZ_LXSD01000006.1:0-3098 GCF_017168095.1 Lysobacter enzymogenes | reverse complement strand
GCCGCGTGCGCGCCTTGCGCCGCCGCGTAGGCCGCCGCGGCCGAGGCGGCGGCATCGGCCGCTCCCTGCGCCGCGCCCGTCTGCGCATCCTGCTCGGGCGCGGCGCCCGCGTTATCGTCGTCCCATCGGTGTTTCATCGCCGTTCTCCAAAGCGTGCGTCCGTCGTCTCATCGCCCCGCACCGCGGCGCGCGCTATGGCTTGTCGCCCACGGCCATGATCAGCTGCACCGCCTTGGACACCACCGCGCTGGAGATCTGGTTGAGCACCTGCTGGCTGTGCACCGCGTTTTGCAGCGCCAGGCCGGTGGAGTGGCTGGACACCTGGTACAGCGAGGCGATCGCCTGCGCGGGCGCCTCGGCGACGACCTTCACGTTGGTCTGGGTGACGGCGTCGGTGATCTGCGAATTGACGGGCGTATCGGTCATGAGCCTGTCCCTGGAGTGAGTGTGCGTTGCGGGTCTATAGCGGTGGAACGCGAGCCCGAGAGGCTTGTGAATCCGGCCGCGGCGGCGAGGCGGCCGGCGCCGCTCATTCGCGCCCCACCGCCAGCCGCAGCCGGTTGCGCAGCAGTTCGACCCGCTTGCGCGCCAGCGGCTGGTTGATGTGCAGGCGCTCGGCGATGACCGGATACGGCAGATCCTCGATGAAGCGGTAAGCGAACAGCCGCCGCTGCTCGCGGCTCATCCGCGCCACCGCGGCCACCACCCGCTCGAGCTGTTCGTCCAGCTCCAGCTGCTGCAGCGCCGACAGGCCTTCGTGGGCGAAGCCGCCGCCCTCGCCGTCGACCTCGCGATGGCGGTCGAACACCTCGCGGTCGCGGCCGCGCCGGCGCACGCTGTCGAGGAACACGTGGCGCAACACCACGAACAGGAAGCCGCCCGGGTCGGTGATGGTGTGCGGCGCGCGGCGCATGAACAGCAGCGCCTTGATCGCAGCGTTGCCGAGCAGTTCCTCGGCGCGGTCGCGCTGGCCGTCGGCGAAGCGGCGCGCGCGCGCTTCCAGCTCCGGCAGATTGGCGCGCCAGGCGCCGGCGAACATGTCGTCGGCGAGCTTGAAATCCGCGCGCGGCGCGGTCGCTTCGCGTTCGCGCGCAAGCGGCGCGCGCTCCGGCGGCATGGCGTGAAAGCTGTTGCAGTCGGCGCGTTCGCGCCCATCGGCGTCCATCACGATCCCCCTCCTTCATCTGCGGTGCAGCGAGTCTGGGCAGGGGGGTGGGCGATGGCTGTTACTTGGGTGACACGCACGGCGGGCGCGCGGGCGGGCAACTGCGCATCCCGTCGCGATACCAAGAAATATCGGGTTTTCCGCGAGTTTTTTCGCGAGTTCCTTCGCGCCCACGCGGCGCGAAGGCGCGCGGCCGATGCCGCGCGCGAACGCGTTTAAAGCATGCGGGCGCTCACATTCGTCCCGCAGCGGCGTTGGCGGTATGCGCGTGCGCGCTCACGCCGGACGCGAGGGCGCGCCCGGCTCCAGGCCCAGCGCGCGCGCGACGCCGCTCCAGCCCCAGCTGGCCAGGCAGCACGCGACGGCGACCGCGCCCCACGACACGCCGACTTGCGGCAACCGCTGCAACTGCGCCATCGCCTGCGGCCACCAGCTCGCCGCGCCGCCCAGGACCATGCCCGCGCCGGCCGCGATCAGGCCGAACAACAGCACTTGCTGCAACCAGCGCTCGACCCGGTCGCCGGCATCGGCGCCGGCCGCGGCGCGGCGCGCGACCTGTTCGGCGAAGCCGTAGGGAATCGGCTCCAGCGGCGGCGCGCGCAAGGCCCGGCTCAGCAGGCGGTACTGGGCCAGGCGCGGGTCGTCCTCGCTCATCGGCGCGCCGGCGCGTTCGTGTTCGCGCGCGCGCTCCTGCAAGGCCCATTCGCGGGCCGTGGCCGGATCGTCGAAACGCGCGTCGCGGTCGTCGTTGCGGTTCATGCGAATTCTCCCAGCCGCGCTTCCAGCCGCTGGCGCAGGCGCGCCCGGGTCCGGAACAGGTGGCTCTTGATGGTGCCCTCGGCCAGGCCGGTCATCTGCGCGATCTCGCCGATGGGCACTTCTTCCAGGTGATACAGGGTCAACAGGGTACGCTGCAGCGGCGGCAGCGCCTCGATCTCGGCGTGCAGGCCGGCGGCGATCTCCTCGTCGGCGCAGGCCGCCTCCAGGTCGAAGCCGTCGCTGACCGCGTCCAGCGGCGACAGCGCGTCCTCGTCGGCCGCGGTCTCCACGATCGGAATGCGCTTGCGCTCCAGATGGCGCTTGGCCACCGAATAGGCGACCTGGCCGATCCACGACTTCAGCGCGCTCTCGTAGCGGTATTGGTGCAGGCACTGGTGAACGCGCAGGAATGCCTCCTGGCACAGCTCGCGGGTGTCGTCCGGATGGCGGACCATGCGCTGGATGATGTGCCAGCACAGCCCCTGGTACTCCCGCACCAGACGCTCGAACGCGCCCGGCTGGCGGGAGAGGACGGCTTCGACCAGGGCGCGGTCGTCGTTCATGGGCTGGAACCGGTCATCCGGTCGAGGATGCGGGCAAGGCGCGCGCGGTTGCAGTGGCGGGCGCACATGCCGCGCTGTGACGAGTGTCACCCCGCGGCCCCGCCGCCCCCGCCGCGGCGGCTGCAACCGGACGGACACGGGCCGTATCTCTTTGCCTCGAACGCCGAACGAGCCGCCCGCATTCCCGTTCGGTACCGACCGTCACGCACTAGCCCGAGGAGGCCGCCGCCATGCCCGGAATCTTGGTTCCCATCACCTTGTTCATCTGCATCACCTTCGCCATCAAGTTCGTGGTGGACGCGCGCTTCCGCAGCAAGCTGCTGCAGACCGGCGGCGCCGACGAACTGCTGCGTTCGCTGGCCCGCGACGAAGACCTGCGCCGCCGCCACGGCGCGCTGCGCTGGGGCATCGTCATGGTGCTGCTGGCGGGCGCCTTCGCCATCATCGAGGCCGCCGGCTGGCGCGAACTCAACGCCGGCACCCTGGCGGTGCTGATCGGTGCGGTCGGGCTGGGCAACCTGGCGTACTACTTCATTTCGCGCAAGTACGGCTGAGATCGGTGCGGCGCCGCGGGCGCCGGCTCGACGCGCGCGGCGGGGCCGGCCGCGGGC
>NZ_LXSD01000005.1:0-4932 GCF_017168095.1 Lysobacter enzymogenes | reverse complement strand
GCGCGCCACGGCTCGGGCGCGGCCGCCAATGCGGCCGGCGGCGTGCGCTGGCGGCGGAACGCGGCGGCCATCGGGATCTGCGCCGAGGCGTAGCCCAGCGACAGCAGCAGGCCGGTCTCGGCCGCGCCGACGAACACCAGGCCGTCCGGCGCCAGCGCGCGCGCCAGCACGCCGACCGTGCGCACCTGGGTGTCCTGGTCGAAATAGATCAGCAGATTGCGGCAGAACACCGCGTCGTAGGTCGCCTGCGCCGGCAGGAAGTCGATGTCGAGCACGTTGGCGCGATGCAGGCGCACGCAGCCGCGCGCCTGCGCCGACAACTGCCAGCGGCCGTGACCGAGCGCGCGGAAGTGGCGCTCGCGATAGCCCAGCTCGCGGCCGCGGAACGAATTGGCGCCGTACACCGCGTGCGCGGCCTTGGCCAACGCGCGCTGGCTGATGTCGAAGGCGTCGATGCGCAGGCGCGAAGGCGCCCAGCCGGCGTCGATCAGCGCCATCGCCAGGGTGTAGGGTTCCTCGCCGGTCGAGCACGGCAGGCTCAGCAGGCGCAACGTGCGCGCGCCGTCGGCCTGCAGCGGCGCGAACGCGCGCGCCAGCGCGTCGAAAGCTTCCACGCCGCGGAAGAACCAGGTCTCCGGCACCACCACCGCTTCGATCAGCTCCTGCTGCTCCAGCGGCTGCGCCAGCAGGCGCCGCCAATAGGCCGCGGCGTCGGCGGACGCGGTCGCGCGCATGCGCCCGGCGACCGCGCGCTCGACCACGCCCGGGCCGACCGAGGACGCGTCCAGCCCCATCGTGGTCTTGAGCCAGCGTTCGAACCCGGCCGCGTCCATCAGGCCTGCGCCGCCTGCGCGAACAACAGGTCGTGCACCGCCTCGGGCAGCAGCTCGCGCACGCCGATGCGTTGCAGCAGCCCGTGCGCGTCGCGCGCGACCGGGCCGAGATAGCGCGCCTGCGGCTGGTCCACGCCGCTGGGCGCGAACGCTTCCTCCGGCAACCGCACCGTGTCGACCACGCGCTCGGCCAACAGGCCGAGCCGGCGCGCGCCGCCGCTGCGGTCGAGATAGTCGGCCAGCACGATGCGCGTGCTCATCGCATCGCGCGCCGGCCGCTGCAGCGCCAGCGCGCACAGGTCGATCACCGGCACCACCTCGCCGCGGTAGTCGAACACCCCGGCCACCGCCGCGTGCGCCTGCGGCAGCCGCCGCAGCTCCACCCGCGGCAGCACCGCCGCCACCGTCGCCGCGTCGAGCGCGTAGCGTTCGGCATCGAGCTGGAAGACCAGGAACAGCACGCGCGCCTCGGCTCCGCCGCGCTCAGGCCAGCAACTTGAACTTGACCACGCCGTCGCGCAGCCCGGCGCTGACGTGGTGCAGTTCGTCGATGGCCTGGTTGGACTGGCGCAGCGCTTCCACCGTCTGCTGCGCGGCCTCGCTGAGCTGGCTCAGCGCCAGGTTGATCTGCTCGGCGCCGGCCGACTGCGCCTGCACGCCTTCGTTGACCGCTTCGAAGCGCGGCACCATCGCCTGCACGTTGTCGATCACCTGCGACAGCTGGCCGCCGACCTGCTGCACGTCGTGGGTACCGCGCCGCACTTCCTCGGAGAACTTGTCCATGCCCATCACGCCGGCCGACACCGCCGACTGGATCTCGCGCACCATCTGCTCGATGTCGAGCGTGGCCACCGCGGTCTGGTCGGCGAGGCGGCGGATCTCGGTGGCCACCACCGAGAAGCCGCGGCCGTATTCGCCGGCCTTTTCCGCTTCGATCGCGGCGTTGAGCGAGAGCAGGTTGGTCTGGTCGGCGACCTTGGTGATGGTGGTGACCACCTGGCTGATGTTGTTGGCCTTGTCGGCCAGCACCGCCAGCTTGGCGCTGATCGCGGCGGTGGCGTCGATCATGCGCCGCATCGATTCCTCCATCTCCGCCAGCCCGGCCTGGCCGCTGCCGGCCAGCGACGAGGTCTGCTCGGCCGCGGCCGAGACGGTGTCCATCGTGCGCACCAGCTCCTTGGAGGTGGCGGCGATCTCGCGCGAGGTCGCGCCGATCTCGGTGGTGGTGGCGGCGATCTGCGCGGCCGAGGCCTGCTGCTCGCGCAAGGTAGCGGTGATTTCGTTGATCGAGGAATTGACCTGGATGCCCGAGGACTGCACCTGCCCGACCAGTTGCGACAGGTCGTCGGTCATGCGGTCGTAGCCCTGGGCCAGGGTGCCGAATTCGTCGCTGCGCGCCAGCGCCAGGCGCTTGCTGAAATCGCCCTTGGCCAGGGTCTCGACCGCGCCGGACAGCTGCCGCAGCGGCTGGGTGATCGCGCGCCACAGGTAGAAGCCGACCAGGCCGGACAGGATCAGCGCCGTGAGGAAGGAGAACGCGATCCCGGTCTTGGCCGCGGCGATGGCTTCGTCGATGCGCGCGACCGAGGCGGCGGCGTAGCTGCGGTTGTTGTCGACCATCTTGGCCAGCGCGTTGTTGTTGCGCTCGAACACCGGCGCGGCGCGGTCGCGCCAGGCCGCGGCCAGGCCGGGCGAACGCTCGTGCACCATGCGCATCAGCTCGGCCTGCAGGGCGAAGGCGGCCTGGGCCTGGCGCATGATCTCGCCGAACTGGCTGCGGTCCTCGTCGCGGCGGATGGTGCGCTCGTAGGCGCCGGCGGCGGCTTCGAACTGGCTGCGGCGCAGCCGCACCAGTTCCTCCAGGCGGGCGGTGTCCTCGGCGCCGGCGACGGTCACCGCGCGCACGTTGGCGTGGTAGGTCATCCACGACGATTCCATCTTCGCCGCCGCGTACATGCCGGGGATGGAGTCGTCGCGCAGCGCCGCCTCTTCGGTTTCGATGTGCAGCAGGCGCTGCCAGGCGATGCCGCCCATCAGCGCGAGCACGCCGAAGGTCACGACGAGGCTCAGCACGATCCGCTGGCGAATGGTGATGTTGATCATGATCGGTTCCCTGCGGAGGCCGTCGGCGGCGCTGGCTTGCGCCGGCGCGATGCGGCGGCGCAGGCGGGGGTTGAAGGGGACGGGTGGAGCGGGCTGAGGGGAACGCGGTCCGCACACGCCCGGCGTCGCTCGCGGCGCGGGCGCCCGCGGCCCGGTGTTGCGGCGGATGGATGCGCGGGCGGATTCGCAGTCGGGCGGCGCCGGCTGGCCGGATCCGGACGCGCTCGATTCGCTGCCGCCACGTTCAATCCACGTCCAAAAGCGGTCGTTGATGTCGGAGGCAGCATATGGAAAAGGCGGAAAACTCACAATTGTCGTACCGGACTGGTGCCGTATACCGGCCAACCCGGCGAGCCGCAACGACCCGGAGCACGCGCACGGCCGGCAAGGCCGGGCCACGGCCGGCGTCGCCGGGAAACGTGATATGAGTGGCGGCGCCCGCCGGGGACCGCCGGCCTGCGACCGTTCGCCGCAGCGGCCGGGCCGGCCTCGCTTCCCCACGCCCCACCGCTGCCGCACCGGAGCCCGCGCATGCGCCAGACCGTCATCCCGCAACTGCGCATCCTGCGCGCCGACCGCAGCCTGCCGTTCTACGTCGACGGGCTGGGCTTCGCGGTCGATTGGGAGCACCGCTTCGAACCGGGCTTTCCGCTGTTCGTGCAGATCACCCGCGCAGGCCAGTCCCTGTTCCTGACCGAACATACCGGCGATTGCGAGGTCGGCGGCGCGGCGTATCTGATCGTGCCCGACGTGGACGACTGCCACCGCCGCTTCCTCGCCAACGGCGTGACCCCGACCGAGCCGCCGCAGGACACGCCCTGGGACACCCGCGAGATGCTGGTGACCGATCCGGACGGCAATCGCCTGCGCTTCGCCAGCGACCGCGACTGAGACCGGCGGCCGCGCCGGCGCCGCGACCGTCCGCCCGCCGCAGCCGCGCCACGCTCACACCGACGCGTCGGCGCCGTGCGGGTGATCGACGATCGAACGGATCTCGCCGTCGCGCCACTGCTGCCAGCGCTGCGCGTAGCGCGGCGCGATCCGGTCGTATTCGTCCCAGCGGTCCTCGGTCATCGCCTCGCCGGGCTTGCGCCAGGCGTTGCTGTCGCCGAACACCGCCTGCGCGTCGAACAGCGCGCTGGCCTCGTCCGGTTTCATCAGGCGCTTGGCGTACGCGTGGCAGAACGCGGCGTGCTCGGGCCGCACGTCGTTCTCCCACAGCAACCCGCCGAGCGCATCGCGCAGCAAGGCCAGCGGCGTGATCCGGCGTTCGCGCAGCGCGGCGAGCGCGTCGGCGCCGAGCCGGTCTTCGCGCAGCACGCCGTGCAGCGCGCACCAAGTGGCGAAGAATCCGTCCTCGACCGAATGCGCCGGATCGGCGCCGGGATAGACGGTCGCGTAATCGGCTTCCTCGGCGACGGCGAGCAGCAGATGCCGCGGCCGGTTCTTGTCCTCGTCGAGCGTGGCCTTGGCGCGCAGGCCCTCGCGCGGCGGCGGCAGGGTGTAGCGCACTTCCTCCAGGCCGCCTTCGACCCGGCGGCGGAAACGCGCCGACAGCGCGGCGTCGTCCAGCGACCAGTCGAACCCGTCCGGCAGCGCGCCGCGGTAGTTCGGGTAGACGAAGGCGTGCGAGACCCAGGTGACCCAGCGGCGTCCGTCCTTGCGCGGCGGGAAGAACCCGCGATTGTCGATCTGCATCGACGCGCCGACCTCGATGCCGAGCTTGCGGCTGCCCAGGTGCACGGTGTTGCCGGGCGTAGCGTTCTTGAACGGCTTGTCGCCCAGGGCCTGGGCCAGGGCGACGGCGGCGGGATCGTCGATGCGCTGGCCGAGCGCGTCGAGCAGCAGGTCGGTGAGGTCCGTGGCGGTCATGCGGGGCGGCTCGCGAAGCGGGCGTTCATCATATCGGTTGGCGATGACCGCGCGGCGATGCCCGGCGCGGGCGCGTCGATCGCGGCGGCGGCGCGGCGCATGCTCGCCGCGCGCGCCGCCGCCG
>NZ_LXSD01000004.1:0-5199 GCF_017168095.1 Lysobacter enzymogenes | reverse complement strand
GCTGGCGGCGCGGGCGCCGGCGGCGGGCGCCGGCGCGCTCATTCGATCGCCCCGCTCCAGCCCGGCAGGTAGCCGGCCTGTCGGCTGTGGGCCAGCGTCAGCGCGCGTTCGAGCGCGCGCGCGCCGGGCTTGGCCGCGTCCTTGGGCTTGATCCGCGCGCGCAGGAAATCGGCCCAGAGGAATTCGGCGTACGGCGTGGCGTCCTTGGCGCAGCCGCCGGCCTCGCGCACGCGCGCGGCCAGGCTGCGGTAGGGATCGTCGCGCAACTGCGCCAAACCGGCGGGAATCGCCGCGTAGTCGGTGCGCGCGCCGCGCTCGTCGTAAGGATGCGCCCAGCGGTTGAATTCCATCGTGCGCCAGAACGTCGCCGGATCGAGCCAGGAGAAATCGCGCTGCACGATCACCGGCACCTGCGCCACGCCTTCTTCGAGCATGGCCAGGCCGAAGTGGTGATGATCGACGATATACACCTCGCCGCCGGGCCCGAGCACGCCGGGGAACCAGTGCGCAGCGATCAGCGCCTCGCGCTTCCTGCGGCCCAGCGCGTGCCACTGCGCGCGCTTGTCGGCGACCTCGCGCAGGCCGACGGTGATCTGGGTGGGGCGCAGCCGCTGCGGGGCGACCGACAGGATCGGGTGACGCGGACCGTGCTTGGACATGGCGGGGCTCCACGGTCGCGCGCCGGCGCGCGACGCCGGCCCATTGAAGGAGATCGCGGGGCGGCTTGGCAAGCCCGGCGCCGGAGCGCGCGCAATGTTGCGCGCAGGTAACCGGACCGCGCCGCGCGCATGACTCGGCGGCGCGGCCAGGCGCTATGCTGAGCTCCCCTCCGGGCGTCGCCCCCGCCATGACCGCCGCCGATCCGCCGTCCGACATCACCGCACTGTTGCAGGGCTGGCGCGAGGGCGATCCGCGGTCGGAGGCGCAATTGCTCGACTGCATCTACCCGGTGCTGCGGCGGCTGGCGCGGCAGCGGCTGGCGCGCAGCGGACAAGTGACCTTGCGCGCGACCGAGCTGGCCAACGACGCCTATTTCGAACTGGCCCAGCAGCGCGAGGTGCCGTTCCAGAACCGCGCCCACTTCTACGCCATCGCCGCGCACGCGATCCGCCGCCTGCTGGTCGACCACCTGCGCGAGCGCTCCGCGCTCAAGCGCGGCGGCGACGTGCTGCGGGTGACCCTGCAGGCCGGCGAAGAGGTGGCCGCGCCGGCCGCCGACCTGGCCGACGCGCTCGACCTGGACCGCCTGCTGGAGCGGCTGGAACGCATCAACGCGCGCGCCGCGCGCGGCGTCGAGCTGCGCTACTTCGGCGGCCTCACCATCGAAGAGACCGCGCAGACCATCGGCGTGTCGCTGCCCACCGCCAAGCGCGACTGGCAGTTCGCGCGCGCCTGGCTGCACGACCAACTCTCCGCGCCGCCGGGCTGAGCGCCGCGCCATGGCCACGTCGACCGCCTTGTGGGCGCAGGCCGCCGAGACGTTCTCGCGCGCGCTGGAGCTTCCGGCCGCCGAACGCGCGGCGTTCCTGGAGCGCGCCTGCGCCGCGCACGCCGACCCGGCCGGCCTGCGCGCGGCGGTGGCGCGGCTGTTGTCCGCGCACGAGGCGATGGAAGCCGACGCCTCCGGCGACGGCGACGCGCTGCCGTGGCGCGGCGGCGCCGCGCTGTGGAACGACGACGGCCACGGCCTGGCCGCGGGCGAGCGCGCCGGGCCGTTCGCGATCGAACGCGAGCTCGGCGCCGGCGGCATGGGCCGGGTGTACCTGGCGCGGCGCGCGGTCGAAGACGGCGAACAGCGCGTCGCGCTCAAGCTCGCCGACTCGCCGCTGTGGGCGCCGCAGGTGCAGCGCCGGCTGCGGCGCGAGCGCGAACTGCTGGCGAGCCTGGAACATCCCAACATCGCCCGCCTCATCGACGTCGGCGAACTGCCGTCGGGCCAGCCGTACTTCGCGATGGAGTACGTCGACGGTGAACCGATCGCCGCCTGGTGCGACCGCCGCACGTTGCCGCTGCGCGCGCGGATCGAACTGGCGCTGCAGGCGCTGGCGGCGGTGGATTACGCGCACCGCCGGCTGGTGCTGCACCGCGACCTCAAGTCGAGCAACGTGCTGGTCGACGGCGAAGGCCGCGCGCGCCTGCTCGACTTCGGCATCGCCAAGGCGCTGCAACCCGGCGCCGGCGCGGCCGCGACGGTCGACGCGCAGGCGTTCTTCTCCCCGGCCAGCGCCGCGCCCGAGCAGGTGTCCGGCGCGCCGACCAGCGTCGCCACCGATGTCTATGCGCTGGGCGTGCTGCTGTACGAACTGCTGTGCGGGCAGTTGCCGCTGGCCACCGAGGGCCGCGGCGCGGCCGAGCTGACCCGCGCCATCGCCGAGGAGGTGCCGCTGCCGGCGAGCCGGCGCCTGGCCCGGCTGGAACAGCGCGAGCCCGAGCGCGCGCAGGCCATCGCCCGGGCGCGCGGCGCGGCCTCGGCCGGCGCGCTGAGGCGGCAGTTGCAGGGCGACCTCGACGCGATCCTGGCCAAGTGCCTGCGCAAGGAACCCGAGCAGCGCTACGCCAGCGTCGAGCGCCTGGCCGAAGACCTGCGCGCGGCGCTGCATTCGCAAGCGGTGGCGGCGCGCAACGGCGAACGCTGGTATCGCCTGCGCGCGTTCGTGCGCCGGCGGCGCGTGCCGTTGGCCCTGGCCGCGGTGGCGGCGGCGGCGACGATCGGCTTCATGACCCACATCGTGCTGCAGTCGCGCGAGCTGGCGCAGGCGCGCGACCGCGCCGAAGCGCGCCGGCTGCAGGCCGAGCAGGTGACCGCCTTCATGGTCGGCCTGTTCCGCGCGTCCGACCCGCTGCAGGCGCGCGGGCGCGATCCCAGCGCGCGCGATCTGCTCAAGCACGCGGCGCGCGGACTGCAGGACAACCGCGATCCGGAAACGCGCGCCGCGCTGACCGCGGCGATCGCCGAGGTCGAGTTCAATCTCGGCGACTACGAAGCCGCCGAGCGCCATGCCGACGAAGCCCTGCGCCTGCGCCTGGCCCTGCCGGACACCGAGCCGGCGTTGCTGCGCGGCAGTTACGCCCTGCGCGCGCAGGTCGCGCTGCTGCGCGCCGATTACGCCGCCGCCGACCGCTTCCTCGCCCAGGCCGAGCGGCGCCTGACCGCGGAATCCACCGACGAAGCGCTGACCCTGCTGCGCCTGCGCGCGCGCCTGTCGCAGGCGCAAGGCCGGCTGGAATCGGCGCTGGCGCAATGGCAGCGCGCCGACGAAGCGCACCGGCGCCGCTACGGCATCGCCGATCCGCGCAGCATGCAGGCGCGGCGCGGCTGGGCCAGCGCGCTGTTCGCGGCCGGCCAGACCGAGCGCGCGGCGCAGTTGCTCAAGGAACTGCCGCAGGCGCGCGGCGACGGCAGCAACGACCCGGCCGCGGCCAAGTCGCTGGTCTCGCAGGCGCGCCAGCGCCGCGACGCCGACGATCTGGCCGAAGCCGAGCGCCTGGCGACGCAGGCGTTGCGCATCGATCTGGCGGTCTACGGCGAGGACCACGAGGAAACCGCCGCGGTGTACAACCTGCTGGGCACCATCGCCCAGGCGCGCGACGACTACCCCGCCGCGCTGCGCTGGTTCGAACGCACCCTGGAGGTGCGCATGAAGGTGCTCGGCGCGAAGCACCCGCGCGTGGCCAGTTCGGAATTCAACCTGGGCGTGATGCGGCATCTGTTCCTCGACGATGCGCGCGGCGCCGAACCGCACCTGCGCCGCGCGGTGGAGATCGCCGCGGCGGCGACGCCGGATCATCTCAACCTGGCCATGTACCGGCTCGGCTGGGCGATGGACCTGCACGACCTGGGCCGGATCGAACCGGCGCGCGCGGCGCTGGCGCCGGCGCTGGCGCGCTTCGACGAGTTGCAGGGACAAGAGCTCAACCGCGCCCTGGCCCGCGCCGAGCAAACCTGCATGGCGCCCGCGCCGTGGACGGCGGCGCAGGCGCAGACCTTCGCCCAGGCGCTGGTGGCGGTGCGCGCCGAACTGGAACCCGACCATCCCAAGCGCCGGCGCGTGGAGCGCTGCGGCGCGCGCGCCGCAGCGGCCCCGCGCGCTTAAGTCCGGCGCGCCGATCGGCGGCGCCGGTCAGTCGGCGCGCGGCCCGGTCGGCGCGCGCGCATCGCCGCCGCCATCGCCCACGTCCTGGTTGAGCTGGCCGGCCCACAGCGACGGCCAGTTCACCTTCAACCCCATGCCCTCGGCCAGCGGCGTGCCGAGCAGCAGGCCGTTGCGCAGGCGCAGCGGCTGCCACTCGCCCGACGGCAGGGCGAAGCTGAGCCATCGCTGCACCGGTTGGCCGATGCCCACGCGCACGTGGTCGACGTCGTGCAGCAGGGTGACGGTGAGCGTCGAGGCCCGGGTTTCGTCGGTCAGCGCCGCCGATTGCGATTCGATCACGCTCGGCAGCGTCGCGGGCTTGTCGGCGTAGGACCAGTTGCGGTGCGGCGGAATCATCCAGTCCGCGCGCAGGATCGGACCGCTGTCGGTGGCGAACACGGTCAGCGCCAGCACGCGCGAGATTTCCGATTTGTTGTCGGCCGGCACGAACGACCATTCCAGGAAGGTGGACTGGCCGCCCGACAGCGGCACGCCGATCGGCGGCGCCGGACGCGCCGCCGCCGCGCCGGCCTTGGCGGTCTGCTCTTCGACCGGGGTCAAGCTGATCTGCTTGAACTCCATCGGCAGCTCCGGCCATTGCTTGCTGCGCTTGAGCACGGCCCAGTTCTCGGCGGTGAACGGCAGATCGCGCATGCGCCAGTACTCGATGCCGCGTTCGGCCGCGCTGAGCGACATGACCATGTCGACCTCGCACGAACTGGTGCGCGGGTCGGTGCCCGCCTTGGCCGACGCCAGGCCGGAGCCGCCGCCGGGCGCGCCCGGCAGTTCGGGTTCGATCGGGCCGTCGCCGCCGCCGTCGCAGAAGTCGCTGCCGGCCAGGGCCGGGCCGGCCGCCAGCAACAGGCACAGGGCCAGGGGAGAGAGGATGCGCATGGTCGAGCTCCTTGGGTAACGGTGCGTCCGGGGCGGACGCGTTCCTGTTCGAGAGGGTGGCGGCGGGCCGATCCCGCGACGGTGTCGGCGCCGGCCGCAGCGTGTCGGAAGCGCAGGGGCGTGGCTAGGGCGGCGGCGCGCGGCGTCGTTGCGCGGGCGCTGGCCGGCGCGG
>NZ_LXSD01000003.1:0-4305 GCF_017168095.1 Lysobacter enzymogenes | reverse complement strand
GACGGGCCCGGCCGCGGGCGCGGGCTGAACGCGGGCGGCCACGGCGGCGCGTTCGCGTCGCCCGGGCCGGGTAGAATCCTACCCGGTCCCACAGGAACGCCGCCCGCGGCGCACGCAAGCCGATGAATCGAAGCAAGAACCGGCCCGCTTTTACATGGATGTTCTGCGCCCTGGCCGCCACGGCGCTGTTGGGCGGTTGCGCCAGCGTCGAGACCCGCCCGGTCGCGACCGTCGCCGCCTCCAATCCCATCGTCGCCCAGGCCCAGCACCTGGCGAAGAACCACGCCGCGCTCAGCGGCGCCGAGCGCAGCGAGAACGAGCAGCAGATCGAACGCCTGCTCGCCCAGCTCGACGACGCCACCCTCAGCCGCGAAGCCAATGCCCTGATCGAGGGCGACCCGCTGTACAACTTCGCCGGCCGCGCGCTGATGAAGCGCGGGCTGCCGCTGCCGCGTCCGTTCGACCGCACCTCCGACTGGAGCTTCCACGCCGCCCAGCGCCCGCCGGCCGACGCCGACGGCTACCGCCCGCCGGTGAAGCTGGCGGTGCTGCTGCCGAGCACCGGCCCGGCCGCGGTCGCCGCCGCCTCGGTCCGCGACGGCCTGCTCGCCGCCTACTACGGCGAAAGCCGGCGCCGCCCGGAAGTGCATTTCTACGACACCGCCGGCACTCCCGCCGGCGCGCTGTCGGCCTACGACAAGGCCGCCGCCGAGGGCAACGACTTCGTGATCGGCCCGCTCGGCCGCGACGAGGTCAGCGCGCTGTTCGGCAAGAGCGCGCTGCCGGTGCCGGTGCTGGCGCTCAATCGCGGCAACACCACCCCGCCCAGCGGCAACGTCAGCTTCTCGCTGACGCCCGAGGACGAAGGCACCGCCGCCGCCGACTACCTGGCCGAGCGCAAGGCCAAGCGCGTGCTGGCGATCGCCGGCGACGACGACAGCCAGCGCCGCGCGGTGGCCGCGCTGAAGCAGCGCCTGAGCGCGCGCGGCGCGGTGGTCACCGACACCATCGGCGAAGGCACCGCCGACCTGGCCCCGTTCGTGGCCAAGGAAGGCGGCGTCGACGCGGTGTTCCTCGCGGTCAAGGGCAGCGTCGGCCGCACCCTGGTGCCGAAGCTGGCGCTGGTCGGCCTGGCCGACAAGCCGCGCGCGGCGACTTCGCAATTGCTGCTGGGCACCGGCAAGCCGGAGCAGGACCGCGTGCTCGACGGCATCGCCTTCCCGTCCGAGTCCTGGATCAGCGGCGGCATCCGCGGCCTGCCGCCGGCGGTGGGCACGGCGCAGCAGCTGCCGACCGCGCGCGGCCCGGCCGCGCGCCTGTTCGCCTTCGGCTACGACGCCTGGCAGCTCAGCGCTTACCTGGAACGTCTGGCCGGCCGCTCCGACGCCTATGTCGCCGGCGCCACCGGCGTGCTGCGCATCGACGGCTTCGGCAACGTGCTGCGCACCCCGGCGTGGTCGACCTTCAGCAGCGGCGTCGCGGTGCCGCTGGCGGATGCCTCGCGCCGCTGACCCCGGCAAGCGCGAACGCGGCGCCGCGGTGGAAGCCGCGGCGCGCGAACACTTGAGCGAGAACGGCCTGCGCGAGTGCGCCAGCAACGCCGGCTTCCGCGTCGGCGAACTCGACCTGGTCATGCTCGACGGCGACACCCTGGTGTTCGTCGAAGTGCGCTACCGCCGCGACGACCGCTTCGGCGGCGGCGCGGCCTCGGTGGACGCGCGCAAGCGGCGCAAGCTGGTGCTGGCCGCGCAGGCGTTCCTGCAACGGCATCCGGCGCATGCCGAACGCGCCTGCCGCTTCGACGTGGTCGAAGCCGACGGCGACCCGGCGCGGCCGCAGTTGCGCTGGCTGCGCGATGCGTTCCGCGCCGACGACTGAGCGCCTGCGGCTGCGCTTCCCTACTCCCGACTCTGCGTCCCCGCCCGGACCCGCCCGCATGCCGACCGTGATGACCCACGCCGTAGTCCCGCTGGCCCTGGGCCTGGCGCTGGGGCGCCAGCGCATTTCGCCGCGCCTGCTCGCCGCCGGCGCGCTCGCGGCGATGCTGCCCGACGCCGACGTGGTCGCGTTCAAGCTCGGCATCGCCTACGCCGACGATTTCGGCCATCGCGGCGCCAGCCATTCCTTCGCCTTCGCCGCCGCCTTGGCCGCGCTCGGCGCGCTCGCCGCGCCGTGGCTGCGCGCGCCGCGCGGGCGCGCGGCGTGGTGGCTGTTCCTGTGCGCAGCCTCGCATCCGCTGCTCGACGCGCTGACCGACGGCGGCCTCGGCGTGGCGCTGTATTGGCCGTGGTCGGACGCGCGCATCTTCGCGCCGTGGCGGCCGATCGAGGTCTCGCCGATCGGCGCGCGCTTCTTCAGCGCGCGCGGGCTGGAGGTGCTGTGGTCGGAAGCGCGTTGGGTGGCGCTGCCGGCGTTGTCGCTGGGCGTCGCCGGCGCGTTGCTGCGCAAACTGATGCGCGCCCCCGCGCCCGGGCCGGCGCGATGAGCGCGCCGCTGCCGTCGTCGCTGCACGCGGAACTGGCGCAACTGCTCGGCGACGCCTGGCTGACCGATCCCGGCGAGCGCTTGGCCTACGCCTACGACAACTCGCGCCGCCTCGCCCTGCCCGACGCCGTCGCGCTGCCGCGCTCGCGCGAGCAGGTGCAGGCGCTGCTGCGCGCGTGCCGGCGCGAGCGCGTGCCGGTCATCGCGCGCGGCCGCGGCACCAACACCACCGGCGCCTCGGTGCCGGTCGCCGGCGGCGTGGTGGTTTCGTTCGAACGCATGAACCGCATCCTCGACATCCGCCCCGGCGACCGCTGCGCGGTGGTCGAGCCCGGCGTGCTCAACGGCGATCTGCAGACCGCGCTCAAGCCGCACGGCCTGTTCTGGCCGCCGGACCCGACCAGCGCCGCCTACAGCAGCATCGGCGGCAACCTCGCCTGCAACGCCGGCGGCCCGCGCGCGGTGAAGTACGGCGCCAGCCGCGACAACGTGCTGGCGCTGACCGCGGTCACCGGCGCGGGCGAGCTGATCGTGTGCGGCACCGCCACGACCAAAGGCTCCACCGGCTACGACCTGCACCGCCTGCTGGTCGGCAGCGAAGGCACGCTGGCGTTGATCGTCGAAGCCAGCCTGCGCCTGACCCCGTCGGCGCCGGCGCGCGCCGCGTTGCGCGCGGTCTACCGCGATGTGTCCTCGGCCGCGCAAGCGGTGGCGCGGCTGATGGCGCAGCCGGTGACGCCGTCGATGCTGGAATTCATGGACGGCCAATGCGTGGGCCTGGCCCGCGACGTCGGCGGCGCCGATCTGCCGCACGAGGCCGGCGCCTTGCTGATGATCGAAGCCGACGGCGACGCCCACACCCTGGCCCACGCGCTCGACGCGCTCAAGCGCGCCGCCGCCGGCGACGGCCTGCTCTCGCTCGACGACGCCGCCGACGAAGCCGCGCGGGAAAAGCTCTGGGCCGCGCGCAAGGCGCTGTCGCCGTCGCTGCGCACCCTGGCGCCGGGCAAGATCAACGAAGACGTGGTGGTGCCGGTCTCGCGCATTCCCGAACTGGTCGACGGCGTGCAGGCGCTGGCGCGCGAGTTCGACCTGCCGATCGTCTGCTTCGGCCACGCCGGCAACGGCAACCTGCATGTCAACCTGCTCTACGACCCGGCCGATGCCGCACAGAGCGAACGCGCGCACGTCGCCATGGGCCGGGTGTTCGAACTCGCGCTGGCGCTGGGCGGCACGCTTTCGGGCGAACACGGCATCGGCCTGGCCAAGCGCGATTTCATGCCGCAGGCGGTGGGTGCGCAGACGTTGGCGCTGATGCGCCAGATCAAGCGCGCGTTCGACCCGGACGGGATATTGAACCCGGGCAAGCTGCTGCCGGACGAATGAATCGCGCGCGGCGCAACGCGCCTCAGCGCTGCCCGGGCAGCAACTCGATGCCGGGAATGGAACGGAAGTAGCGCGCGACCTCGCCCGCGCTGGCCTGCGCGCTGCCGGCGCGCCCGGCCGAACCGTAGCGGCCGTAGTTTCCGGAATTGCCCGGATTACCGCTGCCGCCGGAACCGCCGCGACCCGATCCGCCGGAGCCGCCGCGGCCCGGCGAGCCCGCGGCGCCGCCTTCGCCGGGCAAGCCGCCGTCGACATCCAGCAGCAACTGCTGCGCCAGCTGCGGATACCGCGCGTCGTAGATCAGCTCGATCCGGCCGCCGTTGCCGCCGATACCGCCGTCGCCGCCGGAACCGCCGTGGCCGCCATCGCCGCCGCTGCCGCCCAGGCCGTCGTTGCGGCGGTCGTCGCCGCTGTTCGCACTGCCGCTGCCGCCGC
>NZ_LXSD01000002.1:0-26908 GCF_017168095.1 Lysobacter enzymogenes | reverse complement strand
GTTCTCGGCCGCGGCCGGCGCGCTGCAGCGCTCGGCCACGGCGCAGGCCGCGCAGCAGTCGCTGGCGAGCCTGTCGGGCGAGCTGCACAGCGCCGACGCGGCGTTCGCGCTGATGGCGGTGGAAGCCAACCGGCGCGCGCTGGAATCGCGGCTGGACGCGCAGTATCTCGACGGCGCGCGCTCCGGCGCGTGGAGCGACCGGCTCGACGCGCGCCGGGCGATGGCCGGGCGCTTCGATCTGGACGCGAGCGGCTGGATCGTCGGCCACGACCAGCGCGTCGGCGACTGGAGCCTCGGCGCGGCGCTGAGCCAGACCGACGGCTACGCCTACAGCGCGCAGCGCCGCGACCGCGAGCGCAACCGCCAGATCGAAGGGCAGTTCTACGCGAGCTGGAACCGCGACGGGCATTACCTGCTCGGGCGCGCGGCGTTCGGCCACATGGATCGCTACCTGCAGCGCGAGGTGCAACTCGGCGCGGACCGGTTCGGCACCGGCAGCGATTATGGCGAGCGTTATGCGAGCTTGAGCCTGCAGGCCGGGCATCGTTTCCGCGTCGGCGAAGGCGTGCTGACGCCGTACCTGGGCGCGCAGAGCCTGCGCCTGGATCGCGGCGGTTTCGCCGAACCGGGCGCGGCCGGCTTCGGCCTGAGCGCGGGCGATTCGAGCCTGAGCGCGACCCAGTTGCTCGCCGGCGCGCGGCTGGAGCGCCAGTGGCGGCTGGGTTCGGCCCTGCTGAGCCTCAGCGGCCGCGCCGAATGGCAGCGCACGCTGGCGCAATCGGGCCGCTACATCGATGCGCGCTTCACCGGCATGGAGGTGTGGTCGCCGATCGTCGGCGACGCGTTCGCGCGCGAGGCCGGCGTGCTCGGGCTCGGGTTCAACGCGCGGTTCGCGCGCGGCGGCGTGTTCGCGCTGGACTTCGACAACCGCTATGAGTTCGGGCGCCAGTACCCGCGCGCGTTCGCGAGCTGGTCGCTGCCGTTGTGAACGCGATGCGCGCCGGCTGTTTCGGGCTTGCCCTGTAGGAGCGGCGCAAGCCGCGACCGCGACACCGCGGCGTCCGGCGCAAGCTGCTATCGCGACGGCGCGGGCGGCCTATGGGTCTGTCGTAGTTGTGGATTCGCGGTCGCGGCTTGCGCCGCTCCTACAGGGAGATCGCGCGGCTTCGGTTTGGTCTTGAGCCGCAACAAAAAAGCCCCGCGAATGCGGGGCTTTTCGCTCCCTCTCCCGCAAGCGGGAGAGGGAGAAGGGCGAGCCAGGCCGCAATCAGCTCTTGCCGTCGAACAGCTCGCGCCCGATCAGCATGCGCCGGATCTCGTTGGTGCCCGCGCCGATCGCGTACAGCTTGGCGTCGCGCAGCAGCCGGCCGGTCGGGTATTCGTTGATGTAGCCGTTGCCGCCGAGGGTCTGGATCGCTTCCAGCGCGACCTCGACCGCGGCGTCGGAGGCGTGCAGCAGGCACGAGGCCGCGTCCACCCGGCTCTTGTAGCCGCCGTCGAAATCGCGCGCGACCTGATAGGCGAACGCGCGGCTGGACTGCAGCGAGGTGTACATGTCGGCGATCTTGCCCTGCATCAGCCCGAAGGTGCCGATCGCCGCGTCGAACTGCTTGCGCTCGCGAACGTAGGGCAGGGCGATGTCCATCGCCGCCTGCATCAGGCCGAGCGGGCCGCCGGTCAGCACCAGGCGCTCGGTGTTGAGGCCGCTCATCAGCACCTTGACGCCCTGGTGGACCTCGCCGACCACGTTCTCGGCCGGGATCTCGCAGTTCTCGAACACCAGCTCGCAGGTGTTGGACCCCCGCATGCCGAGCTTGTCGAGCTTCTGCGCGGTCGAAAAGCCCTTCATGCCCTTCTCGACGATGAACGCCGTCATGCACTTGCTGCCGGCGTCCTTGCCCGCGGTGCGCATGTACACCAGCAGCACGTCGGCCTCGGGGCCGTTGGTGATCCACATCTTGTTGCCGTTGGCGACCCACACGCCGTCGCGCAGCTCGGCGCGGCAGCTCATCGAGCCGACCACGTCGGAGCCGGCGCCCGGCTCGCTCATCGCCAGCGCGCCCTTCCATTCGCCGCTGCACAGCTTGGGCAAATACTTGGCGCGCTGGGCGGCGTTGCCGTTGGCGAACAGGTTGGACACGCACAGGTTGGAGTGCGCGCCGTAGGAGAGACCGACCGAGCCGGAGGCGCGCGAAATCTCTTCCATCGCGACCAGGTGGGCCAGATAGCCCATCTCGCTGCCGCCGAACTCGCCCGGCACGGTCATGCCCAGCAGGCCCATCTCGCCCAGCTTGGGCCACAGGTCCTGCGGGAACGCGTTGTCGTGGTCGATGCGCTCCGCGCGCGGAGCGATTTCGGTTTCGGCGAAACGGCGCACGGCGTCGCGCAGCGCGTCGATCTCTTCACCCAGGGGAAAACTGCGCATATCAGCCCTCGTAACGAATCAGCGGCCGCCCATTGAGCGGTTGGATGTTGCGGTTGTTGCGGCGGTAATGGGACAGGAACCCGTCGATCTGCTGCTTCGACATGGTCACAGGCTTCGGCATCACGTACCACTCGACATTTTCCGTCAGCGGCGGGGTCGTGAGCGAGCCCAGGTAGTGGTAGTAGCCGTGCGCCTTCGGCAGCAGGCCCTCGATGTCGATCTCGTGCTGGGCCGGCCTGGCCTTGCCGGGCTTGAGATCGTCCAGCACTTCTTGCGCGACGGCGTTGGCCTGGCCCTGTTCATACATCACCCCGACCACGGCCAGGCGCCCGTCCTGGGCCTTGAACACGAAGTGGCCCTCCAGCGGGAAATGCTTGCCGTCCAGGGTGTGCTCGCTCTGGGCATGGAAGTGGAACTGGGCCAGCTTGAAGTGGCGGCCGCGGATGATCGCCTCGGTGGCGTGGGTGTCGACCTGCACGGCGTGGCCGTTGTCCTCGACCTTGTCGACGGCGCCGTGGGTGTGGCTGAACTCGATCGCGCGCGGCTCGGCCGGATCGGCCGCGGCCGCGCCGGCGGTGACGATGTCGATCGGCGACTGCGACTTGTCGTGCAGCGCCTGCCAGGTTTCCTGGTGGTCGTAGTCGTAGACCTCGTGATGGCCGGCGGCGGCCGGCTTGGCCGGCTCGTTCGCCTGCGCGGCGAAGGCGAGGGCGGCGGACAGGCCGGCGACGGCGAGCGCGGCAACGGCGGGCACGGCGAAAGCGGACGAACGCATGGCTTGGCTCCAGGTTGGCGACGCGAAGGAAGAGCGGTGGACGGCGCGTGCGTCTTGCTAAACGCAACGGCACGCGAAATCCCTACCTCGAATACGACGACGGGGCCGTCGGCCCCGTCGAAGTGTGGTTCAGTGCCCGCTGCGGATGCGTCCGCGGAAGCTCGGGTTGGAGCGGCCGAGCGGCAGCTTCAACTTGCCGATCGCGCTGATGCGCTCCTCCGCCAGGCGGTCGGCGGCGGTGTAGGTCGGGATGCTGTCGCGCTCGGCGATCTCGAAGATGCGGCCGAGGTTGTGGTAGATCGTGCGCATCATGCGCATGGCGCGCTCGCGGTTGTAGCCGTCGAGTTCCAGCGCCACGTTCATCACGCCGCCGGCGTTGACCGCGTAGTCCGGCGCGTACAGGATGCCGCGCTTGGCCACTTCGTCGCCGATGGCGTTGTTGGCCAGCTGGTTGTTGGCGGCGCCGCAGATGATCTTGGCCTTCAGGCGCGGCAGGGTCTGCTCGTTGACGGTGCCGCCCAGCGCGCACGGCGAGTACACGTCGGCGTTGACGTCGTAGATCTCGTCCAGGCCGACCGCTTCGGCGCCGTACTCGGACACGGCCTTATCGACCAGGTTCTTGTTGATGTCGGTGACGAAGATCTTCGCGCCGCGCTCCTTGAGCAGCTTCACGAACTCCATGCCGACGTGGCCCAGGCCCTGCACGGCGTAGCTGTACTTGCCCACTTCCTCGTCGCCGAAGCGCTTGTTCAGCGCCGCCATCAGGCCCTGCAGGGTGCCGTAGGCGGTGAACGGCGACGGGTCGCCCGAACCGCCGTGGACCTGGTGCACGCCGGTGACGTACTCGGTCTCGCGGTAGACGTATTCCATGTCGTTGACGTCGATGCCGACGTCCTCGGCGGTGATGTAGCGGCCGCCCAGCGAATCGACGAACTTGCCGAACGCGCGGAACAGCGCTTCGGACTTGTCGGCGGCCGGATCGCCGATGATGACCGCCTTGCCGCCGCCGATGTTGAGGCCGGCGACCGCGTTCTTGTAGGTCATGCCGCGGCTCAGGCGCAGCACGTCGTTGAGCGCGTCCTGCTCGGTCTTGTACGGCCACATGCGCAGGCCACCCAGGGCCGGGCCGAGCACGGTGTTGTGAATCGCGATGATGGCCTTCAGGCCGGCGTCCTTGTTATGGCAGAACACGACCTGCTCATGGCCGAAGGTGTCGAGGGTTTCGAAAATCATCGGGTGCTCCGAACCGGGCGGGTTGCGCAGCGCTGATGCGAGCGCGGTTTCGCCTGGCTGTGGGTTAAGTCGTTGAAGTGAATAGAAATCGCCTGTGCGCTGGCGGCGAGTCGGCCGGCGCAGGGCCGCTAGTCTAAAGCAATCGGGCAATACGGCTAGGTATGCCGGGCGTATGCCGGGGCGGGTGCGGGAGGGCGGCGCGGGCGCTCGCGGCGCGGGTTTGCCGGGCTTGCCGTTTGGCTCGATCCAAATCGCGCGACGGGGTTCGCGGCGGCGCTCGAGCGCGAGCTCGGCGCGCCGTCGATGGCGCGAAGACTGGCGTCGTCAAACACAATAACGATGCAAGCCTTGTGTCCGGACCGGCCGCGCGGCGGCGTTTGCCCGGATGCGCAGCGCTTGCCCGCGCATCGCACCCGCCCATTCAGGACGCCGCCTCCATGGCCACCGCAAGGACCGCCGCCGCGCGCAAGCCGGCCTCGCCCACCAGTTCCAAGCCCAAGGCTGCCAAGCCGCGGGCGTCCAAATCCGAGACGTCCAGGCGCAAGGCCGCGGCCCGCGCCCGCGCCGGCGTGCGCCAACTCAACGCGCGCCTGCTCGACGCGCGCCCCGACACCGCCGACTTCCGCGACCGCATGTTCGAACCGACCCTGATCGACGTGCCTGCGCACAAACCCTTGAGCGAACACCTCAAGCTGCGCCTGCCGATCCTCGACCAGGGCGACGAGGGCGCCTGCACCGCGTTCGGCCTGGCCACCGTCGCCCACGCCCTGCTGCGCAAGCGCAACCCGCGCGCGGCGCTGCGGCCGGTGAGCACGCGCATGTTCTACGACATGGCGCGGCGCTACGACGAATGGCGCGGCGAGGAATACTCCGGCTCGAGCTGCCGCGGCGCGATGAAAGGCTGGCACCACCACGGCGTGTGCGCGGAAAAGGTCTGGCCGTACAAGCCCGGCCAGCGCCTGGAAACCTACACCGAGCAGCGCGCCCGCGACGCCGCGCAGCGGCCGCTGGGCGCGTACTTCCGGGTCAACCACAAGGACCTGGTGGCGATGCACGCGGCGTTCGCCGAAGTCGGCGTGCTGTACGCCTCCAGCGCCGTGCACGACGGCTGGGACGATCCCGGCCGGCGCGGCGTCATCGCCTGGCAGCAGCAGGACATCGCCGGCTACCACGCCTTCGCCATCGTCGGTTACGACGAAGGCGGCTTCTGGATCCAGAACTCCTGGGGCAAGACCTGGGGCCGCGGCGGCTACGGCTACGTCAGCTACGACGAGTGGCTGGAGCGCGGCACCGATGTGTGGGTGGCGCGGCTGGCGGTGCCGGTGCGGCTGCACAGCGCGCAGTCCAGCGCGGTCAGCCATTCCAGCCTGGCCCGCCAGTCCACCGGCTATTCGCAGGCCGACCTGCGCCCGCACATCGTCAGCCTCGGCAACGACGGCGCGCTGCGCGACGACGGCCGCTTCGGCACCAGCGCCGACGACGTGCGCAACCTGATCCGCAACGACCTGCCGCGGATCACCGCGGCCTGGCCGAAAAAGCGCGTGCTGCTCTACGCCCACGGCGGCCTGGTGCCCGAGCAGGCGGCGATCCAGCGCGTCGCCGATTACCGCAACACGCTGCTGGAGCAGCAGATCTACCCGCTCTCGTTCGTGTGGAAGACCGACGCCTGGACCACGCTCGGCAACATCCTGCGCGATGTCGCCAAGCCGCGCAGCGAAGGCATCGTCGACAGCGCCAAGAACCTGCTGCTCGACCGCCTCGACGACACCCTGGAACCCTTGGCGCGGGTCGCCGGCGGCAAGCTGCTGTGGGACGAGATGAAGGAAAACGGCCTGCGCGCGACCACCGCGCGCAGCGTATCGCCGGGCGGGCAAGTCAGCGAAGCCGGCGGCGCCGCGCTGGTGGCGCGGCTGCTGCAGGAATGGCGCGCGCGCGACGGCAAGGTCGAGCTGCATCTGGCCGGGCACAGCGCCGGCTCGATCCTGCTGGCGCCGCTGGTGCAGTTGCTGACCGCCGACGGCGTCGTGCCCAGCGGGCCCGCGGTCGGCCAGCAGGGCCTGGGCCTGAGCATCGAAAGCATCGCGCTGTGGGCGCCGGCGATCACCGTCGAGCTGTTCCTCGACACCTACGCGCCGGCGCTGCGCAGCGGCAAGATCAAGCGCCTGGCGCTGTTCACCCTGACCGACAAGGCCGAGAACGACGACCACTGCGCCAACATCTACCACAAGTCGCTGCTGTACCTGGTCGCGCACGCGTTCGAACAACAGCCGCGCAGCTGGATCAACCGGCGCTTGCGCAACGGCACGCCGCTGCTGGGCATGGCGAAGTTCCTGGAGCAGGGCGCCGAACAAGGTTCCGCCGAGCTGCGCGAACTGCTCGAACGCGGGCTGATCGACTGGATCCAGTCGCCGACCTCGGGCCAGGCCGAAGGCTCGCCGAACGCCGCGTTCGCGACCTCGCACGGCGGCTTCGACGAAGACCGCGCGACCTTGGCCGCGACCGTGGCGCGCATTCTCGGCGCCGGCCGTTCCGGCGTCGGCGGCCGCAGCGGTTTCGATCTGCATCGCTCCGAATCCGGCATCGCCGAGCGCCGCGCCAAGATCGTGCGCGGGCTGGCCAAGCGGTAAGCGGACGGCGCTGCAAGGACGCGATGCCGCCGCCGGACGCGGCGGGCAGGGAACGCAGGTGCGACGCGCGGATACGGTGCCGCGCGCCGCACCGGGCCGCAGGGCGCGGCGACGCGGAAGCGCGACGCGCCCGGATCGAGGCGCGTCGCGCTAGCGGACGCTGAATCGGCGCATCGACGCTAATCCGCCGTCATTCCGGAACCCGCGGTATTCCAGAGCCCGCCGTCATTCCGGAACCCGTCGTCATTCAAGAACCCGTCGTCATTCAAGAACCCGCCGTCATTCCGGCGAAAGCCGGAATCCATTTCGCGTCCGCGCTGCGTGCTTCTGCACGCCGCATCCGCCCGCGACTGCTCAGCGACGCACCCAGCGCCCGGCATGGAAGCGCCACCCCGGCCCGTACGACACCCAGCGCGGACCGACATAGGCATAGCCCGGACGCGCGACCACGTAGCTGCCGCCGATCCACACATGGCGACGGCCGTTCCAGCTCCAATACCCCGGCGTCCACACATAACCCGGACGCACCCGCACCCGCTCGTAACGCGGCGGCGGCGGCGCCACGCGCACGTCCACATCCACGTAAGCGCGCGCCTGCGCCTGCGGCGCGTGCACGCCCGCCAGCGTCGCCACACCCAATGCCGCCGCCACCATCAAAGGACGCATAGCCATGATCGTTCTCCTCGGTCCGGCGGCCACCCGCCGGTTAGCGCAGACAACGCCGCGCCCGCACCGCTGTTGACCGCGCGCCTGCGCGCATTCACGGATGCGCCGGCTTGCTGAAGGCCGGCTTGCTGGAAAACGGTTGCGGCGCGAAGCGGTTGACGCTCGCCGCGTTTGTTGCGCCCGCACACTCACCCGGCAATGCCGGCAAAGCCACCCGAAATCCCCCTGTAGGAGCGGCGCAAGCCGCGACCGCGACAACGCAGCTACGACGCAAGGTTCGACGCAAGGTTCGACGCGAGCGGACGCTCCGCGGTCGCGGCTCGCGCCGCTCCTACAGGGGGATTGCATGGGGTCGCGCGGACTCGTGCCAAGACGCATCGGACCGACCGTTGTCGCCGCTTGCGACCGCCCTTTCACTTCCGGCGCACCCGCGCCGCGTCGCCCCTATTGACGCCCGCCGCCGGACTCCGCTAGCGCCGCGCCTCCCTACGCCCCCGCACGCGCGGGGCAAACCGGGGCGGCGCGCACAGAGCTACAATACGCGCAGACCGTCCTGCGTATCGAGATGCCCATGAGCACCACCGCCGCGAACCTCCCCGCCGCCCAGCCCGACGCGACCCCGCTGCGCTTCGTCACCGCCGCCAGCCTGTTCGACGGCCACGACGCCGCGATCAACATCATGCGCCGGCTGATCCAGGGGCAGGGCGCCGAAGTCGTCCACCTCGGCCACAACCGCTCGGTCGAAGACGTGGTCCGCGCCGCGCTGCAGGAAGACGCCGACGGCATCGCGCTGTCGAGCTACCAGGGCGGCCATGTCGAATACTTCAAGTACATGGTCGACATGCTCAAGGAGCGCGGCGCTGGCCACATCCGCGTGTTCGGCGGCGGCGGCGGCACGATCACGCCGGAAGAGATCCGCGAGCTGCAGGCCTACGGCGTCGAGCGCATCTACCACCCCAACGACGGCATGCACATGGGCCTGGTGGCGATGATCGAAGACGTGGTGCGCCGTGCCAGCGACGCGCGCCTGGCCACCGAATCGAGCCCGCAGGCGTCCAGCATCGACGACGAAATCAGCATCGGCCGCACCCTCAGCGCGATCGAAGAGGGCGCGTTCGACGAGTCCCAGCTCGCCCACCTGCGCAAGCAGTGGCAACTGGCCGGCGGCAAGACCCCGGTGGTCGGCATCACCGGCACCGGCGGCGCCGGCAAGTCGTCGGTGACCGACGAACTGCTCAACCGCTTCCTCGCCAACTTCCCCGAGATGCGCATGGCGGTGATCTCGGTCGACCCGACCCGCCGCCGCACCGGCGGCGCGCTGCTCGGCGACCGCATCCGCATGAACTCGCTGCGCAGCCACCGCGTCTACATGCGCTCGATGGCCACGCGCCGGCAGAACTCGGCGACCAACACGGTGCTCAAGGACTGCATCGGCTACCTGCGCAGCCTCGGCTACGACCTGGTGATCGTCGAAACCGCCGGCATCGGCCAGAGCGATTCGGAGATCGTCGACCTGGTCGACTTCCCGATGTACGTCATGACCAGCGACTTCGGCGCGCCGAGCCAGCTGGAAAAGATCGACATGCTCGACTACGCCGAGCTGGTGGTGCTCAACAAGTTCGACAAGCGCGGCGCCGAGGATGCGCTGCGCGACGTGCGCAAGCAGTGGAAGCGCAACCGCGTCGCGTTCCAGACCAAGGACGAAGACGTCCCGGTCTACCCGACCATCGCCAGCCAATTCAACGACCCCGGCATCAGCTGGATGTTCGCCAACCTGTGCCGCCTGCTGCGCGAGAAGCTGTCGCTGCCGGCCGACAAGTGGACGCCCGACGTCAATACCGACCTCAAGGAACCGCGCGCCACCGTGCTGATTCCCGGCGCGCGCGTGCGTTACCTCGCCGAGATCGCCGAGCAGGGGCGTTCGATCAACAAGCAGATCGAAACCCAGTCGGAGATTGCCGACCGCGCGCAGTCGTACTGGCAGTCGCTACACGATCTTGGCGACCATGTGCCCAGCGCGCTTGATCTTTATCACTCTGACGCGTTGTTGCCTTCCAAGGACGAGCCGGCAGCGCCGTCCGACGACGAAGTCGACGCGGCTCTGCAGAATGTCGACCCCGCCTTCCGCGAGCAGTTCTCGGCGACGCGCCAGCGGATTCGCGATATCGAGGCGCGCGCCCTGGCCAAAGGCCGCGGCGTCGACCGCACCCTGCTGACCCTGCGCCAACGCTACAACGACGCCGTCCAGTCGCTCACCTCCGAAGCCCTCAAGCTGCTGCGCGACTGGCCCGCGCGCCTGAAGTCGATCACCGACGAAGTCAACGAATACAAGGTCCGCGACAAGGTCATCCGGGTCGAGAACTACCGCGAATCCTTGAGCCACCAGCAGATCCCGAAGATCGCCGCGCCCACCTACAAGAGCTGGGGCGAGCTGCTGACCTTCCTGCAAAAGGAAAACCTGCCGGGCTATTACCCCTACACCGGCGGCGTCTACCCGTACCGCCGCACCGGCGAAGACCCGATCCGCATGTTCGCCGGCGAGGGCACCCCGGAGCGCACCAACCGCCGCTTCCATTACCTCTCCGTCGGTCAGCCGGCCGCGCGCCTGTCGACCGCCTTCGACAGCGTCACCCTGTACGGCGAAGACCCGGCCGTGCGCCCGGACATCTTCGGCAAGATCGGCAACTCCGGCGTCAACATCGCGTCCCTGGACGACATGAAGAAGCTGTACTCCGGCTTCGACCTGTGCGCGCCGAGCACCTCGGTGTCGATGACCATCAACGGCCCCGCGCCGATCATCCTGGCGATGTTCATGAACACCGCCGTCGATCAACAGATCGAGAAATACCTGCGCGAAGACCAATCGCGCTGGGACGCCGCCCACGACAAGATCGAAGCCTTGTTCGAAGGCCGCAAGCGCCCCGAATACAGCGGCCTGCTGCCGGAAACCAACGACGGCCTCGGCCTGGGCCTGCTCGGCGTCACCGGCGACCAGATCGTCGACGCCGAGACCTACCAGAAGATCCGCGACAAGACCCTCGCCACCGTGCGCGGCACCGTCCAGGCCGACATCCTCAAGGAGGACCAGGCCCAGAACACCTGCATCTTCAGCACCGAGTTCGCCCTGCGCATGATGGGCGACATCCAGCAGTTCTTCGTCGACAAGAACGTGCGCAACTTCTACTCGGTGTCGATCAGCGGCTACCACATCGCCGAGGCCGGCGCGAATCCGATCAGCCAGCTCGCCTTCACCTTGAGCAACGGCTTCACCATCGTCGAGTACTACCTCGCGCGCGGGATGAAGATCGACGACTTCGCCCCGAACCTGTCGTTCTTCTTCTCCAACGGCATGGACCCGGAGTACACCGTCATCGGCCGCGTCGCCCGCCGCATCTGGGCCCGCGCCATGCGCGAGCGCTACGGCGCCGACCCGCGCAGCCAGATGATGAAGTACCACATCCAGACCTCGGGCCGCTCGCTGCACGCCCAGGAAATCCAGTTCAACGACATCCGCACCACCTTGCAGGCGCTGTACGCGCTGTTCGACAACTGCAACAGCCTGCACACCAACGCCTACGACGAAGCCATCACCACCCCGACCGAAGAGAGCGTGCGCCGCGCGGTCGCGATCCAGATGATCATCAACAAGGAGCTGGGGCTGAACTTCAACGAGAACCCCTGGCAGGGCAGCTTCATCGTCGACAAGCTCACCGACATCGTCGAAGAGGCCGTGTACAAGGAATTCGAAGCCATCAGCGAACGCGGCGGCGTGCTCGGCGCGATGGACACCATGTACCAGCGCGGCAAGATCCAGGAAGAGAGCCTGTACTACGAGCACAAAAAGCACGATGGCTCGCTGCCGCTGGTCGGCGTCAACACCTTCCTGCCGAAGGACCACGGCGGCGACATCGTCACCGAGATCGAACTGATCCGCTCGACCGAAAGCGAGAAGGGCCAGCAGATCGACAACGTCCAGGCCTACCAGGCCGGCCGCAACGGCTACGCCGCCGAAGGCCTGCGCGGCCTGCAGGCCGCCGCACGCGAGCGCCGCAACGTGTTTGCCAGCCTCATGGAAGCGGTGAAGACGCACAGCCTCGGGCAGATCAGCCATGCCTTGTACGACGTGGGCGGCGAGTACCGGCGCAATATGTAAGCGCTCGCCCGACGAATGCAAAAAGCCCCGCCTCGGCGGGGCTTTTTCTATGCGGCGCTTGATTCAGGCTCAGGCACGACGAAGCGCCAGCCCGATAACCCCCTGCAGGAGCGGCGCAAGCCGCGACCGCGCCCCCTCAACCGCGACGCCATCGCGACCGCGCCGGCGCTCAAAAACGAACGGCGCGCCACAAAGACACGCAGACCCCCTCGCAAACGCCCCGTCGCAATGCCACCGGCACCGCTGCCAAACCCCGCCGGCTCCACCGATAATCCCCCCATGACCATCATCCTCACCGACTTCGCCCGCCCGCGCCTGTTCCCGCGCGAACCGCGCCGCAACACCATCCAGGACATCACCCCCGAGCAGTTCGAGCGCCACCTCAACGAGACGCCGCCGCTGGCCGTGCTCGACGGCTACGCCCCGTTCTGCAAACTGCACGTGCACCGCAACTGGACCAGCACCCGCTGCCTGGCCGTGCCGATCACCGACGCCAACCGCCACCTGCTGCGCAGCGGCTACGACGCCCGCACCAAGGACGAACTGCCGGTGCTGACGCGCTGGTTCGAAGACATCGACCCGCCGGTAGCGGAATATCTCATCGTCATCCTCTACAGCCGCGAACAACTGGCCAAGGAGGGCACCCACACCGACGCCGACTGGGGCGTGGTCGGCTGCATGTACACCGCCGAGCCGGTGGAGACGCCGATGGCGCCGATCACGATGATGCGCAATGCGCTGGGGGTGGAGGAGGGCGGGTCGGGGGTGGCGTTGGATCGTGAGGCTTACAGGCGCAGCGTGGAGTTCTGGAGCGCGCACGCCAACTGGCGGGGATAGTCGCTGCCCGATGTCGGACGCCGAGCCGAGGCGCGTTGCCTTGGTCGATCGTCCCGGTGTCCGGCCTCGCAGCGCCGTGGCCGGAACGGACGATTCTTTACGTTCGACCATGACGGCGCGCCGGACCCGAGGGCCGGCCGCCATCGAGCCGAACCTACGTCCCAGCGAAGGGACAACGTCTCAGGGGGAGACGATGCCGAGCCAGGAGAAAGTGAAAGCGGCCTTGAAGGACACTTCATGGGCCGGCCTGAAAGCGCACCTGGATGCGACTCCGGGATTCGACGCCGAAAAATTGGTCGAACTGGTCCGCATCAACGAATCGCTGTTGTTCAAGCACGGCGGCAAAGGCGTCGCCGCGCGCGATGAACTGCTCTCGCAGCTGGCCGCCTACCTGCGCGCAGCGGGGCAGGACGAGCACGCCTCGGCGCTGGACGCGCACACCGCCGATCTCGCCCTGATCGAAGCCGGTTTCGCAGGAATTCTCAAGGAGATCGACACCGGCCCGTGGAAGGCGATGAGCGGGGCCGCGCGGGTCGCCAGCATGCTGGAGCTGGCGAGCCGGGAATCGCGCTATTTGGACGCGCTGATGGAAAAAGCCATCGTCAGCGGCGAAGGCGTCGCCAACCCGATGATCCAGGCGCCCGACGGCCGCCGGCTCGATCCCGACGTGGCGTTGGGCGCCTTGCTGGATCTGGTCAAGAACACCGTGATGATGGAGGCCTACCGCGGCAAGTGGTTCGACGCGCAAGGCCACGTGCGCGTACCGGACGGCCCGCCCGTCGAAGAGGCCGACGTCCAGCGCATGAACGGCTACGGCCTGCTCGCCAACTCATGGCGCAACTGGGACGGCGCACAGCAGAAAGTGCGCTTCCGCGGCGCCCGGCTGCGGCCGTTGACCGAAGCGGAAGTGCGGCGCCTGGTCGGCGAGCGCTACGGCGAGCCCGGCGTGAGCCGCTATGGGCACGTCCTGGAACTCGACGGCGCGCGCGAGTTTCCCGATATCTGCGCCAACGAACGCCTGATGGACCGGATCAGCAACGATCTGCGCAGCATGGTGCGCGAGTTGTCCAAGCGCACGCTCAAGCAGTCCGGCGATCACCGCCTGCCGCCCGAGACGTATCTGTCCAGGGACGAAGCGTTGGCAGTGGAATCGATGGCGCACCTGCTGTCGATCGACGCGACTGCCGCCGAGCAGGTGTTCTCCGGCCTGCGCATGATCGAATGGATCCGCGGCTATGCGACGATCCGGCGGCGCGTGCAGCGCGACTCGGACGGTGCGCAGGAGAGCCCGTTCTGGCTGCGCTACGCCCGCGCCGACCTGCTGGCCGAACTGGCCGCCTGCGGCCTGAGCGAAGACAAGGCCGCAACCTTCCTGTCGCACGCCACGCTGCACCGCTCCAGCCGCGATCTGTTCGATCAGCCGCTGATCGCCACCACCGGCGACGACCTGATCGTCGTGGCCTATGCGCTGGCGCCCTCGCTGATCTCGCAGGTGGTGCTGTCGGCCATCGCCGCCAAGGCGCGGTTGGACGAGCACGAGACGGCGCAGGTCGAAGGCAAGGGCGAGGGCTTCGAGCGCCGCGTTCTCGATCTGTTCCGGCAGCAGGGCCTGAAGGCTTGCGCGCCGACGGTCAAGCACGACGGCCAGACCTACCAGTACGACGCGCTGCTGGCCTGGGGCGAGTTCCTGTTCGTGTTCGAGTGCAAGAACCACACGCTGTCGTCCAACCACCCGGTGGCCGCGTACTACTTCGAAAAGGAATGCCGCGAAAACATCAAGCAGGTCAAGCGCCTGGCCGATGCCTTGCAGCGCTATCCGCAGATCCTGGAACAGCACCTGCCCGAAGGCATCGGCAAGACCATCGTTCCCTGCGTGCTCAACGCCCTGCCGTATGCGAGCACCGGCGAGCGCGACGATGTGCTGTTCGCCGACGAATCGGCGCTGTCGCGGTTCTTCACCGGCTCGGCCGGGCTGCGTGCGGGCGCCGGCGGCGACTATCTGGTCGAACTGCGATTGTGGCAAGGCGCGGCGCCGACCGCGCTGGATCTACTGTTTGCGCTGCTGCATCCGTTCCAGATGCATCTGATGGCCGACCAGATCGAAAGCTCGCACGCGCCCGCGTGGCTATCGCCCGAATGGATGGCGGTGTGCTGGTACTTCCAGCGCACCTCGATGACCCCTGCCGAGATGAAAGCGGCGGTGGAAAAGTTCGAAGCGTTCCGCAGCCAATGGATGCAAGCGGTCGCGGCGCAGGCGGAGGCCGACGAAGCGCAGACGCAGACGGACAGCGCGTGAGCCGAGGGGGGGCTCGGCGCAGAAGCGATGCGCCGACAAGGCCGACGCCGCAGCCTCTTCGCCGGATCAGCGCGGGGCGGCCCGCCCAGGGCGGATGACGGCGCAGGCCCGTGCATGTAAGACTCGCACGGCACGGATTCGCGGTCGCGACCGGCGGGGTCGATGGGCACACCCCTGCATCCCGTCGCGCCTCACACCTCGGCGGGGCAGGCAAGGAATGTCGAATACCATCGCACTGATGTTGTCGCAAAGCGGCGGCCCCCCGTTCCACTCCGTCGGCTACGTCAACCACGCCATCGGCCCGATCCTGACCCGCAACGGCTGGGACGTGCGATCGTTCGAACCGCCGCGCAACGACCTGGGCGAAGAGGCCATGCTGCCGTACGGCCTGGCCGGCCAACTGACCCGCTTCGACGCCGACGCGCCCCCGCACATCGCCCTGTTCGACGCCACCGGCACCGCCGCGCGCTCGCCCGCGCGCGGCTGGGCGCGCCACAACGCCGTGCTCTACCACGGCCTGGCCTACGGCGCCGGCGCCTGGATCGCCAACCCCGCCGTCGACCTGCACCTGGCCAACTCGCCGTACCTCGCCGACGTGCTGCGCTCGCTGTTCGCCTTCCCCAACTGGCGCCAACGCCGCGTGCTCAACCCGCGCGGCCTGATGCGCACCCAATCCATCCGCCTGCCGCTGCCCAGCGTCGAATGCCCCGACGGCCACCCCGGCTTCGCCCACGGCGCCGACCTGCCGCCCGCGCTGCTGCGCGAACTCGACAGCGGCGCCACCGTCTGGGGCCACGCCCTGCAACCGGGCAAACAAGACTGGCTGGCGACGCTGAGCATCCTCTACTGGCTCAACGAACTGCGCACCGCGCCGCTGCCGCCGATCCGCCTGTTCGTCTCCGAGCACTCGCTGACCGAAGACGTCCGTCGCGGCCTGGACGCGATGCTGGCCCCGGCCGGGCGCAGCTGCGCCGACTACTTCGTGCGGGTGCCGCATCTGAGCCAGGCGGCGTTGTTCCGGCTCATGCGCGGGTGTAGGTTTGGGTTGGCCTATAACCGGTTCCCGGAGCCGTTTGGGTTTTATGTGTTGGAGTCGGTGCACCAAGGGTGTCCGGTTTATACCAACGGGGTGGGGAATAACCGGCATTTGTTGCCGGCTGAGCATGGGATCAATGTCTATGAGACGTTCGATATGATCGAGGATGCTCGCGGGCAGCGTGATCCTGCTGCTTGGCGGGATGTTGCCGAGCGTATTCTGCAGGACTTGGCACAGGGTGATGCCGTGCGGGCTCAGTGTAAGCAAGGTGCTCGTATGGTCGAAAGTACATGGAGTCTCGGAAACTTCTCGAACGACATCACCCAAGCGCTGCGCGATTTTGATGGCGCGCCAGAACTGCGAACCGATTTTGACTCGATGCGCGTGCAGTTGGGGGCGGCGGTGCGTGGAGTGGATACGGCGACGGGGCGATGTCTTAGCGACTATACGAGTTGCAGATTGGCGCCGGGTGCGGTGGAGGCGGTCGAGAACCTGCAAGGGCAGTTGTGCGAGCAGTTGCAGGCGGGCGAGATGGAACGGATCGAAGAGGAGTTTGGTTTGTTCGCTAGTGGGGTTTTGGCGATGGTGGGAGCTTGAGCAGTGAGAGCAAGCGTCGCGTTTTTGGCTTTGCTTGCCTGCGTCCGTTTCCGCGCGAAAAGGGTTGCAAGACCATGCCGGACATCACCGCATGAAGCTTACAGTTGACTGGCACGTGAAGGTCATCGCGTGTGAATTTTCTTCAGGTGGTGATGTGTATTTTTAGTCGCGAAGCATATAAGGTTTGCGCGTTGCGCCCTAGCTACGGAGATAGGCGATGTACATTCATCGCGTCGTATTGAAAGATGTGAAAGGTTTCAGAGATCTTGAGTTACGGTTCGATAGAAAAAATCCGGATGGTAGTGCTGCGTACGCCGGGTGGAACGTTTTAACCGGAGATAATGCTTCGGGAAAGACGACGGTTCTCAAGGCTATTGCGATGGCGCTCGTGGGGCCGGATACGGCGCGAGCTCTTCAGCCTTCCTTCGCGGGTTGGATTAGACAAGGGGCGCCATCAGCCACTATTGCGGTTCAAATAGCCTCGGGTGATGAGGATCGGTTTACTACTGGCCGTCCGCCGCTAGAGCCGTTCTATGCGGAATTAACACTTGAAACTCGCGGCGGGGAGGTTTTTCCTGTCCCGGGAAACGAGTATGTAAAAAAGAAAAAATCAGCTCTCAATGGACCTTGGGCCGTAGGACAAGGGGCTTGGTTTGCAGTGGCTTATGGCCCTTTCCGTAGACTTTATGGTACATCCACGGATGCCATGAAACTCATGTCTTCTCCGGGGCGGCCCCCTCGTTTTGCGACCTTGTTTAAGGAGGATGCGACCCTCGGAGAGGGGCAGGATTGGCTCAAAGAGCTTCAGTTCAAGACATTTGAGCAAAGAGACCGAGAGCGAGTTTTGCTGCAAGATGTGATGGATTTGCTGGATGCCGATTTTCTTCGGCATGGACTAAAAGCTGGTCGAGTTGATTCCGAGGGGCTTTGGTTGAAGGATGACAAGGGGATGGTGCTCCCTCTTGCAGATATGAGTGATGGTTATCGGTCCTCTCTCGCGCTTCTTATTGATATTTTAAGGCATTTGTCAGATGTATATCCGAATCATCCGTTAGTGATTCGAGATGGAGAGCGTGTATATGTTCCACACGGAGGGGTGGTGCTTATCGATGAGGTTGACGCTCATCTGCACCCCGAATGGCAGCGTCAGATCGGATTTTGGTTAAAGTCGCATTTTCCCAACATCCAATTTATTGTTTCCTCACATAGCGCCTTCGTATGCCAAGCGGCCGATGATCTTGGCATCTACTCTCTGTCTGGGCATGAAGATTTAATGGATCCGGTCCGGCTCGATATTGAGGAGTGGAAGAGGATTGTTGCAGGCACCGTTAATGAAATTCTTCTTTCTAATGCATTCAAGCTGACGCACACAAGGTCGCCACGCGCCGTGGAGGCGCGTAAGGAGTGGAGCGTCTTAAAGGCAAAGCAATTTCGCGCGCAACTGTCTAATGCTGAGTTAAATCGAATGGAGCAGCTTCAGTTGTTTGTTCCGTCTGAGGAACAAGAGGGGGGGTGATGCGATCGGTTCGGCGCACGGATTTGCTGAAGCGACCATCAAAATGGCTCGCAAAGAATCAGAAACAACTTAATGAAGGGATGGGGATTGATCCAAAGGTGAGATGGAAGGCGCGACGCCCTACCATGAACAACAATGGTATCGTCTCGGCCCTTAAAACAATGGCTGGTGCTCGAAACAGATGTATGTATTGCGGTGACTCCGAAGGTTGCGATATTGAGCACTTTCGACCAAAGTCGGTGGCAATGTGGCGCGGGGTTGTTTTTCAATGGACGAATTTTTTATGGATTTGCGCTCCCTGTAACCGGCTAAAAAATTCTGATTTTTCTTTGGATGCGGGTGGGTGTCCATTAATGTTGGATCCCAGTATAGATCGGGTATGGGATTTCTTTGATTATGTGGATGAAAGTGGTCAGCTCGCGCCCCGCTTTGATTTATGTCCGGATCGAGAGGCTCGTGCGAGTTATACGCTCCGAGAAGATGTCTCGCGGCTTTTGTATGACATTATATGTGAAAGTCGACAAAGGTCTGCTCGAATTATTCGGCGAGCGGTGTTGGCTTTTTTGGCGAGCGCCAGGGGTCAAGAGGATCAAGATGAATTTGTGCGACATGTTCTTGATTCTGATTATCCAGAGCTTTGTGAATGGTTCTTCGAATCAGTTGGGGGTAATGATGTTCCTTACTCCGAATTAAGAGAGGATTGTCCTGATCTGATTGTGGCCTTAAAAGGAGCGCTTAACGCGCGGTATCCTGGGATCTGGTAGGGGTGTGGAGGGGGGGCTGCAAGTTTGATGCTGGTTTGCTCATATATTCGAATTTTGAATACTTTTTTCTTGTTGGTAGTCTTGAAAAAAATCCAGCAAGGATGTGCGGAAGTGAAAAGTTATCAAGCCTCCATCGCCGCGACCTCTCAACATTACGTTCTTTCCCCGGGAGCTCACCAAGCCCTAACGCAAATCAGAGACCATCTCCGCTTCCTCGCCCAGCTCACTGAGCCAAAAGGTACGGGCGACTCCGACGTGATCTACTTGTCAGCGGATGCTCTGGCCAATTGCTTCGACCGTTTGGCCGAGGATCTGGATTGCATCGCTCAAGCGGCGGTACCGTCCGGGCCCTGAGGCCGCAGGTGTGCGAGCGAGGCTGCCCTTCTTTTCGTATTACTGTGCTCGCGTATTTTGTTTGTGTGCCTTTACTTGCTATCGGGCCCACGCCTTGAGCGTGATGTGCCTTTAGGCATGAGTTTTAACCCAAGAAATCTCCGACCCCTCAATGCGGCGCTCACCGACTCCCCATCGCGCGCACCCTCCGCGACGATCCCGCACGCCGTCAACCCGACGTGCGTCCTAATCGAAACGGAGTGTCGTCATGAGTCAGAACCTGATTACCCTCGAAGTCAGCGACGAACAGCTCGCCGCCGCCCACGCTGCCTTGACCCAATTGGAGACAGTGCTGTCCGGGCTGGTGTCGCTGTCGCCGGACGATCGCCGCCGCCTGGCCAAGATGGGCCCCAAGTCCGAGACGTTCTGCCGGCAGGCGGTGCGGGTGTTGGAGCAGAACCCGCAGGTGGTGCCGCCCAGCGTGGATTTGGCCGGCGCGCTGCTGGACCTGCGCACGCTCGACCGCCTGAGCCCGCTGCTCGACCGCCTGCAGCGTTTGGCCGAGCGCGGCGACGACACGGAGTTGGCGCTGGGCGCCGACATCATGGCGTTCTCGCTGGAGGCCTACGGGCTGCTCAAGGTGGCCGGCAAGAACCAGGGCCTGGACGGGCTGCGCAAGGAGATGTCGGCGCGTTGGGTGCGCACCCGCCGCGAGCCCGCTGCGCCGCCGGCGTGAGGCGCTGCGATGGGCGCGCCCGCCCGGGGGATCGAATGTGTATGCCGCCTTCGGGCGGCATTTTTTTGCGCCGCAGGTGGCTGACGCCGGTGAACGGGCCGGGCGGGTGCTGCGGTGTGGGGCAGGGGGCGCGGCTTGTTGCGCCAGGCTCCATCGGCCGAGCAAAAAGCTCGGCCGATGGAGCGCGAAGCTCGGGCGTCCGAGCATTTTGCTCGGCCGATGCAGCGGCGGGCTCGGCCGTCCGAGCAATATGCCTCATCGATGCCGCTCCGGGCTCGGTCGTCCAGGCTCAGAGCTTCAACCGTCGGGCATTTCGCTTGATCGGCCGAGAAATCCGCTCGGTGCCAGCGGCTAAAAGCCTCGTGGGCCGAGCTACTTGCTCGGCTGCAAGAGCTTTTCGCTCCAACGGGCCCGGCCTCGATCCGAGCCTCGTCTCGTTTCCGTAAAGACGCGGCACGTCCAGGCACACGGATTACACAAGAGCCCAGGCAGACCGCATCGCCGGTGCTAGCGTCGGCTCGCGCGACTGGCGCGCAAGCTCAACAGGACAAAGGACCATGTCGAAGAAAGACGTTCACGTCGTACCCCACCCCGAAGGCTGGGCCGTCAAGCGCGAAGGCGCCGAGCGGGCCAGTTCCGTGCACGAGCGCAAAGTCGATGCCGAGGCGGCGGGGCGCGATCTGGCGCGCAAGGATGAGGTGGAACTCGTCGTCCATGGGAAGGATGGGCGGATTCAGGACAGCGATAGTTATGGGAATGATCCGAGTCCGCCGAGGGATGAGAAGCATTGATCAGGATAAGGCGAGGGCGCTTCGGCGCCCTCAGTTATTTGAGCGGCCACAACTCCACCACAATGAAGGCACGTGGATTCATGACACCGTGGTTCGGAACCGTTTTCGAGGAACGGCCGAGCTTGCAACTTAGCCTCGGTTCGGGGATTTTTCGTATGACCAAATATCTCGTTCCGTAAGAAGTCGCCGCATGAGACCTTCGAGATCGCAGCTCTATCCGGGAATGTTGCTTGCGCTCATTGCGCTCGCCGCGGCCTCAGCCTGTTCCGCCACTTCTGTAGACGGCAAGCAACCTGCAAGCGAATCCGTTCGACCACTAAACTCAGCCCCTGGCATGGATCGCATCGCAGGCAATTACGAGGCATCGATCGCGAGCTTGGTCGAGCGGATCGCACAAGACCAGCGCATTGGCCGCGATGCCGTGGAGGCCGTACTGGGCGTCAAGCTCGATGCCAAGCCTGTAGCGAACGGACGGCCGCAAGAATGGGCGCTTCACGGTCTGTTTTCGCAGAAGGACGGTTTCCGAATCGAGCTGCATCCTGCAGAGGCAGGGCTTGAGCTGGCGATCAGCAACCCGCTCGATGATGGCAAGGCATGCTATCTGCATGCGGCTCGGATCCGCTCGCTGTTGGTCGAGACGTTGGGTTACAAGGCGACCGAGTTAGGGGCCGGCAAGCGGCCCTATACCTTGCTGACGCAGAACGCTCCGCCGATGTCCAGTCCGGTCGCCGTGGCTCTGTTCGCCCGGAAGCCTTCTTTCACAAATAATGCGTCGCCGGATTGCGTCTATTCCTTGAAGCTGACCGCGGCCGGTGGCTGAAATGCCTGGAGCGATCGATCCACGCGTCGAAGCCCTGCTCGTCCAGTTCGACAAGACCCAGAACGCGACCGATGCCGAGATGGCGGCAATGCGTCGGGCGATCAGCGAGTCGCCCTATCTGGCGCAGCTTATCGAGACCGGGCTGGATCGCGGCGTCATCAAGGCCTTCACGGCGCGATCGGTGTCAGGCACAGGTGGGCATTTCGACGACCGCGGCGGGGAATTGAATGTGAGCCGAGCCACGTTGCGGGCAGCGGCGGCCACCGGGAGTGAAATGGATGGACTGGTGGGCGCGATGGCCCACGAGGCGGCGCACGCGGCGAATCAGAAGGACCGTCTGTTCCGACATGAGCAGTTCGAGCGGGACTTGGCGTCGCGGTTTCGCTCGGACGCGGACGTGCACGATCCGACCGATATCGCGCTTACGCTGCAACAGCGTCAGCGCTGGGATGAGTCCTATGCCGAGCTTCATTCGGTCAATGCCGTCGTCTCGCGCATCCGGCACCTCGATCCTGACGCCGAAGAACAGCGGATTCTCGGGCGTGCGGCGGCTACGACGTTGTGCGTCGTCCAGGATCCGAAATCGGGCGAATATGCCTGGGCCGCCGGCATTCGGCCGAATCCTGACAACGGCCGCATCGCCTATACGCCGGAGAACCTGGAGGCGGTGGCGCGCTGCCACTTCGACGCGCCTGCCGATGTGGCCAGGCTGGGCGCGCATGGCGATCTGGACTATCGGAATTATTACGCGCCACACACGATGGGCCGTATTGCCGACCAGAAGATCGCCGCCGACAACCTCACGGCCAATCCATTGAGCGCGCCGGACGCATACTTGCACCTCGATCTCGGACGCCTGGGATGGGATTTGCAAAAGATCGAGCGCGAAGGCGTCGGTTTCGCCAACCATAAAATCGACTTCAATTTTTACGACGTCACCAGCGGCCAGCCGGTCATGCGCAATCTGCGCGACCGCGCTTCGCTCGGGAAGGATGCTACGCCCCCCGACGTCGAGTCGCCCGCGTTCGCTGCAATGGGGGCTGCGGATCCTCGTTCGCCGCAGCATCCGGATCATTCGCTCTATCTGCAGGCGCGGCAGGGTGTGGCTGGGTTGGATGCCCAGTTGGGTCGCGCTTCGGACGATGCCAGCGAGCGACTCGCTGCGAGTCTGACGGTATTAGCCAGAGAGCATGACTTGTCGCGGATCGACCATGTGGTGCTCAGCCGCGATGGGCGGGAGGTGAAAGCTGGCGAGAACGTCTTCGTGGTCGAGGGGCGATTGGACGATCCCGCGCATCGGCGGGCTCACGTAAAGCTCGAGGCGGCTGCGCAGGTGCCCGTCGAAGCGTCTTTCGAACGGTTGGCTGCGATAAGTCTTGAACAGCAGATGGGGCGGGAGAAACAGCAGAACCTGCAAGAGATGCCGCCCGCCGCGCGGGAGAGCCAGCAGCCCGTAATGAGTCGTTGACCTAGGGTTGGAGTCGTTGACCCGCCGACAAAAAAAGCGCCCCGAAATCCGGGGCGCTTTCGTTGCAACCTAATTGCCCGCTTACGGGCTAGTCCGCAGCGTCAACCCATACGTGCTCAAAATCGAATTGATCGGCGTGTAGTAGCTATTGCCGCCGCCGTTATTCCCCTGGCTACCCTGACAGCTACCGCTACCCCCCGACAGCACGCCCTGCGCCTGCCCGGCGCTGGTGATGAACGAACCACCCGAATCGCCGCCCTCAGCGCAAGCGCTGGTGCGGGTCAGACCGGTGACGGTGCCATCGGGATTGTTGTTGTCGTCCACATACGACACGGTGACGTTCTTGCTGCGGATCGCACCGCAATGCCAGCCGCTGGTGCGGCCCGAGCGGCACAGCGCGGCGCCGACGGCGGCTTCGGTGCTGCCGCGCACGGTGACGTCGCCGTTGCCGTAGCCGTAGACGCTCGGCGACAGGGTGTGGGTGCTGTCGACTTTCACCCAGCCGCGGTCGGGGCCGGTCTGGGTGCCGCTGGGCATGGTCGAGGCGGCGAAGGTGCCGACGCGGACGCCGACGTTCCACTGGCCCACTTCCTGGTAGACGATTTCGCCGACGGTGCCGCAGTGGCCGGCGGTGGCGTAGCCCGGGGTGCTGCCCTTGGTGACGGTGAAGCCGACCGAGCAGGCGTACAGGTAGCCGTCGCCCGGGTCGCGCAGCATGCCGCGGCCGCCTTGTACGGCGATGCGGCGCTGCGGGCGGTCCTTCATGGTTTCGAAGCGCACGGTGCTGGCGTCCAGGCCGCTGCGCGCGGCGAAGTCGACGCCGGCGTCTTCGGCGCCGGGGGCGACGCCGATCACCACGGTGTTGCTGGGCAGGTCGACCGCCCAGCTGTACACGCCCTTGGGCGCCTTGCCGTTGCGCGCCAGTTGGCTGTCGAGCTGGCCCTTGGCGCTGTCGAGCGCGGCCAGGCTGTTGCGCACGCGGCGGGTTTCCACGCCCGGCACGGCTTTGGCGGCGTTGGCGTTGATCGCGGTGCTGGCGGCGACCAGGGCGAAGGAGCCGTCGGCCTTGCGCTCCAGCCAGGCGCCGGCGAAGTTGCGGCCGAGTTTGCTCTGCAGGGTCTGCGCCTGCTGCGCGGCGACGCTTTCGAGCTTGAGGTATTGGCTGAGCTGAGCGTCGCTCAGGCCCAGGTCGCGCTGCATGGCCGTCTTCAACGCGGGGGAAAGGTCGTCGGCGGCGAGAGCCGAGCCGGACACCATCAGGGCTGCGGCGGCAGCGAGAACCGACGTGCTGAACTTGCGCATATCCGAAAACTCCTTAAGCAAGGGTAGGGATGCGAACGATGGATGCGGCAGGTCTGGCGAGTCGTTGCTGCGCGCACGTGCCTGTGCAGGGTGCGCCGTTGTGCCGCACTGTTCGAAACGGGCACCGGCGAAGGCGCCCCTACCTGCGAAATGAGACGATCGTGCTACTTCGGAAGATCGGCTTTTTGGCGGCGATCGGATGAAAAGAATGAACATCAAACGCGTAGCGTGATGCGTGTTCGCAGTGTTTCTACGGCTACGCTTTCGCGCGCTCGGCTGGCTTAGCGCGTGCTGAAGTCGGGCCGCGAAACGTGACGCGCAATGCGGCGTTTTCGGCACGAATGCAGAAAAACGAAGGCCTGCCGGAGCGCCGGCAGACCGGTTTGCGCGATTTGGCGGATGGTGTTCGCCGGCCGCATCAGGGCTTCGGTTCAAGCTGCGGCCGATGATCCTGCGCAGGTTCGGCGGCGGCCCGACGAAGCCGGCCGCGGCGCGCGACAGTCGGTTTCGACCGGGCTCCTCGCATCGAGTGCATCGACAACGCGGGCGAAGGGCGCAGGCCCTTCGCCCGCATACGCTCAGCGCAGCGCGCCGAGTTGCGCGATCGCCGCGCGCAGGTTCGGCAGCGGGCCGATGTTGCCGCCGCCGGTCTGGGCGGTGCCGGTGGTGCGCAGCAGGTCGCGCATCTGCCGCGGGGTGAGGGTGATGCCGCGCTGCTTGGCGATGCCCGACAGCGCCACCACCGCCGAGGCGACGATGGGCGAGGCGCTGGAGGTGCCCGAGAACACCTTGGTGTAGGTGGCGTTGGCGCCGCCGTTGTAGAGGTTGCCGTAGCCGGTGGTGGTGACGCAGCGGCCCCAGGCCTGCACGTTGACGCGCGCGCCATAGGTCGAGAACGATTGCTTGGCGCGCTCGGCGGTGCTGTCGCTGCACCACGCGTTGGAGCGCGGGCCGCCGGCGCCGACGATGATCGAGCCCGAGTCGGCGCGGCCGGCGGGGAACGGCGAGCCGAAGCAGGCGGTGTTGTCGAGGTTCATGTTGCCGTTGCCGCCGGCCTGGACCACGTGGATGCCCTTGTTGGTCGCGGTCACGATGGCCGCGTGCACCGAGGCGATCCATTCCACCGGCACGTAGCCGTTGCAGGCGCTGGGGCCGGCGGCCTGCTGTTCGATCAGGATCACGTCGCCCGCGCTGAGCGCATTGGCCGCGGTGAGGATGGCGTTGGCCGGGTCGTAGCCGCGCTCGGTATTCATCGCGTTGGTGACGTGCGCGCGCGCGCCGTCGACCAGGCCGGTGACGCCGATGCCGTTGTTGTCGGCGACCAGCTGGCCCATCACCGCGGTGCCGTGGTTGTTGTCGTTGAACGGATCGCTCGGCGTGCCGTTGTTGATGCGCGCGCCGGCCAGGCGCAGCTTGGACAGGTCTTCGTGGTTGGTGTTCCAGCTGTACTCGATGTCGAGCACGCGCACGCCGGCGCCGTTGCCGCCGAGCTGGGTGCGCGCGTATTCGCTGTCGATGCCGTTCTGCGCGGCCGGCAGCTTGTAGTACTGGTTGCTCTCGTAATTGGGCGAGGCCGGCAGCGGCACCGCCAGCGGCGCGGCGTAGGCGGTTTCGACGATGCTCATGGCATTGAGTTCGTCGATGACGCGGGCGATGTCCTGGCCCGGCTTGACCCGCAGGCGGAACCATTGGCTCAGGTCGGGCGCGTCGGCTTGCGCTTGGGTGTTGGCGGCCAGCGACTGCAGGGTCGCGGCGTCGGCGCGGAACAGCGGTTCCAGCGCGGCGACGGGGCCGGCGCCGCTGGTGAGGCTGTCGAGCGCGGCCAGGCCGCCGAGCTTGGCCGAGCGCAGGCGGCCGTCGTGCGCGGCGATCTGGCTGCCGTCGACGAACTTGACCTCGATGAACTCGCGCGATTGGTAGCGGCCGAGCTGGGTCTTGATCGGCTTGGGCAGGATCTGCCGCGGCGCGGCCGGATCGGCGCCCGCCGAAGGCGATGCGGCCTGGGCGGCGAGCGGCATCGCGGCGAGCGCCAGGCACGGCAGCAGGGCGCGCAGCAGCGCGGTCGGAGCGGAGGAGGCGATAGAACGCATGAGGGGTTCCTGTCGGATGGGGTGTCGTCATGCGAAGCCGGGTCGGTGCGCTGGGCGGGCCTCGCGGTCGGTGTGCGGCGGGCGGATCGGCGGGCGATCCGCAGGCGAGGGTAGGCAGGCGGCGCGGCGCCCGGACGGCGCGGCATCACGGTTTCGCCGATGCGTCGGAGCAGTATGTTTCTGTTGCGAAAACCTGGATGGCGGCCACGGCCTGGGGCAGGCGAAGCCGCGGGCGCGACCGCTGCGGTGCGCGTGGGCGTGGCAATGTTCGAAGGTTTTTGCTCCGCGCCGCGACGCGGATTTGATCGGTGCGGATTTGATCGGCGCGGATTCGTTCGGCGCGGATTCGACAGGCGCGGATTCGATCGGCCTGCGGCGGCGCGTGCGCGTTCCCGTGCGCGTGCGCGGTCGCGCGCTGCGCGCGACGCCGCGCGCGCACGGCG
>NZ_LXSD01000001.1:0-3311 GCF_017168095.1 Lysobacter enzymogenes | reverse complement strand
GCGGCCTGCCCCTGCCGCGCTACCCGGGCCTGCGCTTCGGCCTGCCGTGCGCGGCGCGGCTGCGCCAGGCCTGGTCGGCGGCGCGGCCGGATGCGATCTACGTCGCCACCGAAGGCCCGCTCGGCGGCTCGGCGCTGAAGGCCGCGCGCGCGCTCGGCATCCCGGCCGCGACCGGCTTCCACACCCGCTTCGACGAGTACATGCGCGACTACGGCGCGCCGTTCCTGGTCGGCGCCGCGCTGGCGTGGATGCGCCGCTTCCACAACGGCGCCGACGCCACCGTGGTGCCGACCCGCGAGCTGGCCGACTTCCTGCGCGAACGCGGCTTCCGCGACGTGGTGCGGCTGCCGCGCGCGGTGGATACGGCCCTGTTCGATCCGGCCCGCCGCGACCGCAGTCTGCGCGGCCAGTGGGGCGCGGACGATGCGAGCCTGGTCGCGATCTACGTCGGCCGGATCGCGCCGGAAAAGAACCTCGACCTGGCCGTGCGCGCGTTCCGCGCGCTGCAGCGCGACCGGCCCGATGCGCGCTTCGTCTGGGTCGGCGACGGCCCGGCGCGGGCGAAACTGGAACGCGACAATCCGGACTTCGTGTTCTGCGGCGTGCAGCGCGGCGAGACCTTGGCCACGCACTTCGCCAGCGGCGACCTGTTCCTGTTCCCCAGCCTCAGCGAAACCTTCGGCAACGTCACCCTGGAAGCGATGGCCAGCGGCGTGCCGACGGTGGCCTACGACTACGGCGCCGCGCACGAGCACCTGCGCGACGGCGAACACGGCGCGGCGCTGCGCAGCGGCGACGAGGCCGGCTTCATCGATGCGGCCGTGCGCATCGCCGGCGACGACGCGCTGCGCGCGCGCATGGCCCGCGCCGGCCGCGAGGCCATCGCCGGACTGCGCCCGCAGCAGGTCGCCGCCGATTTCGACGCGCTGCTGCACGGCCTGGCCGAGCGCGGCGGCGCGCCGCGCCGGTCGAAGCAAGCACCCCGTCCCGACAACAAGCCCGAGCAGGAGGTCGTATGAACCGGTTGCCTTTGCGCAAACGTCTGATCGCCGGCGAATCCGGTTGGTGCCTGCGCGCCAACCGCCTCGGCGAACGCAGCGGCTCGCGCGCGTATTTCGCCGCAGTCAGCCGGCTCGGCGACGGCGCGTTCTGGTATGCGCTGATGGCGGTGCTGGTGCTCGCCGACGGCTACGACGGCCTGTGCGCCAGCGCGCACCTGGCCGCCACCGGCGCGATCGCGCTGGCGCTGTACAAGGTGCTCAAGCGCTGGACCCGGCGCCCGCGCCCGTTCGCGTCCGACCAGCGCATCCACGCCTGGGTCGCGCCGCTGGACGAATTCAGCTTCCCGTCCGGGCATACCCTGCACGCGGTCGCCTTCAGCCTGGTGGCGATGGCGCACTATCCGGCGCTGGGCTGGATCCTGGTGCCGTTCACCGCGTCGGTGGCGGCTTCGCGCGTGGTGCTGGGGCTGCATTACCCCAGCGATGTATTGGCGGCGACGGTGATCGGCTCGACCCTTGCGGGGATTTCGCTGTGGTTGGTGCCGGGGGTGTCGTTGTTCGGTTGAGGGTACGGCGGTGGCGTCGTTGTCTGGTTTTCGCGGTCGCGGCTTGCGCCGCTCCTACAGGTAGCTCATGCAGGAGCGGCGCGAGCCGCGACCGCCATCGCTCACGCTCGCCGCGCGGTTATTTCTCGCCGCCCCACTGCACCACCTGCGCGCGCGCCAGCGCCGGCTTCCACTGCCCGGCCCAGTCGCGGTCGTTGGCCACCTGCGCGCGTTCGCGGCTGGCGTCCAGCGCGGCGAAGTCCAGTTCCGCGAACGCCCACGGCTGGCCGCCCTGGGTGCGCGCGAGCACGCCGTCGGCCGGCAGGCCGACGTCCATCGGCGCGTACACCGCCGCCTCGCCGGTGTTGGTGTCCAGCGCCGGGCTCCACAGCGCTTCGCCCGCGGTCACCGCCTGGGCGACGAAGGCGCGGTTCTCCAGCGCGCGCGCCAGGCAACCCACGCGCACGCGGGTGGCGCCGGCGTCGGTGTCGGTGCAGCTCGGCGCCAGCAACAGCCGCGCCCCGGCCTCGCATTGCGCGCGCACTGGCAGCGGGAACTCGATGTCGTAGCAGATCGCGATGCCGGCGCGCTGACCGGCCAGTTCGAAGGTCTTGAGCGCGTCGCCGGGCTCGATCACCCCGGCCTGTTTCTCGAACCCGGTCAATTGCAGCTTGTCCTGCCACACGCGGCCGCCGTCGGGCGCGAAGGCGTAGCTGCGGTTGCGGTAGCGGCCGTGGCCGGGGTCGTAGAGAAAACTGCCGGCGAGGATGTGCAGGCGCAGCTCGCGCGCGAGCAGGCCGAACAGTTCCAGCCACGCGCCGTGGTACTGCTGGGTCGCCACCAGCGAGGCGTGCAGGTCGCCCTGGGTGGCGGCGCCGAAGGTCGCGCCCAACTCCAGCGACAGATACTCCGGCAGCACCGCCACCTGCGCGCCGCCGTTGCGCGCGGCGCTGAGCCACTGCGCCTGTTTGTCGGCGAACTCGGCGAAATCGCGCGGCGCGCCGATGCGGTACTTGGCCACCGCCACTTTCATCGCGCGCGCTCCAGCGGCCGCAGCCAGAAGCTCAGCGAATGCTCGCGCTCGCCGCGGCCGACCTCGTTCCACGGCAGCCGCGCCACCAGTTCCGGACGGTGGGTGTAGCCGCGCTTCTTCCAGAACGCCTCGTTGCCGCGATGGAAGGCCGGGCGGCGCGGATCGCCGGCGTCGCGGTCGACCGCGCAGAACGTGGTCCAGCGGAAATCGCCGAGCGCGCGCGCATGCGCCTCGCGCAGGTCGAAGAAGCGGTGGCCGACGCCGCGGCCGCGGTACTCGGGCAGCAGCACCGATTCGCCGCAGTAGAACACGTGCTCGACGCGGACCAGATGGCCGTCGAAGGCGGCGCGGATCTCGGCCGTCTCGTCGGCCAGCGGCAGCCCGGTGGACGCGCCGACGATGCGCTCGCCGTCGAAGGCCAGCACCGCCACGCTGCGCCACGAGTCGCGGTAGACCTGCAGGTACCTGGCCTCGTAGGCGGCGTCGCCGTCGTACAGGTACGGCCATTCGCGGAACACCGCGATGCGCAGCGCGGCGATCGCGTTCAGGTACGGCGCGATCTCGGCCCCGGCGAAACTGCGAAGGGTGGGCATCGGTGTCTTCATCCGCTCATCTTAGGCAAAAGCACGGCGCGGCGCGGTCACAAATACGGCGGCGGGCCGCGCGGCCCGCCGCCGTTCGGACTCAAGCGCCCGGCGCAGCGCTCGCGCCGGTCACGCGCCGGCCGGCGCG